>NZ_JANJEP010000004.1:0-436568 GCF_044778325.1 Acinetobacter sp. BD54 | reverse complement strand
AGGTGACAACGTTGAAATGTCAGTAGAATTAATCCACCCAATCGCAATGGACCCAGGTCTACGTTTTGCGATCCGTGAAGGTGGTCGTACTGTAGGTGCTGGTGTTGTTGCTAAAGTAACTGCATAAGCATAATATAGTGACGAATTACGTCTCAAGTTGAGAGCTTTGGCTCTCAACTTGCTTTATAGGTCAGTAGTTCAATTGGTAGAGCGTCGGTCTCCAAAACCGAATGTTGGGGGTTCGAGTCCCTCCTGACCTGCCATATTTTGAAATAAAAAGCTTGATGCTGGCTTAGTTGTTCATATAATAAGTCGCGAGTTCTACGACGAGTACAAAAATGTCGAATGATAAATCGCGTGACGCATTGAGCGACGCGCCAATTCCTCAAAGAAATAATTCTGCTGAAGTTGTTCGTTCTGGTTCGCCTTTAGATATCGTTCTATGGGTGATAGCAATTGCATTATTGCTCTCGGCTACCATGGTGAATCAGCATTTACCAGCGTATTGGGCCCCTGCAAATGATGTTTGGGTGCGCGTTGGGGTAATTTTTGCTTGTATCGTTGTGGCTTTAGGTTTATTATACGCCACCCATCAAGGTAAAGGCTTCGTTCGTTTGCTGAAAGATGCACGAGTCGAATTGCGTCGAGTAACTTGGCCAACAAAACAAGAAACAGTCACAACATCGTGGCAGGTTCTATTGGTTGTAGTTGTTGCATCATTAGTTTTATGGTGTTTTGACTATGGTTTGGGTTGGTTAATTAAGTTGATTATCGGGTAAAAGAGCTATGAAACGTTGGTACATTATTCATGCCTATTCTGGTTATGAAAAACAAGTGATGCGTTCACTTAAAGAACGAATCCAGCGTAGCGCTGTTGCCGATAGCTTTGGTGATGTCCTTGTTCCTACCGAAGAAGTGGTAGAAATGAAGGATGGTAAGAAGCGTAAATCTGAGCGTAAATTCTTTCCTGGCTATGTGTTAGTTGAAATGGAAATGAATGACGATACTTGGCACATTGTTAAAGAGTGTCCAAAAGTATTAGGTTTTATTGGTGGTACACCTGAAAAACCTGCGCCAATCACTCAACGTGAAGCAGATGCGATTCTTGCGCGTGTACGTAATACTGGTGAAGCCCCACGTCCTAAGACGATGTTTGAGCCAGGTGAAGAATTACTTGTTATTGACGGTCCATTCACAGACTTTAAAGGTGTGGTGGAAGAGGTTCAATACGATAAGTCACGTTTAACGTTGACAATTAACGTGTTTAATCGACCAACTCAGGTTGAACTCGAATTTCGCCAAGTCGAAAAAACGATTTAATCTTAATTGGTTGAAAAGCGCCCGATTTTATCGGGCATTGTTGTTGTAACAGTATTGTTACGTAGAAATTGGGGAGCCTAACGGCGTTTGTACCCAGAGGTATTTAAAATGGCTAAGAAGATTGACGGCTATATCAAGCTGCAAGTTCCAGCTGGTAAAGCAAATCCATCTCCACCGATTGGTCCTGCACTAGGTCAACGTGGTGTAAACATCATGGCATTCTGTAAAGAATTCAATGCTGCTACACAAAAAGTTGAACCAGGTCTTCCAATCCCTGTAGTGATTACTGTGTACAACGACAAGTCGTTCACATTCATCATGAAAACTCCTCCAGCTTCTATTCTTCTTAAGAAAGCTGCTGGTATCCAAAAGGGTTCATCTGTACCTAACAAAACTAAAGTTGGTAAGTTGACTCGTGCTCAATTAGAAGAAATCGCGACTACTAAAGAACCAGACTTAACTGGTGCTGACTTAGACGCGCGTGTTCGTACCATCGCTGGTTCTGCACGTTCTATGGGCTTGGAAGTGGAGCTATAAGACATGGCAAAGTTAACTAAACGTCAAAAAGCCATTGCTGCTGCTGTTGAAGCGAACAAAGTTTACACTTTGGAAGAAGCAGTACAGGTTCTTAACAGCTTGCCTGCTGCAAAGTTCAAAGAATCTTTAGACATCTCTGTAAACCTTGGCGTAGATCCACGTAAATCTGATCAGGTTGTTCGTGGTGCGACTACATTACCTGCAGGTACTGGTAAAACTGTACGTGTAGCTGTATTTGCTCAAGGCGCGCAAGCAGAAGCTGCGAAAGAAGCTGGTGCTGATGTTGTAGGTTTTGATGACCTTGCTGAAAGCATCCAAGGTGGAAACCTTGACTTTGATGTTGTAATCGCTGCTCCTGACGCTATGCGTGTTGTTGGTAAGCTCGGTACAATTCTTGGTCCACGTGGTTTAATGCCAAACCCTAAAGTTGGTACTGTAACTCCTGACGTTGCTGGCGCTGTTAAAAACGCTAAATCTGGTCAGGCACGTTACCGTGTAGACAAAGCGGGTATTATTCACGCTGCGATTGGTCAAGTTGGCTTTGATGCTGCTGCAATCCGTCAAAACGTTGAAACTTTAGTTGCTGACTTGAAAAAGTTAAAACCTGCAACTTCTAAAGGTGTATACATCAAGAAGATCACTTTGAGCTCAACTATGGGTCCTGGTCTTACTGTTGATGTAAACAACGTTTCAAACTAAGTTTTAACTTGGTTAAGTAAAGAATTTTAAAGTCCTGATGAGGATTAAGCATAAAACAGAAAAGTTATTTCTGCTTTTGCTTCGGTAGAGTAAAGCTTTATCTATTACTTATCAGGCGGACTTTGAATTGATAAATGAGAATTTATCAGCGTCAAAGACCTCAGGCGAAAAGACGTTATTTTCGAATAGCGATTTTCTTAATAAACCAGCCTGCGTAGACGCGGTGGTGTGATTTGTTCCTCCTCCGCGTGTAAGTCGAAAGACTTACGAACTGGGAGTGTGCCCATTGGGTACATAAATCACCTTAGGAGGTTTTACAATGGCTCTTCTTATTGAAGACAAAAAACAGATCGTTGCAGAAGTAAGTGAAGTTGCTTCTAAAGCGTTTGCAGCCGTTGTTGCTGACTATCAAGGTTTAAGCGTAGAGCAATTAACAACACTTCGTGTTGAAGCTCGTAAGCTAGGTGTAACTACACGTATTGTACGTAACACTTTGGCTAAACGCGCATTTCAAGGTACTCAGTTTGATATCTTGAACGACAACCTTGTTGGTCCAACAATTCTAGGTTTTTCAACTTCTGAAGATGACATGGGTGCAGCTGCACGCTTGTTCGAAGAATTTGCTAAAACTAACAAAGCATTTGAATTAAAAGCTGCTGCATTTGACGGCAAAGTTTATCAAGGTGCTGATGTTAGCGTTATTGCTAATCTTCCGAACCAAGAGAAAGCGCTTACTATGCTTGCCTCTGTCCTTCAAGCTCCTATTTCGAAATTGGGTCGCCTCATTACAGCACTCAAAGAGAAAAACGAGTCAGAAGCTGCTTAATCAATTTTACACACCATTCAATATCCATTTGGAGTTATTCTCATGGCTTTAACTAACGAAGAAATCTTAAATGCAGTTGCTGAAAAAACTGTTCTTGAACTTGTTGAATTAATTTCTGCTTTCGAAGAGAAATTCAACGTATCTGCAGCTGCTGTAGCTGTTGCTGCTCCAGCTGGTGGCGCTGCTGCTGCTGCTGAAGAACAATCTGAATTCAACGTTGAGTTGACTTCTTTCGGTGCTAACAAAGTAGCTGTAATTAAAGCTGTTCGTGAAGCAACTGGTCTTGGTCTTAAAGAAGCTAAAGACTTAGTTGAAGGCGCTCCTCAAGTTCTTAAAGAAGGCGTTTCTAAAGAAGAAGGCGAAGAACTTAAGAAGAAACTTGAAGAAGCTGGTGCTACAGTTACACTTAAGTAATTGTAAAAGGAGTCGGTTTTTAAATCGGCTCCATAAAATGGCTGATGGCTCTTGGGTCATCAGCCTTTTTGCGTTACAATAATCGGCTCGATTTTTGTTAGTTTTGTTTGGTTTTTAGAGAAAGCCTAAATAAAATAAATAAATTCAAATGCTTACCAATATTTTTCATTTTTAAAAATATTGTTAAGCGTTTTTATACCACTAAAAATTGCAGCATTTGTAAACAGTGGTGGCCATATCGGCCTGCGTAATTCCTTCTGAGCCCGTTCTGCAGGCGGGCTTGGTTTACTTTCCGAGGACTCCAGATGGCATACTCATATACCGAAAAGAAACGGATCCGTAAGAATTTTGGTAAATTGCCCCAAGTAATGGATGCACCGTACTTATTATCGATTCAGGTCGATTCGTACAGAACATTCTTGCAAGATGGCAAATCACCAAAAAACCGCGAAGATATCGGTCTCCAAGCCGCATTTCGTTCAGTTTTTCCTATCGAAAGTTATTCTGGCAATGCTGCTTTAGAATTTGTTGAGTATAGCCTTGGTAAACCTGAGTTCGATGTACGCGAATGTATTCTTCGTGGCTCGACTTATGCGGCACCAATGCGCGTTAAAATTCGTTTGATTATTAAAGATCGCGAAACTAAATCAATTAAAGACGTACGCGAACAAGAAGTCTATATGGGTGAAATTCCACTCATGACTGAAAATGGTACCTTTGTTATCAACGGTACTGAGCGTGTAATCGTATCTCAATTACACCGTTCGCCAGGCGTATTCTTTGACCATGATAAAGGTAAGACCCACTCAAGTGGTAAAGTGTTGTATTCAGCACGTATCATTCCTTACCGTGGTTCATGGTTAGACTTCGAATTTGATGCAAAAGACTTAGTTTACGTACGTATCGACCGTCGTCGTAAATTACTTGCTACAGTTGTGTTACGTGCACTAGGTTATAACAATGAACAGATCTTGAATTTGTTCTATGAAAAAGTACCTGTGTATCTTGACATGGGTAGCTATCAAATTGACCTCGTACCTGAGCGTTTACGTGGTGAAATGGCTCAATTTGATATTACTGACAATGAAGGTAAAGTCATTGTTGAGCAAGGTAAACGTATTAATGCTCGTCATGTACGTCAAATGGAAGCTGCAGGTTTAACTAAGCTTTCTGTTCCTGATGAATACTTATATGAGCGTATCACTGCTGAAGATATTACTTTACGTGATGGTGAAGTAATTGCTGCAAATACTCTGTTAAGCCATGAAGTAATGGTGAAGTTGGCAGAAGGCGGTGTTAAGCAATTTAATATCTTGTTCACTAACGATATTGACCGTGGTTCGTTCGTAGCTGATACATTACGTGCTGACTTGACGCGTGATCGTGAAGAAGCATTAGTAGAAATCTACAAAGTAATGCGTCCAGGCGAGCCACCAACAAAAGAAGCTGCTGAAAACTTATTCAATAACTTGTTCTTCTCTTCTGAACGCTATGACTTATCTCCAGTAGGTCGTATGAAGTTCAACCGTCGTTTAGGTCGTCCTTACGAAGTTGGTACTGATCAGAAGTCACGCGAAGTTGAAGGTATTTTATCGCACGAAGATATTATCGATGTATTACGTACATTGGTTGAAATCCGTAACGGTAAAGGTGAAGTCGACGATATCGACCACTTAGGTAACCGTCGTGTACGTTCTGTTGGTGAAATGACAGAGAACCAATTCCGTGTAGGTTTAGTTCGTGTTGAGCGTGCTGTTAAAGAGCGTTTAAGCCAAGCAGAAACAGATAACTTGTCTCCACAAGATTTGATTAATGCAAAACCAGTTGCTGCTGCAATCAAAGAATTCTTTGGTTCAAGCCAGTTATCTCAGTTTATGGACCAAAACAACCCATTATCTGAGATTACACATAAACGTCGTGTATCTGCGCTTGGTCCTGGTGGTTTAACACGTGAACGTGCAGGCTTCGAAGTACGTGACGTACACCAAACTCACTATGGTCGTGTTTGTCCAATTGAAACTCCTGAAGGTCCAAACATTGGTTTGATCAACTCGCTTTCTGTATACGCAAAAGCGAATGACTTCGGTTTCTTGGAAACTCCATACCGCAAAGTTGTAGATGGTCGTGTAACTGATGATGTTGAATATTTATCTGCAATTGAAGAAGTAGGTACTGTTATTGCACAGGCCGACTCTGCAGTAGATAAAGATGGCAACTTAACAGAAGAATTCGTTTCTGTTCGTCATCAAGGTGAATTCGTACGTATGCCGCCTGAAAAAGTAACGCATATGGACGTTTCTGCACAGCAGGTAGTATCTGTTGCTGCATCACTTATTCCATTCCTTGAACACGATGACGCAAACCGTGCGCTCATGGGTTCAAACATGCAACGTCAGGCAGTTCCTACTTTACGTGCGGATAAACCGCTTGTAGGTACAGGTATGGAAGCGAACGTTGCACGTGACTCTGGTGTGTGTGTAATCGCAAACCGTGGCGGTGTAATTGAATATGTAGATGCTTCTCGTATCGTTATTCGTGTAAACGAAGATGAAATGGTTGCAGGTGAGGCAGGTGTAGATATCTATAACCTCATCAAATATACGCGTTCAAACCAAAATACTTGTATTAACCAAAATGTTATTGTGAACTTGGGCGACAAAGTTGCTCGTGGTGACATCTTGGCAGACGGTCCGTCAACAGACATGGGTGAACTTGCGCTTGGTCAAAACATGCGTGTAGCGTTCATGACATGGAATGGTTACAACTACGAAGACTCGATCTTGTTATCTGAGCGTGTACTTCAAGAAGACCGTTTAACCTCTATTCACATTCAAGAATTGTCATGTGTAGCACGTGATACTAAGTTAGGTGCAGAAGAAATTACTGCCGATATTCCTAACGTAGGTGAAGCTGCGCTTTCTAAACTTGATGAATCAGGTATCGTTTATATCGGTGCTGAAGTTACTGCTGGCGACATCTTAGTTGGTAAAGTAACGCCTAAAGGTGAAACTCAGTTAACTCCTGAAGAAAAACTGCTTCGTGCAATTTTTGGTGAGAAAGCTGCTGACGTTAAAGACTCATCTTTACGTGTTCCATCTGGTACTAAAGGTACAGTTATTGACGTTCAAGTCTTCACTCGTGATGGTTTAGAGAAAGATGACCGTGCTTTAGCAATTGAAAAAGCGCAGCTTGATTCTTATCGTAAAGACTTGAAAGAAGAATACAAGATCTTCGAAGAAGCGGCTCGTGAGCGTGTAATCCGTTTACTTAAAGGCCAAGAGTCTAATGGCGGTGGTTCAACTAAACGTGGTGATAAACTTTCTGAAGATTTATTATCTGGTTTAGAGCTTGTTGACTTACTTGAAATTCAACCAGCAGATGAAGCAATCGCTGAGCGTTTAACTCAAATTCAAGTGTTCTTGAAAGAGAAGAGCGCAGAAATCGATGAGAAATTCGCTGAGAAGAAACGTAAGCTTGCAACAGGTGATGAATTAACAACTGGCGTATTAAAAGTTGTTAAAGTTTACTTAGCTGTTAAACGTCGTATTCAGCCTGGTGATAAGATGGCTGGTCGTCACGGTAACAAGGGTGTTGTATCTAACATCTTACCTGTTGAAGACATGCCACATGATGCTAACGGTGTGCCGGTAGATATCGTATTGAACCCGCTGGGTGTACCATCTCGTATGAACGTGGGTCAGATTCTAGAGACTCACTTGGGTATGGCGGCTAAAGGGCTTGGTGACAAAATCGAAAAAATGTTGAAAGAACAACGTACAGTTTTAGAACTGCGCGAATTCTTAGACAAGATTTATAACAAAGTCGGCGGTGAGCAAGAAGATCTTGATAGCTTGACTGATGAAGAAATTCTAGCGCTTGCAGGTAACTTGCGTGCGGGTGTGCCTTTAGCTACTCCTGTATTTGATGGTGCTGAAGAAAGTCAAATTAAAGACTTACTTGAATTGGCTGACATTTCACGTACTGGTCAAACAGTATTGTTTGACGGACGTACAGGTGAACAGTTTGACCGTCCAGTAACTGTTGGTTACATGTACATGCTTAAATTGAACCACTTGGTTGATGACAAGATGCATGCGCGTTCAACTGGTTCTTACTCACTTGTTACACAACAACCGCTTGGTGGTAAAGCACAATTCGGTGGTCAGCGTTTCGGTGAGATGGAAGTATGGGCACTTGAAGCATACGGTGCAGCATATACACTCCAAGAAATGCTTACAGTGAAGTCGGATGACGTTGAAGGCCGTACTCGCATCTATAAGAACATTGTAGATGGTAACCATTATATGGATCCGGGTATGCCTGAATCGTTCAACGTATTGACCAAAGAGATCCGTTCTTTAGGTATCAACATTGAACTAAAAAATGGTGACTAAGTCGTAAGACTCACGATTTTTTAGGTAAAAACAATATTTGTGACCCAGTCGGGTAAGCGAGGCTTCCCGACACACGGAGAAAAAAATTGAAAGACTTGCTCGATATCATGCGTAAGAAAACGGACTCAGATGGTCATGCGCCAGTTGAGTTCGACCGTATCCGTATTGGTCTTGCGTCACCAGAAATGATTAAGTCATGGTCTCATGGTGAAGTTAAAAAACCTGAGACAATCAACTATCGTACGTTCAAACCAGAACGTGATGGTTTGTTCTGTGCCAAAATCTTTGGTCCAGTAAAAGATTACGAATGCTTGTGTGGTAAATACAAGCGTATGAAATACAAAGGCGTCATTTGTGAAAAATGTGGCGTTGAAGTAACTACAGCAAAAGTTCGTCGTGAACGTATGGGTCACATTGAGCTTGCTTCTCCAGTTGCACATATCTGGTTCTTAAAATCGTTACCATCCCGTATCGGTTTATTACTTGATATGACACTTCGTGATATCGAACGTGTATTGTATTTCGAATCATACGTTGTTACTGATCCTGGTATGACACCATTTGAAAAGTATCAACTTCTTAATGATGAAGAATACTTTACTGCTCTAGAAGAGCACGGCGACGAATTTGTTGCAAAAATGGGTGCAGAAGCAGTTCAAGACTTGTTGAAAGACATCGACCTTGAAGCTGAAATTTCACGTTTACGTGAAGAAATTCCTCAAACAACTTCTGAAACGAAGTTGAAAAAAGCGTCTAAGCGCTTGAAATTGATGGAAGCATTCAAAGACTCAAACAACAAGCCAGAATGGATGGTAATGAACGTACTTCCGGTACTTCCACCAGATTTACGTCCATTAGTTCCACTTGAAGGTGGTCGTTTCGCGACTTCTGACTTGAACGACTTATATCGTCGTGTAATTAACCGTAACAACCGTTTGAAGCGTCTTCTTGACCTTGCAGCGCCGGACATCATCGTACGTAACGAAAAACGTATGTTACAAGAGTCTGTAGATGCGTTGCTTGATAACGGTCGTCGTGGTCGTGCAATTACTGGTTCTAACAAACGCCCATTAAAATCTTTGGCAGACATGATCAAAGGTAAACAAGGTCGTTTCCGTCAGAACTTGTTAGGTAAGCGTGTTGACTACTCTGGTCGTTCGGTAATTACTGTAGGTCCTACTTTACGTCTTCACCAATGTGGTCTTCCGAAGAAAATGGCACTTGAACTATTCAAGCCATTCATTTTCGCGAAATTACAAGCTTCAGGTCAGGCAACAACCATTAAAGCTGCAAAGAAAATGGTTGAGCGTGAGACTCCGGAAGTTTGGGACGTTCTTGCATCTGTAATTCGTCAACATCCAGTAATGTTGAACCGTGCGCCAACACTTCACCGTTTAGGTCTTCAAGCATTTGAACCTATTCTTATTGAAGGTAAGGCAATCCGTCTTCACCCGCTCGTCTGTGCTGCGTTCAACGCCGACTTCGACGGTGACCAAATGGCGGTACACGTTCCATTGACACTTGAAGCACAGTTAGAAGCTCGTGCATTGATGATGTCAACAAACAACATCTTGTCACCAGCAAACGGTGAGCCAATCATCGTTCCTTCTCAGGACGTTGTCTTGGGTCTTTACTACATCACTCGTGATGCAGTAAACGCTAAAGGTGAAGGCATGGTGTTTGCGGATACTCACGAAGTAAACCGTGCACTTGCAACTGGTCAAGTTGCGATCCATGCTCGTGTTAAAGTACGTGTGCATCAAACGGTTATCAATGAAAATGGTGAGCGTGAACAGCAAACTATTATTGTTGATACAACACCAGGTCGTTGCTTACTTTGGGAAGTTGTTCCAGAAGGTTTAAGCTTTGACATGATCAACCTTGAGATGACTAAAAAGAACATCTCTAAGTTAATCAACTCTTGCTACCGTAAACTTGGTTTGAAAGATACAGTTATCTTCGCTGACCAATTAATGTACTTGGGCTTCCGTCAAGCGACTCGTTCAGGTGTATCTGTAGGTATGGAAGACATGTTAATTCCACCTACGAAACACACAATTATTGACAAAGCGGAAACAGAAGTTCGTGAAATCGAACAACAGTTCGAACAAGGTTTCGTAACTGCTGGTGAACGTTATAACAAAGTTGTCGATATTTGGGCGCGTACAAACGACCAAGTTGCTAAAGCAATGATGGATAACTTGTCTTATACACTTGTGAAAAACAAACAAGGTGAAGACGAGAAGCAAAAATCATTCAACAGTATCTATATGATGTCTGACTCTGGTGCCCGTGGTAGTGCGGCTCAGATTCGTCAGCTTGCAGGTATGCGTGGTTTGATGGCAAAACCGGATGGCTCGATTATTGAGACTCCAATTAAAGCGAACTTCCGTGAAGGTTTGACAGTACTCCAGTACTTCATTTCAACACACGGTGCGCGTAAAGGTTTGGCCGATACTGCATTGAAAACTGCGAACTCTGGTTACTTGACTCGTCGTCTTGTAGACGTGGCACAAGACTTAGTAATTACTGAGCCAGATTGTGGTACAAGTGGTGGTCTAGTGATGACTCCATTCATTCAGGGTGGTGATGTCATCGAGCCATTACGTGACCGCGTATTAGGTCGTGTAACTGCTGAAGATGTACGTCGTGCATCTGATGATGAAGTTGTATTACCTCGTGGTACGTTAATTGACGAGAAAATCGCAGCTCAGCTTGAAGAGGCTGGTGTCGATGAAGTTAAAGTACGTTCTGTAATCGCATGTGAATCAACATTCGGTGTATGTGCGAAATGTTATGGTCGTGACCTTGCTCGTGGTCACTTGGTAAACCCAGGTGAGTCAGTAGGTGTAATGGCTGCACAATCAATCGGTGAACCAGGTACACAGTTAACAATGCGTACGTTCCACGTGGGTGGTGCTGCAAGCCGAACTTCTGCTGCAAACAGTGTTCAAGTACGTAACAAAGGTACTGTACGTTTCCATAACGTAAAAACTGTACAACATGCGAAAGGCCACTTGGTTTCAGTTTCACGTTCAGGTGAAATTGGTATTGCCGATGAGTTAGGTCGTGAGCGTGAACGCTACAAACTTCCTTACGGTGCGAGCATCTTGTTGAAAGATGGTGAGCTTGTTGAGGCTGGCGGTATCGTTGCGACATGGGATCCGCATACGCATCCATTGGTAACAGAAGTTGCTGGTAAAGCACGTTTCAGCCAAATTGCTGATGGTGTAACTGCAACATCTAAAACTGATGATGCAACTGGTATGACAACTGTTGAAATCTTGCCTGTAACAGCACGTCCTGCTTCTGGTAAAGATTTACGTCCAGCAATCGTATTAGATACAACTGATGGCGGTGAACAGTTCTACTTCTTACCACAAAACACAATTGTGACTGTTCGCGACGGCGAAACAATTGGTGTGGGTGACGTTATCGGTCGTGTACCACAAGAATCTTCACGTACTCGTGATATTACCGGTGGTCTTCCGCGTGTTGCTGACTTGTTCGAAGCACGTAAGCCGAAAGAACATGCGATCTTGGCAGAAGTGTCTGGTATCGTAAGCTTCGGTAAAGAGACCAAAGGTAAGAACCGTTTAGTGATTACTCCAGATGACGGTTCTGAAATTTACGAAGAGTTGATTCCAAAATGGCGTCAAATCAACGTGTTTGAAGGTGAACATGTGAACCGTGGTGAAACCATTTCTGATGGTCCACAAAATCCACATGACATCTTACGCTTGAAAGGTGAAGTTGCTTTAACTAACTACATCGTGAACGAAGTTCAAGACGTTTACCGTCTCCAAGGTGTAAAAATCAACGATAAGCACATTGAAGTTATCGTACGTCAAATGTTGCGTAAAGTTGATATCATCGATGGTGGTGATACAAGCTTCATCAAAGGTGAACAAGTGGATTACATCCGTGTTGTTCAAGAGAACCAAGCTGTCTTGGCTCAGAACAAGTTCCCTGCGAAGTTTGAACGTCAATTGATGGGTATTACGAAAGCATCGCTTTCTACTGACTCATTCATCTCTGCTGCATCGTTCCAGGAAACAACTCGTGTGTTAACTGAAGCGGCTGTAACAGGTAAAGAAGATGATTTACGTGGCTTGAAAGAAAACGTTGTAGTGGGTCGCTTGATTCCAGCTGGTACTGGTCTTGCATACCACTTAGAGCGTCGTCGTCAAGAAGCGGAAGCAGCAGAACATGCTCTTCACAATGACTTCAGCGAAGTAGACCAAGCATTTAGCCAAGCTTTAAACTCAGAACAATTCTAAGCTTAAACTTGCATTAAAAAGGCGCCTTAGGGCGCCTTTTTTGTGGAAAAAATAAGCCATTTTTACAAAAAGTCTATTAAAGCACTCTTAATTTATTACTTAATGGGGGAAAACCCTCCATGAAAGCATACTATTCTAGGCGCAACTGAGTAGAGGAGTAGCTTTAATGAAAAAAATGATGATGATTGCAGGTGTTGGTTTAATGTCAACTACTCTATTTGTAGGTTGCCAAAATGCTAGCCCAGAAAGCAAACGTATTGGTTCGGCAGCTATCGGTGGCGGTGCAGGTGGTGCCGTAGGTAAACATATAGGCGGTAATATTGGTGCAGGTTTAGGAGCAGCGCTTGGTGCTGGTGTTGCCGCTAATGCTAAAGGCTCTAGCAGTAAAACAGTACGTAATAGTGCGATTGGTGCAGGTGTTGGGGCAATCTTAGGGGGTGCAGTGATTGGTGGTGACGCTGGTGCTGCTGCAGGTGGAGCACTCGGTGGTAGTGCTGGTGCAGCCTATGAAGAGAAAAAAGGTAAGTACTAAAACTACCTCTAACTATATTAAAAAAGAAGCTCTTATTTCATTAAGAGCTTCTTTTTTATCTGTTTTTAAAAGATGAAAATTTAACTCATCACTGTGCATAAATTGGCTTTACAAAATATCTATTAATTACGACAGTGCAATAACACAAACTGATCAAATTCCCCATAAAAGAAGACTATGCTTTGATTAAAGCCCAAAGGAGTGAGTACGGTCATGAATAAAAAAATTGGTTTAATATCTACTGTCATATTATCTACAGTTATGTTCACCGGCTGTCAAAATATGAGTCCGTCTGACCAGCGTATTGGTGCAGCAGCAGCGGGTGGTGCATTGGGTGGTGGTCTTGGTAACCATGTTGGTGGTGGTATCGGTGCAGGCTTAGGTGCTGCGGTAGGTGCAGGTGTGGGTTCTAATACTCAAGGTGGCAGTAAACAAACTACAACCAAGAGTGCGATTGGTGCAGGTATTGGTTCGGTCGTTGGTAAAGCAATCATAGGTGGTGATACAGGTGCTGCAATTGGTGGCGCAATCGGCGGCGGTGCTGGTGCTGCGATTGAAGAAAAGAAATAAAAATAAGTGAAATGAAAAATAAGCGCCTTCAGGCGCTTATTTTATTAGTAGAAGGCTTTGCTTTTTTACGTCGGATATAAAGTGTCTTTTGGACTTCAGCAATTCTCACACCTGATTCATCGAAAATATTTAAATGATATGTTCTAAGAACAGGAGCATAGTTTTCGGCAAGTTCACGAATTTGTTCAATTTCTGCTAAATCAACGCGAATGTCAGCATAAACGGTACTTCGGCCAGGTGATAAAAAATTAATTTCAGCTGCTTTATCCCAAACAATATATTTTGATCCGAGATGATGCATAAGAATCAACATATAAAAGGGGTCAACCATTGAATAAAGGCTTCCGCCAAAGTGAGTGCCTACCAGATTTTGATTTTTCCAAGTAAGTGGCATTTTTACTCGAACATGACAGAGCTCTAAATTCATGACTTCAATATGAATACCAGCTCCACGGTAAGGTGGATAATGGTTAAATAAGAATTTGGAAATTGAAGGAATGTTCTGAAGTTTTTTTAAAATAGCCATAATAGTCAATTTTTTTTATTGCAACACTGGTCATACTAGATAAGTATCATCTTTTTTATATTGATGGCAATGCTTTATCCGATTAACGACATGATCGATTGAAAAACAAAATAGGAAATGATTATGCAGCCAAAGATTTATGCCGTAACGACAAGTGATCGACAAACCCTGTGTGCCAAAGCTTGGGGTGATGAGAAAAATATTCCATTAGTGTTAGTGCATGGTTATCCAGATAATCAGGAAGTATGGGAATCGGTCATTGAGCATTTAATCAATGATTTTTATATTGTGACTTATGATGTCCGTGGAGCAGGCTTATCATCTATTCCTAAACGGATACGGGATTACCGTTTAGAACGTTTATCTTTAGATTTGCAGGAAGTCGTAGATGAGGTAATCCCAAATCGACAGTTCCATATGGCTGCGCATGATTGGGGTTCAATTCAGTCTTGGGAATCTGCAACAGAACCTAAATTTAAAGGCCGTTTACTCTCTTATACAACAATTTCCGGTCCATGTTTGGATCATGCGGCACTTTTCTTAAGAGAGAAGTTCAAAACATCACCTGCACAGATCCTAAAAATACTCACAAAATCATGGTATATCGGAGCATTCCATTTACCGCTAATTGCTCCAACTGTATGGTCGCTGTTTAGTCCAGAGAAGTGGGGTAAGATCTTAAATGACTTAGAGCGAAAAGATAATTTGCCTTTAAATAGTAATATTTCTTCAGATGGGAAATACGGTATTAACTTATATCGTGCGAATTTTATTCCACGTTTAACTGGCCCTCGTCAGCGTTATGCGCAATGTCCAGTTAAAGCAATTATTTTAAAGTACGACACTTTTGTCAGCCCCGAATATATTACAGAAGCGATGCCAAAATGGGTTGAAATCTTCGAATATGTTGAGCTTGAAGCAAATCATTGGGCGATTTTAAGTCAGGCTGAAAAAGTGGCAGCTCATATTCGCCAATTTATTGACTCGCAGAGCTAATAAGTGACTGTTTAATATACAAAACTGGTAATTCGGCGATATTTTCGGCTTCATAGAGGTGAATCTGGTAGAATATCGCCTTTTGTTTTGCTCTGAACTTATTCATGAATGCTGTCGTTATTGCGATTGCAGTGATGTTCTTATTATCACTGGCGCGCGTTTCTGTCGTACTGACTTTAGTGGTTTCTGCCATTGTGGGCGGCCTCGTAGCGGGTTTAAGCCTTTCTCAAACTGTTGAAGCCTTTAACGCTGGTCTTGGTGATGGTGCTGAAGTTGCACTTGCCTATGCAGTGTTAGGGGCATTTGCTCTGGCACTTTCAAAATCTGGATTACCTGATTTACTTGCCCATAAACTGATTGGTTTATTGGGAATGGAAGCGGGGAAAAGCCGAGAAACTAAAGTGAAATATTTACTCTTAGGTATTTTACTGATCGCAGCTATTTTCTCTCAAAACCTTATTCCAGTTCATATTGCATTTATTCCTGTACTTGTACCACCATTATTACGAGTCATGAACCATTTAAAACTAGACCGCCGCGCCGCAGCCTGTGTACTTACGCTAGGCTTAGTTGGGACATATATTTTCTTACCTGTTGGCTTTGGTGCGATTTTCCTTGAACAGATTTTGATGGGAAATATCAACAAGATTGGTGCTGCTTATGGCTTACATGTAGAACGTGGCATGATGCCTATTGGTATGGCAATTCCAGTTTTGGGAATGGTTCTAGGCACCTTGGTTGCGGTATTTATCAGTTACCGTAAGCCACGAATTTATGCTGACCGTTCGATAAGCCCTGTAACTACAATTGATTTAGATAAACCTCTTCGTGCAACTGCACAAGATGAAACAGCAGACTTAAAAGCAGACGCAGAAGAACTTAAACATGAGGCAGAGCAAGGCCCTGTTATTGCTAAAAAAACAATTTTTATGGCTTTACTGGCTATTGGACTCACTTTAGTTGCGCAGCTTTATTCCGGCTCAATGATCTTGGGTGGTTTAGTGGGCTTTGCAGTGCTTTCTACGGCAGGCATTTTTAAATGGCAAGATGCAGATGATGTCTTTGTACAAGGCATGAGAATGATGGCTCTAGTCGGTTTTATTATGATCTCTGCTGCTGGTTTTGCTTCAGTTATGACTCATACCGGAGATATTAACCAGTTGGTTAAAGGTGTGGTAGAAATCATTGGTGATAACCGAGCGCTTGCTGCATTTTTAATGCTTTGTATTGGCCTATTTGTCACGATTGGTATAGGTTCATCTTTCTCAAGTGTTCCTGTATTAGCTGTTATTTATGTACCTTTATGTGTCCAGTTCGGTTTCTCACCATTAGCGACAATTGCGCTTATCGGGACAGCTGCTGCTTTAGGTGATGCTGGATCTCCGGCTTCTGATTCTACCTTAGGACCAACAGCAGGTTTAGGTGTAGATGGGCAACATGACCATATTTGGGATACTGTGATACCAACATTTATTCACTTTAATATTCCGCTATTAATTTTTGGTTGGATTGCAGCCATGGTTTTATAATTTTTATAAAATATTAAATAAAGACCTCCTTAGTTTTTATCTAGAGATAATGATTAAGGAGGTTTTTTTGTGGTATAAACAAAACATGTATTTAGAATAAACTATATTAAAATACTCGGGATTTAAAGTTTATTAAAAAGGTTGGTTATATAAAATAATTCTGATTAATTAGGTTGGAATAAAAAACCAATTAAAATAGTTGGTTGATATATAATTTTATTTAAAACAGCTACTTAAAAATAAATATAAAAATAATTTTATAATGGGTGTTGCATCAATTTAAAATAAATGTTTATTATAAATATAAATAAGGTTGGAGATATTGAAGTGTTCAAAAAAGCATTAGTTATTGCATTAATGGGGGTGTCTTCATTTACTTTTGCTGGTAATTGGCAAGTAAAATTTGGGGGTAGTGTTATTGCTCCATCGGAAGATACAACAACACCTTTAGGTGTAGTAAAGGCGGACCACGAATATGCATTTACTCCATCAGTAGAATACTTTTTTGGTCAATCTCCATTTTCGGCAGAATTATTATTGGCAACACCTATTAATCACGATGTATTGCTCAATGGCGAAAAAAAAGCGCGTATTAAACAATTACCACCAACAATTACAGCAAAATATCATTTTAAAAACTCGACTCGTTTTACACCGTATATTGGTATCGGGGCAACAGCATTTATTCCTTGGGATGAACAAGGTGTTGCTGTAAAAGTTAAAGAAGATTTTGGTATCGCTGGCCAAGTTGGTTTTAATTTCCAACCTGCTGATGCTAAAAATTGGGGAGTATTTGTAGATGTTCGTTATGCAGATATTAGTCCAGAGGTAACAATTGATCCTTCAGTAGCTAATTATAAGTTTGATTTAGATATAAACCCGTTTGTTTACACTTTAGGTTATAGCTATAAATTCTAAGCATAATAATAAATAGAAAGAATATAATAATAAACCTAGATTCAGGCACCTCACATAGCTTTTTATGTGAGGTTTTTTATTTCATGGTTCTCACTAAAAAACGCATAAAATAGACAGTTTTATACATATTTTACCGCTCTTTATTTCTAAACTATTTTTTATACATTTTTAAAGGAATAACATGATGAATAGAAAATTTGCCATGGGGCTAGCACTTTTTAGTGGTTTAGCTTTTACGCATAGTTTGCAAGCTGCTAGTTTCTCTTGCAATGCTGCAAAAACAAAGACTGAACTCAGTATTTGTAAGAACCGATCTTTAAATGATGCCGATGTCAAAATGGCAACGACATATCAAATTGTTTTACATGCACTACCAATGGGTGGACGTGATAATCAAAAAGATACACAGCAGCAATGGCTGAAAAAAAGAAATGCTTGTGCAGCTAATGTGAGTTGTATTTCTAAGGCATATCAGCAAAGACAAAAACAACTAGACACTATTTTACAAGATAGGGTCTTAAGCCATGGACCATTTTAATTAGAGTAAAATTTTTTAATATTCAGGATTGAAAAATTCTAGAAGTACTCCATTCATAAAGCATTCGAGAACAAACAGACTTCAAAATTTAAGGAGTGATTTATGAGTGAACAAGCATCACAAAATTATAGTTTCCAAGCGGAAGTAGCACAGCTTTTACATTTAGTGACGCATTCTCTCTATTCAAACCCTGAAATTTTCTTACGTGAACTTATCTCTAATGCATCAGATGCATGTGATAAATTGCGTTTCGAAGGAATTAATCATCCTGAATATTATGAAAATGACCCTAATTTACATGTACGAATCAGTTTAAATAAAGAAGATAAAACTTTAACGATTTCTGATAACGGTATTGGTTTAAGCCAACAAGAAGCCATTGATAACTTGGGTACCATTGCAAAATCAGGTACTAAAGATTTCATGTCAAAATTGACGGGTGACCAGAAAGCGGATGCTCAGTTAATTGGTCAGTTTGGTGTTGGTTTCTACTCAGGTTTTATTGTTGCCGATAAAATTACGGTTGAATCACGCCGCGCAGGTCTAGATGCTTCTGAAGGGGTGCGTTGGATTAGTGGTGGTACAGGTGAGTTTGAAGTTCAACAAATTGATAAAGCTTCACGCGGTACTGACATCATTCTTCACTTACGTGATGATGCTCTTGATTATTTAGAGTCTTATAAAGTTAAGCAAATCGTTAATAAATATTCTGACCACATTAGCTTGCCAATTGAAATGCAAAAAGAAGTTTGGCAAGAAGAGGAAGCTGCTGAAGGTGAGGAGCCTAAAGGCGGCCAAATGGTCAAAACAGATGAGTGGGAAGCAATTAACTCGGCAAGTGCCCTATGGACACGTAACAAGAGTGAAGTGACTGAAGAGCAATATGTTGAGTTCTATAAAAACTTAACTCACGATTTTGAAGCTCCGCTTGCATGGGCACATAACCGTGTAGAAGGTAGTACGGAATATACCCAGTTACTTTATATTCCAAGTAAAGCACCTCATGACATTTTTACACGTGAAGCAAAAGCAGGAATTAAGCTGTATGTAAAACGCGTATTTATTATGGATGATGCGGACAATCTAATTCCAAACTATTTACGCTTTGTACAAGGTGTAGTGGACAGCGCTGATTTACCGCTTAATGTCAGCCGTGAGTTGTTGCAAGAAAGCCGTGATGTTAAGACAATCCGTGAAGGTAACGCACGCCGTGTACTCACTTTGCTTGATGGCTTAGCTAAATCTGAAGATGAAAAAGACCAAGAAAAATTCAAAACGTTCTACACTGAGTTTGGCTCAGTTCTTAAAGAAGGTTTGGGTGAAGACTTCGGTAACCGCGAACGTATTTTAAAATTATTACGTTATGCAACTTCAACAAATGATGAAGTAACAACTTCTTTTGCGGACTATAAGGCACGCATGAAAGAAGGCCAAAAAGCTATCTATTATGTGACTGCTGAAAGTTTAGCTGCTGCTAAGAACTCTCCACAGTTGGAGTTGTTTAAGAAAAAAGGCATTGAAGTATTATTAATGGCAGAGCGTGTTGACGAGTGGGCAATGAACTTTGTTCACGAGTTTGACGGTACACCATTGAAGAATGTATCTAAAGGTGCAGTTGATTTAGGTGACTTGCAAGATGCTGAAGAGAAAAAGGCACTTGAGCAAGCGGCTGAACAGTTTAAACCTGTTGTTGAGAAATTAAGTGACTCATTGAAGGCTAAAACCAAAGAAGTCCGTGTAACGACTCGTTTGGTAGATTCTCCGGCATGTTTAGTGACTAGTGAAGGCGAGTTGTCTCCTCAACTTATTCGTATGCTCAAACAAGCAGGGCAAGCCGTACCTGAAATCAAGCCAATTTTAGAAATTAACCCTGAGCATCCTTTAGTGAAAAAACTTGAAGGTTCAGAACAATTTGATGATTTGGCGAATGTGATTTTTGATCAGGCGGTGATTGCAGAAGGTGGATTACCGGAAGATCCGGCAGCTTATGTGAAGCGCATTAATAGCTTGTTGCTAAAATAATTTTGTAATAGAAAAAGCCTCTGAATTATCAGGGGCTTTTTTGTGGATAAAGAAAGAGTTATCCACAATTTGATGGTTTTTGTCTAAAAATTAGCTTCTAGATTCATTTGGACACTGAGCTGATGCTTGGGGTCATCATCAAGATGGTTAAAGAAATTAAGATCATTTTGCATAAAAATCCAATCTCTCCATATCGGTCGACGCCATGAAATATAAGGCCCCCAACTATTTAGGCGGATATCGTTATTGGCATATACACCACCGCTATAAATACCGTAAGTCAGACGATTATCTTTTACAAATTCAAATTGTTGGAAAGTCCAATTCCCCCAGTTGTAATCTTCTTTTCCACTCTTATTTACATTAAATGTACTGGAAAATAATGTGTTATCTTGTATTTTCTGAGTTAGGTTCAGCGTCGTTTCAGTGTAATTCCGGCTGGTCGAACCATATCGGAAAATTTGCTCAGTATCTAGACTAATGTTATGTCGTAAATTCCATTTTTTCTTGGCAAGAAATTGTACATAAACATCACTTTCCGAGTTTGAGCCTAGATCAAGATCATTTTCAAACGGCATCCAGGTTGAAATGGTATTCCAACTTGCTGTGAGCGGATTATTTTCTGAAACATGAAGAGTTGAAGCTTTCTTCTTGACCTTGCCAAAGGTTTTATAAGGATGTTTGCGTTGGGCTGCGCGACTCCATAACGTATCATTTCCAAATACAGCCATCAGGTCCTGAATAAGTGCGGTATCTGAACTAAGACTTGGTACTACTTCGCATGGTGAATGTAAAAAAGATACAGACTGACTTTTTGTTTTGAGAGTAACCACAGACGAATACAGGGTTCGCCTTGTAGAGCGTGAGTGTTTCAAAGAAGTAGGAAAAAGCTGTATATGAGGAATTAAAACCAACATACCTAAGCTATAAATGCAAAGTAAGGCAGTAGATCTGTATTCAAATGAAAAAGAAGAGAATTGATTCATTTTTCTGAAGATCAGGAATCAAAAATTAGCTCGTTATTGTAAGAAGAAAAGCTTAAATTTTTATTTAAAAGTATTTTATTATTCATCACCTTGGATGGGGAACCCAAGGTGATTTTTAAGCTTAGAAAAGGGCTTCTAATCGTAAGAATGTGCTCACATAATGGTTGCGATCTTCACGATGGTCATTAAAGTAATTGAGGTCGCCTTGTACAAAGAACCATTCACGTAAAACAGGCTGACGCCAGGATACAAATGGTCCCCAACTGTTTAAACGTAAATCGTTGTCATTGTAGTAGCCACCTGTATAAATACCATAGTTAAAACGGTTATTTGCAAAGAAGCTATGTTCTCGGAAAAGACGGTTTTCCCATGTCAAATCATCGTCTTGATCATCGGCATAAGTTAAGCTGAACTGGTTTGATAAGATCGGCTGATTTGGACGAGCATGAGTGAGTTCAAGATTAGTACGTAAGTAGTTTTCACTATCTATGCCATAACGATAAATTTGTTCTGCATAAAATTTAAAATCATTACGGAGCTGCCAGTCTCTTGATGCTTTTAAACGGACATAAATATCATCGCCAGAACGGATACCTAAGTCAGCGTCTGTTTCAAAAGGTAGCTTTTTCGAGAAATTTGACCAACGTAATGCGATTGAGCTGTTGTCATCTCGAGTTCGTTTACCATCTAACTTTTTATTTGGATCTTGATTTGGGTTTTGATTGATATTGGCTGGGCTATTATTAAATTCGTCATCTAAAGAGTCATCACCAAATACCACACTTAAACGCTTCTCTAGAGTAGGTAATTTAATCTTACCGCGAATTCTGGGCTTGATTTCATAATTATCATATTCATTCCAATAGTTATCGATCATGACCCGAATGGTGGCTGACGCGGGTTTTTGTGGATCAACTTCACCAAACCAATTATCAATTTTTCCAGATGTACGATCGGCCCAATTACGGATTTTCTTTTGTTTACGGTCAAACCAAGTCTGATCTTCGGTTTGCTCGGTTGGTGGAACAATCGGTTCGTTGGACTGCTCCGGGAAAATCGTTGGGGTTGCATCAATCCATCTTGGAATTTGGTCTAAAAGATTTTCATCTTTATTTTCTTCGGCTTGTGCTCCAGATGACAAACCGTTTACTTGTTGGGTTGAGGAAGAATTTACTTCTGCATGAGCCATACATACTGAACCAAATCCTAAGGTCAAAAGGGCAAAAAGCTGCCGATATGTAATGATGTGAAATGTTTTCATATCTATCTTTATGTTTTGTTGTTATTGTCACTTTTGTAGATTTTTCTAATAAAATCAAGAGGACGACACAAAACTTAAGTAAATTTAACTTTTCTTACATATTTGAAATTAATTAAAAAGTTTAAGCTATTAGCGAGAATTTTTAAGCAAAAAAAATCCCCCAAACTAGGGGGAGTTTTTGATCAAGGAAACTTCAAATTCCGATCATTAAACACATAAAAAACAGAACATTACAGCGCGAATATTCTAAGCCGCAATCATAAACCGATTTTAAACAATTGAATAGTTCTTTTTTTAGAACGCTCTATTGCTAAAATGGTGATAAAACATACGACTCGTTCACACTTTATCGTTAAGCCTATTTATTTTGTGGAATATCGCATGTTTCATCATTACAAACAGCTGCGTCATCTTGCTCGATATTTTCAGCATTTGCCTTGAGTTGTGCTTGTTCTAGTACTTGTAAAAACACTTCACGAGGTTGTGCTCCTGCAAGTGCGATTCTTTGGTCAAATACAAAGAAAGGTACGCCAGTTACATTGAGTTGCTCATGTGCAATTTTTTCATCATGACGAACAAAGTCAGCCAACTCATTTGTATCGAGTACATATTCAACTTCGGCATTATCAAGGCCAATACGAGAAGCAATTTCTTCTACAACTTCGCGTTCGCCAATAGCTAAACCTTCAGTCATATAAGCATGGAAAAAGGCTTCTTTTGCTTCGTTTCCTAAACCTTTACTTTGTGCAAGGTGGATAATACGGTGTGCATTAAAGCTATTGCCTGAGTTGGCTTTTTGCCATTGGAAGTCAATACCTTCAGAAGCAGCCATGGCCGCAATGTTGCGTTCCATTTCTTCCATCTCTTCATAGGTACGGCCATATTTTTTAGCTAAACGCTCAGTATTTGAAGTGTCATGTTTTGCGGGAGCATCAGGATCTAGTTCGAAACTATGCCAGTGAATATCAAGCTCGATACCTGCCTCGGCAGCGACATGTTCAAGGCGTTTTTTGCCGATATAGCAGAAAGGGCATACTACATCAGACCAGACATCAACACGCATGGGAGAATCTCATAAATATAATTTACCCATCATAATAGGGATGATGTACACGGATTTAAAGCATTGAATGGAGAATAGAGTGTTGCGTATTGTGAAATAAATGGCATATAAAGAACTATAAGCTCTATTTTATAACTATAAAGAGCAAAACTATAAGAATGGAAATAGGAGGTGTTTATGCGCCGAGTTTTGATTGCAATTGCAAGTCTGGTTGTTATTACGAGTATTGTTTTTTTTACCTATCAACATATAAAACAGCAGCAAGCCAAAGATAGCAGTCAAATGTTTGATGTGGTAATGACTGAAAAAATGAATCAGCTTTATGATCAGGCCCAAGACTGGACTAAACCTGTACAACTTGATATTCACGATAAACGGCTGGCAGGACACTACAAACAAGTCTCAGAGTTTCTTTTGAGTTATTGGGTCCAAAATGTGAACGCACGTAATGAATATTTAAGAGAATTAAAAGCGGCGAAATGGGATACGTTCTTAAATGTTGACCGTTTAGATCATGATAAAAAACAAAAATATGCTGAAACCGAAAAAATGTTAGCCGATGTTCGCAGAGCTTCAGATAAGTATCAATCCGAATATGAAAAAATTCATAAAACCTTCTTGGCAAAAATTCAGGAACTGTCTGTTGATAAAGAGATGAGACAAATCCTCGAAATAAAATTAGGAGCTCAGCAAAAAGCCGATCAGGACCATGCAATTTTTATGATTGAGCTACAAATTTTAGATAAAGCAGAAGAAATGTTTAAGCTTTTAAAAACTTATCCATGGCAAAAGAAAGATCAGATGATACTTTTCCATGAAAATGCTCAGGTCAAAAAGTTTAATGCACTGTATCAAGACGTTTTAAAACTTAATGCAAAAATTGAAAAAATTAAGAAAAAGAATGTAGCTGCCTTAGAAGGGGAGTTAAAAGAATAGCGACAGGAGGAGCATCACTTTTTAAATATTGGTGCTCTCAGCTTTTCCTTTTGCCAAGAAAGATTGTAATAAACTTTGAGAAGTTTGCAGTTTGTTTAACTGATCGGACACATGCTTAAGTTCTGTTTGCAGTTTTTCTTGAACCACTGGACACAGCGTAAATACCCGTTCATCTAAATCAAAACATGGCAATAAAACATGAATGTCTTTCAGGTTCATACCTGCATCATTTAATATTTTAATTTTCTTAATATTTTCAATATCTTTTTGCGTATAACTTCGATAATTATTGCTGGTTCGATGAGGCTGTATAAGCCCTAAATTTTCATAATACCGCAGCATACGTGGGCTTACTTTCGTGAGCTCGGAAACTTTAGCTAAGTTCATAAAATAGGATTGACCTTAACAGTGGTGTCATAGTTTAGCATGTTTTTATATTTCAAAATGGTACTTGTTCAATGATTAGAAAACTCATTTTATTGGTGATATTCGGATTAATGTCATTTGTTACAAATGCCAAAACCCTTGAATTACAGGAGAAGAACATGCGTCAAATATTTGTGCTTCACGGTTACTCAGCTTCTATTAAAGATCATTGGTTTTTGGACCTAAAACATCAAATAGAAGAGGAAAATACAACTGTTACTTTAATACCATTTCCAGATTCTGAGCATCCGGACGTCGATGCTTGGCAGAAAGTATTAGATGAGCAGATTCCTGCAGTTAATGAAAATACTTATTTTGTTGCCCACAGTTTAGGGGTAATTACCTTGCTACACTTTTTACAAAGACATGATTATCAAAATATTGGAGGAATGATTTTAGTATCCGGATTCTCTGGTCCAATTTCAGACTCTTCACCTCTTAGTCCTTATATAACAAAGAGTAAAGTCGACACCAACTATTTCCGTGACATAAAGAAAAAGCTGGTTTATTTATCTGATAATGATGATTTGGTTCCACCACAACTAACGATTCAATTGGCTAAGGATATTGATGCGCCTTATATTACCGTTCCTAATGGTGGGCACTTTTTAGGTCGGGAAGGTTATACGGAATTTCCGCAATTAGTCAATTCTTTAAAAGAAATGTTAGAAAGTGAATAAAACTTATAAGATAAATCCCACCCTATAAATGGTTATATTTAATTTATAGGGTGATTCTATATATTCAGTTTTCTATGGATAAAAATCCCTGACTATTACATTAAAAATTTTAATTATATTTACCGTTTATCTGAGCATTACTGAATCAAAAATGACTTTGTTGTAGCCTATTTATAGAACATTTTATTTAGTCATCATTTTGAGTTCGCGTAGGGTGACTGATTTTGGGAGCAAGTTATGAACTTTCTAAAACAATCAGCCTTCATTGCTGTATTTGCTTTTATGGGTTTACCAACTGTTCAAGCAGAAGAAGTGGCTACTTTACCTACAATTCGCGTTATGGCCGAATCTGAGCTACGTGAAGAAGTAGGCTTTGTCCCATTTCAAGAAGATAAAAAAGTGCGTCAGGCTCTACAACATCGTGAGTATAAAACTCATAACGATATACAGAATGCTTTTGTCCCTGAAGGTATGACGACAGTAGACTATCAACCTGTCATGGCACAGCCAGACTTGTCTCAGCTTTCTCCATTTTTACGAGAATATATTCTAGCTGTTGCGGGTGGAATCCAATCTTCTGATCCAACCAATGGTATCTTTGTAATGTTAAAAGATTTGAATATTAATCGAAGTAATGTCGATGCTTATCGTGAGGGTACGATGAAAGTAAATTTAGATGATATTTTGAAATTACAGCAGCAAATTCAAGATGGTTTAAAAGGTCGATAAAAAAATCCCCGCATTGAGCGGGGATTTTTTTATCTTGGTGTTAATTAAACACGTTCGATCACTGTTGCGATACCTTGACCAAGGCCGATACACATCGTTGCAAGACCGATTTGAGTATCTTGTTGTTCCATTACGTTTAACAACGTAGTGGTGATACGTGCACCTGAACAACCTAGTGGGTGACCAAGAGCGATTGCACCACCATTTAAGTTCACGATGTCTTGTTTGTCATACAGACCTAAGCCTTTAAGAACAGACAAGCCTTGTGCAGCAAATGCTTCATTTAACTCAACAGTCTGGATATCAGCAATTGATAAGCCAGCACGTTTAAGCGCTTTTTGAGTTGCTGGAACTGGACCATAACCCATGATTGCTGCATCACAACCAGCAACCGCCATAGAGCGGATCACGGCACGTGGTTTTAAACCTAATGCTTGTGCACGTTCAGCAGACATAAGCAACATTGCAGAAGCGCCATCAGAAAGAGCAGAAGATGTTGCTGCTGTTACTGAACCACCTTTAGGGTCAAATACAGGTTTTAATGCTTTGAACGCTTCAAGGTTTGCATCTGGACGAATCACTTCATCGATGTCGCAAAGGATTTTAAAGCCATTTGCATCGTGGCCTTCAATACCAATGATTTCATTTTTGAAACGGCCTTCTTGAGTTGCAGCCCAAGCACGACGGTGAGATTCAACACCGAACGCATCTTGTTCTTCACGGGTAATGCCGTTCATGCGACCTAACATTTCAGCAGTTAAGCCCATCATGTTAGATGCTTTAGCGTAGTGTTTAGATGCTTCAGGGTTAAGGTCGATGCCGTGCATCATACCTACGTGGCCCATGTGCTCTACACCACCAATAATGAAGATATCACCTTGGTTTGTTGCAATTTGTGCAGCCGCAGTGTGGATCGCTTGCATAGAAGAACCACAAAGACGGTTAACTGTTTGACCAGCCACAGTTTTAGGTAAGCCAGCCAATAAACCGATATTACGGCCAATGTTCATACCTTGTTCTAGGGTCTGGTTTACACAGCCCCAAATCAGGTCTTCAACTTCATTTACATCAAACTGGTTACGGGCAACGAGCGCACGTACAAGTTCAGCAGATAAACTGTCGGCACGTACATTACGGAACATACCGTTTTTAGATTTGCCCATGGCAGAACGAACGCCATCAACAATCACAACGTCACGTGGATTTAAAGTAGCCATTCACGTCGCTCCTTAACCGTAGAATTTTTTGTTGTTAGCAGCCATGTCGCGCAACATTTGTGGCGCTTCATAAGCCTTACCTAAGTGGGCATATTTGTCGCAAAGTGCAACGTATTCAGCAACACCTGTTTGGTCGATGTAACGGCATGGACCACCACGGAATGGAGGGAAACCAATACCCATAATCATTGCCATGTCTGCCTCAGACGCAGTCGCTACAATGTTGTCTTCTAAGCAACGAACAGTTTCATTGCAAAGAGCAAGCATCATACGGTCAATAATTTCTTGGTTATCAAATTCGCGTTTTTCGCCAGTTACGAATGGAGCAATTACTTCATACGCTGTTGGATCAACAGTTTTTGCTTTCTTGCCTTTCTTGTCGAGTTCGTATTTGTAGAAACCTACATCATTCTTTTGACCAAGACGCTTCGCTTCGTACATTGCTTCGATCGCGCCTTTGTAGTCTGGCTTCATACGGTCAGGGAAACCTTCAGCCATCACTTCAGCACCATGTACACCTGTATCGATACCTACAACATCGATCAGATAAGCAGGACCCATTGGCCAACCGAACTTAGACATTACATTGTCAATTTGCTGGAAATCTGCGCCGTCTTTTACAAGAAGGTCAAATGCTCCGAAATAAGGGAACAATACACGGTTAACCAAGAATCCTGGGCAGTCATTTACAACGATTGGTGTTTTACCCATTTTTTGAGCAAGCACGACCGTAGTTGCAATTGCTTCTTCAGAAGTTTTCTCACCACGAATAACTTCAACAAGTGGCATCATGTGAACTGGGTTGAAGAAGTGCATACCAACGAAGTTTTCAGGACGTTGTAATGCTTTTGCTAAACGTGTAATTGAAATGGTAGAGGTGTTCGAAGCAATGATCGTGTTTTCACGAACATTTTTCTCAGTTTCAGCAAGTACGATTTCTTTTACTTTTGGATTTTCAGTTACCGCTTCGATCACGATGTCAACTTCTTTAAACTCTTCGTAGCTTAAAGTAGGACGGATGCGAGCAAGTGTTTCACCCATTTGCGCAGGTTTCATTTTCTTGCGTTCAACTTGCTTGGTTAACAAGTTGTTTGCTTCTTTCATACCTAATGCAAGTTGTGGGTTACCAATATCTTTCATGATGATTGGAGTGCCTTTGCTTGCCGCTTGGTAAGCAATACCACCACCCATGATACCTGCACCAAGTACAGCAGCTTGGTTTACAGGATGAGCACCTTTTTCATGTTGCTTAGATGCTTTTTTAACAACTTGGTCATTAATGAATAAACCAATTAATGCTTCAGCTTGAGGAGTTACGGCTGCTTTGGCAAAGCCTTCAGCCTCAGCTTTTAACGCTTCATCACGTGCAAGGCTTGCACCAGCTTGTAATGAATCAAGTAATAATTTTGGAGCAGGGTATTGAGCAGGATTTGCTTTAGCAAGTACCGCACCTTTTGCTGTGTTGAACGCCATCATTTGTTCAAGTGGGTTCAATTTTACAGCTTCAAGTTTTTCTTGGCGTTTTGCTTTCCAGTTTAAACGACCAGAAATCGCTTGCTTAACCAGATCAGTAGCAGCGTCAAGTAATTTGTCCGCAGCAACCACAGCATCTACAGCGCCATCTTTAAGTGCAGCAGCCGGTTTCTTTGGAGTAGCCATTGCCATCCATTCAACTGCATTATCAATACCAATGAGACGGCTTAAACGAACACTACCACCGAAACCAGGGTAAATACCGAGTTTGATTTCTGGTAAACCGACTTGTGCAGCTTCTGACATCACGCGATAGTCACAAACTAAACACATTTCAAAACCACCACCCAAAGCCATGCCGTTAATAGCAGCAACTTTTGGAAGGTCTAAATCTTCAAAGCTATTGAAGATTTCGTGAACAGGCATAAGCCAGTCAACAATCGCTTTTTCGCCTTGTGCAAAGTTTTGACCAAATTCGGTAATATCTGCACCAACAATGAATGTAGATTTGCCCGAGGTAACAACTAAGCCTTTAATATCGTTATTAGCTTTTACAGCCGCGATAGCAGCTTTGAAATCTTCAATTGTTGCACGGTTGAATTTATTGACCGACTCACCTTGTAAGTCAAAGCGGAATTCTGCAATTCCGTCCGCAAGCATTTGGACGGTAATGGCATTGCCAGCGTGGATCATGCCTGATCTCCTTAGTTTTGGAGGATTTCTAAGTTGATGTTATGAAGCGTGTGTACAGCTCCGGTACACATTTATGCTTCGCTAATCTTACGATAACTATATCTAAAAAGAACCCGACAAGTTGTATCAAGCCGTGACGCAAGGGTCATCTTATTTTTAATTGAATTCATACCAATTAAATGCATAAAGAAAATCATAGAGATAGCTGCTGAGTAAAGGCTTTTGTTTTAATTTAAGTTTTTATTTATAAAAAGTATAAATCTTTAATTTTTTATATAAAAAATGAGAATTTTATCCTATTCACTTCTTGTCAAAAAGGTCAATTGTTCTGGGGTAATGTCTAAAAAAGTCGACTACAAAGACACAATTTTCTAATGAATGATCACCATAACAAATTAAGCACTTTTTTTATATTAAGGCCTCTTAATTTTCCGAAATACAATGTTTAATTTTTTACATTCGCTTTTTATAAGTCAATTTTGTTAAAATTTGCGACAATTAAATAAACTTCCGGTTGCTATTACCTTAGAAAATTAAGGTAAGGTTGCCCTAAACTTTGAAAGAGTAGCAATATGATTAAGTGGATCATATTAGCGATTTTTGTGATATCTGCATTGTATATCCAACATCGCGGCAAAGTGCGTCACTCGTTTTATCGTCAATTTTTTGACCATTCAACCTTGCTCGCACCGATTAACTTTTTAATGTACATCTTTTCAAAGGTACCGAATCAACCCTATATCGACACTCAACACTTTAAAGATTTAAAAGTGTTAGATGAAAATTGGGAAATGATTCGAGATGAAGCGAAAGCTTTATATGATCAAGGTGGGATTAAAGCATCAAGTACCTATAACGACTTAGGTTTTAACTCGTTCTTTAAAACAGGATGGAAACGTTTTTACCTCAAGTGGTATGAATCAAGCCATCCTTCTGCTGCTGAGCTTTGCCCAAAAACAACGGCTTTACTCAAAACATTACCAACCATTAAAGCGGCAATGTTTACAGAGCTTGCTCCTGACAGCCGTTTGGTCAGACACCGTGATCCATATGCGGGGTCACTCCGTTATCATTTAGGTCTGATTACTCCGAATGATGACCGTTGTTTCATTGACGTAGATGGTGAAAGATACTCTTGGCGTGATGGTCAAAGTATCGTGTTTGACGAAACTTATATTCACTATGCTGAAAATAAGACCGATCAAAACCGTATCATCTTCTTTGCCGATGTTGAACGTCCAATGAAAGTAAAATGGATGGAACGTTTCAACCATTGGTTTGGTCGTAATGTGATGACTGCGGCAAGTTCACCGAATGAAACTGGTGACCAAACAGGGGGCTTAAATAAAGCCTTTGGTTATGTTTACCAAATTCGTATTAAAGCTAAAGCTTTAAAAGCTAAAAACCGTAAATTGTATTACTTCTTGAAGTGGTTCCTCATGCTTGGAATTTTCTTCCTGATTTTTGTTCGACCATACGTGTTTTAATGAAAGCGCCCGAAAGGGCGTTTTTTTATAGGTATTAAAAACGACAAATTAATTTTGTGACTCATTTCACAGTGCTGGCAATTTGTTACAACTATTAAAAGCCAACAGATAATTTTGATTCTACAATGGCGCGGTTTTTTCGAAGACTTGGTTAGCGGAAGTAGGTTTTACAATGGCTCATGCTCATCACGCAGCTCATGCATATGTTCACCATATCAAAGTGAGAAAAGAAGAAAGTTCTCAAGGTGACTTAAAAACGAAAGCGATGTTAAGCAAAGCTTCTTCGGGAAATAAAAAACTTCATCGATCGGCTTCTAAACGACATAAATCGGAAGATCAAAATATTGATCTACATAAGTTCTCAAGTAAGCTTGAAAGTATGTCTGCAAAGCACAGTAAAGAAAAATGTGCCAAGAATATTCGCATTGCCTTACAAGCTGCGGGTGCAGATGTATCAAAGCATCCTGTAGCTGCATCTGACTGGGGGCACACCTTAGAAAAGAATGGTTATAAGAAAATCAAGCCGGCATTTAATCGTCCTCAAGAAGGGGATATTTATATTATCGAACGTACCAGTGGTCATACTTACGGGCATATTGCAGGTTACACAGGCAATGGCTGGTTCTCTGATTTCCGTCAAAAAACCTATGCGGTCTATAAAGAAAAAGATGTGAAATATAGTTACTATCGCCTCGACTCTTAAGGAAGTACGACACACTTTGTCGGGCTAGTTCCCTATCCCTTTTCAAATTTAGGTTCTGGCACAGTAAAGCACTTGAAAAGTAAAGGTGAAAACATCACATTAGGTATTCAATATTAAGCCATGTATGCCAATAGTGAATCAAAACGCTCGTCCCCATATTGAAAAAATTTTAGCTAATCTGACCCAACTTCCAGGCGTTTATAAGATGCTAGGGAAAGAGGGGGAGTTGTTATATGTTGGTAAAGCTAAAAATCTAAAAAATCGGGTGTCGAGTTATTTTGTTAAAACCATTGAGCATCCGAAAACTCAAGCTTTAGTCGCTCGAATTTATGATATTGAAACGCTAGTTACGCGTTCAGAAACCGAAGCGCTGCTTTTAGAACAAAACTTAATTAAACAACATCGTCCGCCTTATAACATTATGCTGCGTGACGATAAGTCATATGTCTATATCTTTGTATCGGCAGATAAACCTTATCCGCGAATTGCCAGTGGACGTGGCAAAGGTAAGCACCAAATTGGTAAATTCTTTGGGCCTTATCCAAGTGCTTATAGTGCCCGAGATACCTTACTGGTTTTACAAAAGCTTTTTAATGTCCGTCAGTGTGAAAATAGTTACTTTTCACAGCGCAAACGTCCATGTTTGCAATATCAAATCAAACGTTGTTCGGCTCCGTGTGTAGGCTTGGTCTCACCAGAAGATTACAAAGAAGATGTGAATAACAGTATTCGTTTCTTACAAGGTGATACCAAAGAGTTAAACCAGGAACTGATTGCGAAAATGGAGCAGGCAGCGGCAGATCTTGAATTTGAAAAAGCGGTTTTTTATCGAGATCGGTTGTCTTTACTTCGCGAAGTACAAGCACAGCAAGCTGTTTTCAAAGTGAAAGGTGAAGCTGATATTTTGGCAATTGCCTATCAGGCTGGCGTGACATGTGTGCAGATTATGCATGTACGTAACGGACGTATGTTGGGAGGTAAAAGCTATTTCCCTGATATGTTAGGCGATGACCTTGGTCAAATGCTAAGTGACTTCATGGCAAACTTTTACTTTCAGGTTGCCGATGAAGTACCAAGCGAACTGATTGTGAATACTGCCTTACCTGACCGTAAAGAGCTAGAAGAAGCCTTAGCACAGCAGTTTGGAAAGAAAGTCCAGATTAAGAGCAGTGTACGAGAAACACGTGCTGAATGGTTAGAACTTGCCGAAATGAATGTTCAACATGCAATTAAAGGGCAGTTGAGTAACCACTTAGAACTCAATGAGCGTTTCCACCAGCTTGAGCAGGTAGTTGGCCGTCCAATTGATCGGATTGAATGTTTTGATATTAGTCATACCATGGGCGAAGCACCGATCGCATCATGCGTAGTGTTTGACCAAGGTGGAGCACGTAAACGGGACTATCGCCAATTTGCCATTCAAGATATTACTGCGGGTGACGATTATGCAGCAATGCGCCAAGCTTTAACGCGTCGCTATAAAAAGGCAATGTTACCAGATCTGCTTTTAATTGATGGTGGTAAAGGCCAGCTCCATATGGCCATGGAAGTAATGCAAGAGCTTGGGTTAGAAGCTTTTATGGTAGGTGTATCGAAAGGTGAAGGCCGTAAACCGGGGCTTGAAACGCTTCATTTTACCGATGGCACAAAAATCCAGTTACCTGAAGATAGTAAGGCGCTACATTTGATTCAACAGGTGCGTGATGAAGCTCACCGTTTTGCCATTACTAAACACCGCGCTAAACGTGATAAACGCCGTAGCACCTCAGTTTTAGAAGCAATTCCGGGCTTAGGACCTAAACGCCGTCGAGATTTATTAACACATTTTGGTGGGATTCAAGGTGTTTTAAAAGCATCTGAAAAAGAACTGACAGTCGTGCCGGGCTTAGGTGAAGTGATGGCAAGAACGATTTATAAAATTTTGCATGAGTAGTCATATCTTGAGAAGATGAGTGACAAAAGCGCTCGTAAATTAATAGCTGAATGATCATTCACATATTGGTCAAAATGATGAAAGATATTTCTTAATCATGCGCATGATTTAGGGATATGAATGTCATTACTGCAACTATGGGAAGATGTAAAACAAAATGAATGGTTTGATATACCTGCAGGATGGTTACAGGGCCGCACCGTTTTTGGTGGCCTTGTTGCTGGGTTATTAATGCAAAAGGCATGCTCCTATATTCAAGATTCAAATAAAAGATTATTAAGTTGTAGTGTTACTTTTGTAGGCCCTGTACAACAAGGCGCTGCCCGATTGACTATTGAAGTTTTAAGAGAAGGAAAGTCAGTCACTACGCTTGAAGCACGTTTATGGCAAGATGATGCAGTACAAACGATTTTGGTTGCAAGTTTTGGGGCTTCTCGTGCATCGAGTATTGAGGTAAAGCAAGAGCCAGTCGTCCCTGCTTATGTGCCACCTGAAAACTTATCTGTCATTCCTTTTGCGAAACATATGCCTGAATGCTTTCAGCATTTTGAAGTCTGTTGGGCTGAGGGGAATTATCCGGTAACGGGAAGTAAACACCCCGACTTTGGTGGCTGGTCAAGGTTCTCACCAGAGCAGCATGCGAATCGTCAAATGACATTATCTGATTTGATTGTTCTTATGGATATTTGGCCACCGGGTGTTTTGCCTATGTTTAAGCAAGTTGCACCTGCAAGTTCTTTATCATGGCATATTACTTATGTTCATCCAGTTCGGCACCAGTTGTGTGACTGGTTTAAATATAAAGTAACTACTGAATATGCAGCTGAGGGGTACTCCACAGAATATGCATATCTTTGGGATCAAAATAATCATTTAATTGCAATCTTGCGGCAAACTGTTACGGTATTTACCTAAGTAATCTACTTTCTCGATTCACATATTTCGTATAAAGTGGCTGTTACAGATAGATACAATATTGAAGTATGTGTCTTTGTCTGTTAAAAGATGCGTGAAGACTAAATTGGCGGTGTTTATGACCACAGGGCGAATCCTGAATATCCCAAATATCCTAACTTTGGCGCGTATTGCGCTTATTCCTGTATTTTTGGTGATTGCATATTGGCCGCCTGCAATAGGTATTGGTGAGCACGTAGGAAGTATGACACGTCATATTATCTTAACGGCTATTTTCGTGCTGGCTGCCGTAACCGACTGGTTTGATGGCTATTTAGCACGAACTTTAAACCAGACTTCAGCATTCGGCCGTTTCCTAGACCCGGTTGCAGATAAACTTATGGTCGCAGCTGCACTTATTGTTTTAGTGCAGTGGAAACCGACAATTGCGATGGCTTTCGCTGCAATTGTTATTATTTCACGGGAAATTACTGTGTCTGCTTTACGTGAGTGGATGGCAGAACTTGGCGCGCGGACCAGTGTAGCTGTATCAACAGTGGGTAAATATAAAACTGCATTTCAAATGATTGCGATTAGCGTGTTCCTGTTGAATTGGCAGCCTTTAGAAGTATTGGCCTATGCTTTGTTATATACCGCCGTTATTTTGACTTTATGGTCAATGTTTATTTATTTAAAAGCTGCATGGCCATACCTAAAGCAGCCATAAAGTTAAGAAGATGTTCAAAAGCCTTTCCTTGCGAAAGGCTTTTTTATTGGAAAGTGCAAGAATCGGGTCGTCATGGGGTCTTGGCTACTTTAAAGTAAGATTGGGTACTAAGGAGGTGACAGATGCAAATGCTTTCTTCTCGGCAATTTGCTGCGATTGCCACAATTATTGAATATTTATATGAACATCTAGACCAGCAACCAAGCTTAGAAGATGTCGCTACATATATGAATTTAAGCCCGAGTTATATCCAGCGGCAGTTCCAAGAATGGGTAGGCATTAGCCCTAAGAAGTTTGTGCAATATATGAGCTTGCAGCAAGCAAAATATTATTTAATGCAGCAACGTAGTTTATTAGATACGGCTTTAAATACTGGACTGTCGGGTACGGGTCGTTTACATGATTTGTTTATTCAGCTTGAAGGGATGACCCCTGGTGAATACAAGCAGCAAGGTGATGGCGTTGAACTGAATTATTCAGTTGAAACGAGTCCATTTGGTGACTTATTGGTAGTAAGTAGTGATAAAGGGATTTGTTCTGTTCGCTTTGTTGATCACAGTGATAACATACAAGAAATCGTTAAACAGTATTTTCCGAAAGCTCAATTAAAAAATCACTCTCCGATTTGGCATCAACAGATTGCACAGTGGTTTAGACAAGATTTCTCAGAACATTTACAGCAGAAATTACCGCTTAATCTTGCAGGAACACCATTTCAGCTACAAGTATGGGAGGCACTGCTTACTATTCCCGAAGGACAGTTACGAACCTATCAAGATATTGCTGAGCAAATTGGAAAACCTAAGGCAGTCAGAGCAGTGGCTACAGCAATTGGCCAAAATCCGATTGCGTATTTAATTCCATGTCATCGGGTCATTCGCGCAACAGGAATGGTCGGTGAGTACCATTGGCAAAAAGGGCGTAAACTGGCATTGTTAGCTTGGGAGATGGCTAAGCAGCAAGGGGAGATTGCATGACACTAGATTTATTTTCTCCAGAACCTTGTTCAAACTTATTGCCTTATGATGGTGAGGTTCAGGATTATGGATGTATTTTAACTGCCGAAGAAGCTGAACAATATTTTCATTATTTGTACCACCATTTGGCGTGGCGACATGATGAAGCGAAGCTATATGGCAAGCACTTTATAACACCTCGTAAAGTTGCTTGGTATGGAGATGAGCATTATCGATATAAATATTCTGGTGTCTTTCGTGATTCTTTACCGTGGGACAAAGCACTTGCTCAGCTAAAACAGCAAGTAGAGCAGATCCTTTCAGAAAAATTTAATTCTTGCTTGGCAAATCTTTATGAAGACGGAACTCAAGGAATGGCTTGGCATAGTGATTCGGATGTGTCTTTAGCCAGAACCACTACAATTGCCTCTTTAAGTTTTGGAGCAACGCGAAAGTTCTCTTTTAGGCATATTCAAACTAAAGAAAAAGTTGAGATGTGGTTACAACCGGGTCAACTTATTGTGATGCGTGGTGAGACTCAACAATATTGGCAACACCGTTTAAATCGTTCAACCAAGATTTTACAACCACGGATTAACCTGACTTTTCGTCAGTTCAAATTTTCATAAGTTTTTTCTAAAAATTAGACAAGAAAAAAGCCCATGATGGCAACATGAGCTTATTCCTCTGAGGGAGAGCCTACTATTGATGAGCTGCTGATGAAAAGAATCATCAATAGGTGCTAAAATCATAATATGAGAATATTTGGATATTTTCAATGCTTCAAAGTGTAAGAAAACTTTAAATTATCAAAAATATTATTTTAGATTTCGCCCTTTTCTGAAAGTTCCATAAAGCGCTGCTCAATCAATGCCGCGTTTTCTTGCAAAATTTCAATCAACTTTTCAATATTTAAAAAATCAAAGCGGTTCTTTGATGCGACTAACGTTAAAGCCAAAGGAACTTCTTTACTCGAAAAACGAACGGGTACAGCAAGCCCTGAAACATTGGGGTCAATCTCACCTTGCGAGAAATAGAAGCCTTGTTTTTTTATTTTACGCATACGCTGAATAAAGCTAGGTTCGTCTACAGCAAAACCTGATTCAGACAGCTCATGTTGAAAACGTTCATAGTAGTCATGCATGCGTTGTTTGCTTAAATGTGAAACCATCGTTTTTGGTGAAGCCCCAACATAAATTGGGCGTGGGCAGCCTCGACCATATGAAAGTAATTCAGTATCTTTAAAAATCTCATGATGAATATCAATGCAGTAGTCATCATTTAAATAGGTGAGTAAACAGCAAAGTTCAGTACGCTCTACAATATTTCGCATAAATGGCGTGCTGATTTGGACCAATGGGTCGGTTGTTCTAGATACATAGTCAAGAACTGCTATTTTTGAGCCTAAAGTGTAATCGCCAGAAGTACCATTAATACGTTTTAATAAGTCGGCTGATACGAGTTCTTTCAGATAACGGTAGCTGGTCGGTTTAGACAAGCCAAGTTCTTCGCAAATAATATCGACATTAATCACTGGTCGTGAAACGGAAAATAAATCCAGTACGGTTAAAATTTTGCCAAAACTTGAAATTGCCATGATGTCTTATTCGTATCCTTAATAAACGGGTCACACTTGAGTTCTTATAACAGAAAAATTGAAGCTTTGTCTCAATTCCAAGATAACTACCTGATTTAAATATTTTACGCTCAGAATCAGAAAAGTTCTCTTGATTCACACATCATATATGATTAACTAAAAACATATCAAATTATCAAATAAAGATATTTTAGTTGACTAAATCACTTTAATTTGAAAAAATTGTGCAACAAAATATCTAATCGAGAAATTGGTTTATTCTACCGGCTTTCTCGATGTCTCTTCTTTCCTAAGCTTGGTCGTATAAATAGCGGTCAAACTGAAATCATCTCGGTACATCATGCAGAGATGTAGGAAAAATCATTGTATTGAAGGATGCTCTCATTAACTCATTTGTCTTATAGGCAAATGACAAAGTCGTATTGTCTTTTTTTAAAAGCAAACGGACACTGATGAGCATGCTCATCAGTTCAAATCTATATTTGAGATGAGTTCATGTTATTAAAGCAAATACTGGCTTTCCGCCCGAGTAAGCTTGATCTAATTTTTGCAATAAAGACATTTATTGCCGGTATGTTGGCATTATTTGTATCGTTCGAATTAGACCTGATTAATCCAATGTGGTCGATCGGTACCGTCCTGATTATCGCCAATCCTTATTCGGGTATGGTGTCGTCTAAGTGTGTTTATCGTTTATTGGGAACGGTAGGCGGGGCCATTATTGCCTTAACCATTACTCCGCATCTGATTAATACGCCGTGGATCTTTACGGTTGTGTTATCACTATGGGTGGGCTTTGCGCTTTATGTGTCTTTATTAGACCGTACTCCTCGCAGTTATGCATTTATGTTGGCAGGTTATTCAACCGCAATGATTGTGTATAACGCGATTACTTATATTGATCAGTACAATATTTTTGATATTGCTTTGGCTCGTGTACTTGAGATTTCTATTGGTGTGATTTCGAGTGCGGTTGTGTCTGCAACTATTTTGCCCATGCATATTGGTTCGGCAATCAAACAGCGCGTAACGAAAACTCTCAAAGATACAGAAAACCTGTTTGCTAATTTGTTAAATGCAGATCAACAGCAAAACAATACACAGCTTTTAGCTGCTATTACTCGTGATACGACCGATATTCATGCTCTGGCAGTTCACTTGAGCTATGAAAAAGGTGAGTTGCATGGCATGACCAAACCTTTGCAAGAAATGCTCCATCAAATGTCGATGGTGGTTGCGAACTTGGTTGCCTTATCTGAACGAATTAAACAACTGCAAGAACTCAATTTTATTGAAAGTCATTCAGATAAATTAAAGCAGCTTTCAGGGCATGTGATTCATTTTCTAGAACAAAAAGATCAGATGACTGATGAAAATATTCTGCAGTTACCTGACGAGTTTGAAAATGATTTCTTGAACTTAAATGATTCGGCTTCTGAACATCAGCAAGTGTTATTGGCTGCCATGAAAATGGATGTGCGTCATTTCATTAGTAATGTTTTAGCTGTAAAAGTTTTATGGCAACGCATCAAGCAAGGTAATAAAGAGATTCCAGATAACATTACCCCAATGACTACGACCTATCCAAGTTTACACCGAGATCATGGTGTGGCAGTCAGAGGGGGTATTAGTGCAGTGCTGATTACATTTATTGTAACTGGTGTGTGGATTCTTTCTGGCTGGAAAGCTGGATTTATGATGGCACAGATCGGTGCAGTCACTGCCTGTATCTTAACAGCCCTAGATAACCCTGTTCCTGTCTTACGTATTTTTATATGGGGCAGTGTGGCTTCGGCGGTTTTAGTTTTTATTTACGCGTTTGGTATTTTTCCTCATGTCACCACATTTTGGGAACTGGGACTCGTTTTATTACCAATGTTCTTGTTTGCGGTTTCTATGATGGCGAATCAGGCACTCATGCCAGTGGGCATGGTGCTGGGTATTAATACCATGATGGGCCTGAACTTGCACAATGCTTATAGCATGGATGCAGTGTCTTACCTAGACAGTTCATTTGGTATGGTCATGGGCGTATTGGTGTCGTTAGTCGTTATTGATGTTGTGCGTGCCATGTCACCCGATACCAGTGCAAACCGTATTTTGGCTTTACATTACCGTGCGATGCGCCAAGCCATATACATTCCTTATGGTATTGAATTTAAAGTTCACTTACGGGGGATGTTAGACCGTGTTGGTGTCTTAAATACTAAAATGGTTCAGTCAGAAGAGATTAAAAAATCTATTCAACAGGCTTTGGTTGAATCAAGTGCGATCATTGATTTAAGCCGACTACAAGAGCTAGCAAATCAAGTTCCGACATCTTCAGAATTGGCCCATCACATTGGCCGTTTGCAACAAGATTTAGATGAGCTATTTAGAGCTAAAGAAAATGAAAAAGGTGAAAGTGATGTATTGGTACAGCACATTCACCAAACCTTATTTGAACTTAAACAACTTGCTTCAAATATTGAAGATATGACTCTGCGTCAAAGATTATTTATTTCACTAAATAATATTGCTTATAGCATGTGTCATGTTTCATCAAACCAAATGAATGTAGATCGTACGCTTACAGGAGCCACAGCGCATGGGTGAGTTTAATGTCTACGGTATTTACGTGCCTGCTTTGCTCGTCCAAGCCATTTTTGCATATATATGTTTTCGCTGGTTAAGTCCCTTAACCAACAAATGGATTGCACAAGGCTGGATTGCATTACCCAGTATTTTCAATTTGTGTTTTTACCTTTTACTACTTTTGGTGATACACCAAATTTTTGTTGGGTTAGGTGCTTAAAGATGATTGCCAGATTAAAGATTGAGTTAGGTGAGTAAAATGAATCAATTGGAGTTGAAAAAAGTCATCCGTCCAGTGATTTTGATTGTCGCATTAATGATTGCTGTCTATACCATTGTGCATTTATGGAACTATTATAATGCAGCGCCGTGGACACGTGATGGTCGAGTTCGTGGTGACGTTATTCAGGTCTCTTCAGATGTAGCAGGACTTGTAACGGAAGTATTAGTTCAAGATAACCAGACTGTAAAAAAAGGTCAGGTGCTTTTTAAAATTGATGTCTCTCGCCGAGCTTTAGATGTAGAGCAAGCAAAATCTGATTTGGCAAAAGCAAAAGCGGCCTATGCTCAAGCACAAGCAGGTCTAGCCCAAGCTAAAGCAAACTTGATTAAGTCGAGTACTAACATTAAGTTAGCCGAGAAAAACGCAAACCGTTATTCAAACTTAATGGATGGTGCAATTTCTAAGCAGGAACAAGATCAGGTCTTTGCAACTCGCGATCAATCACACGCGGAACATGAGCAACTTCAAGCTGCTATTCAACAAGCTGAAGCCACTATTAAACAGCAACAGGCATTGGTTGAAGCAGCAACAAGTAATTTACATTTAGCAGAACTCAATATGCACCGTGCGGCTGTTGTTGCACCGGCAGATGGAACATTATCTAACTTTGATTTGCGTCCGGGTAATTATGTTCAAGTTGGACAAGCGGTTGCAGCATTGCTAGATCGTAAGCAGCTTTATGTTGTGGGATATTTTGAAGAAACAAAATTAGACCGTATTCATATTGGCGATGAAGCAACTGTGCAATTAATGGGTGATAGACAGAAAATTAAAGGCCATGTGCAGGGTATTGCATCGGGTATTGAAGATCGTGAGCGTTCAAGTAGTTCGAAACTGCTTGCAAATGTAAACCCGACATTTAGCTGGGTTCGTTTAGCGCAGCGTGTACCTGTAAAAATTGTGTTAGACGAAGCACCAAAAAATGAGTTGGCTTTTGTGTCTGGCCGTACTGCTACAGTACATATTATTGAAAAATAAAAGCTTTAAGTTTTTAAACTCAATAAAAAAGCATGTTTGAAACATGCTTTTTTTATTTTATGGCGTTAAACCAACAGGATTGCGATACCAGCTCTGAATTAGCAAAGCCGCGGCAAAACTATCGGCTGACAACTTCTTGGCACGACCTTGTTCTTGATAAAAACCAAGTTCTTCTCTTGCCTCACGAGTGGTGAGCCGTTCATCGATCATCCACGTTTCAATATTGGTTTGATGGCGTAAGCGACGTGCAAACTTACGTGCCCGTGTTGAAAGTTCTGACTCGCTATCATCCATATTCAATGGAAGACCAACAATAAACAAATCAGGCTGCCACTCTTTCACAATTTTTAAAAGTTGGTCCCAGTTGGGAATACCATCTTTCATCACAAAAAGTGGTAATGGGTTAGCACTTTCAATGGCAGACTGACCAATCGCCATTCCCATTTTCTGAGTGCCAAAGTCAAAAGCCATAATTGATTTTGATTGCGTTGCGGTCATTAGGCGTGCCCGATTTCAGAAGCCAGCCATGTACGATCTACACCAATTTTTTTATAGGCTGCATCCCAACGATCATCGTACGGCAAGTTAAAAATCAGATCCATGTCGGCATCACAGATAAGCCAGTCACCACGAGCGATTTCATCTTCTAGCTGGTTTTTCCCCCAACTCGCATAACCAAGGGCGATTTGGTAGCGACCAACACCTTCGTTATGCGCAATCGCATCGAGAATATCTTTACTGGTAGTAATACAGACATTCTCACCCACAGCAATAGAAGAGTGCCATGTTGGTTGGCCTGTATGAAGAACAAAGCCCGCCTCAGGGCGTAAAGGACCACCTTGTAAAACCTCATGCGGATTTACATTGTCTGCATCAATGTCTAAATCATTGAGTAGCTCTTTAATTTGGATACCGGCAGGGCGATTGATAATAATACCTTGGGCACCTTCTTCGTCATGACGGGCAAGATAAATTACTGTATTTGCAAAAAAGTCATCTGCCATTTCTGGCGGGGCAATCAGACAACGGTGAGTCATATATTGTTTGGTCACCTAAGCGGTTCTCCCTCAAAAAATGTCGCTATAGGGTCTCTCGACCCTTTTTATCTATATAGGTTCTTTTTATCAACATACAAGAGTTAATCGGATTTCGCCAATCTTTTTCTCTCATTTTCTTTATTAAGTTGAAGAAGCCTGAAATTTAAGTTGACGTAATTGTTTAGCATGTTGCAAGGTTGTTTCATTAATTTCAACACCTCCTGACATGCGTGCTAGCTCGGAAATAATTTGATTTTCATCAAGTTGTACAATAGTACTACTTGCCGGATCAGTTTGTTGTTTTTTGACTAACAAATGTTGATCGGATTGTGCAGCCACCTGTGCTTGGTGGGTAATACATAAAAGTTGGACATGCTGAGCCAAGTCGGCCAATAAACGTCCAACCACTTCAGCTGTACCACCACTAATTCCGACATCAATCTCGTCAAATACCAAAACTTCTGCTTCGGTCTTTTCAGCATTCATGACTTGCATAACGAGTGCAATACGAGAAAGCTCACCACCAGATGCTACACGTGCCAATGGTTGAGGAGGTATGCCTTTATTGGCAGTAAATAAAAGTTGAATAAAACTTAAACCTTCTGCATTTGGTTGTTCTAATGGTTCAAACTTAAACTCAAAGTGGGCCTCAGGTAGCGCTAAAGGTTTAACCTGTTCAGTTAATTGTTTTGCAAGTGGGGCAGCAGCTTCACGACGAATATTGTCTAAATGCTGGGCTTTTTCTAAAAATTCTTGATGTGACTTTTCTACTTGTTCAGCCAGAGTTTCAGGGTCTTCTAACTGATGTAATTGCTCAAGCTCACTTTGCCAAGTTTCGTACTCTTCTTTAAGTGTTTCTGGTTGAGTACGGTATTTACGAGCAAGTCGATGGAAAACCTCTAGCTTGGAGTTCAGTTCTTCCATCCGTTCAGGATCGAAACTCTGACGGTCAATAAATTGACGTAAATTTGATGTGGCATCATCAATTTCACTTTGCGCATTTAATAACGAATTATAAATTTCGGAAAGCTGCTCACTACGCCCCGCATGAGACTCTAGACGGCGAATGATCGACGACATTTCTTGAGTAATGTTTTGTTCAGCTTCATTAAGTGCATTTAGACTATAGCTACAGTCTTGCATGATATGTTCATGATGACTGAGGCGATCGAACTCTTGCTCGATTTCTTTGTAATCGGTTTGAATGACTTCCTCAAGCTCTTCAATTTGTAACTCTAAGGTCGCAATACGTTGAAGACGGGTCGCTTGAGCATCGAGCGCAGCCTGATGCTGGCGGATATTACGCTGCCATGTACTATATGCTTCACGAACATCATTTGCTTCGGCGTAAAAATTACTATAACGGTCTAGCCAATGCTTTGGATAAGGCGGTTCAAGTAGTTGTTGTTGGCTGTGCTGGCTATACAGCTGAACCAATAAGCGGCCTAATTCTTTAAGCTCAGAGAGACTACTTGGACGGCCATTTACCCATGCTTTGCTACGGCCAGTTGCAAAAATAACCCGACGTAAATGAATTTCCCCTGAATCATCATCTAGTTCATGTTCTTTTAACCATTTTGCTTCAGGGCTATTGTCTTGATAAGTAAAAACTGCGGTTACATCCGCTTTGTCCGAACCATAGCGGACATAATTTGTATCTGTACGTTCCCCTAAGCAGGCAGATAGTGCATCCAGTAATAATGATTTTCCTGCACCTGTCTCACCTGTTAGAACATTAAATCCTTGTTCTATATCAATAGCTAAATGATCAGCTAATGCAAAATTGATTAAAGTTAAATGTGTGAGCATAAACGCATCCAACGCGCCAAATTATGGGTTAAAGATAGAGAAGTTTTGAATTTGCTACAAGTGATCTATTATTCTAACTGAAATTATAGAACAGCAAGATTGCGGATCTTTACAATGAAAAAAACATTAAGCTTACCGAAAGCACCAATAGGGATGATCAACCGCCATAAAAAAATTAATCCTGCTGAAATGAATAAAATTTTAAATCAGCATTTTAATGCATTTAAACAGGCTGCTGCACAGGGTGATTATGTCAAAGCATATCAACATGTAAAAAAAGCAGTAAGTCTGGTTCCTAGCCATCCCGGAGCATTGTCTGATTTAGCTTATACTGAGCTACGGTTACGCCGTTATGAAGATGCATATCAACATTATATGCAAGCCATTAAAGCAAGTGGTTCTAACGTTAATACAAATCTATACGATGGATTGACCGAAGTTTGTCATCATTTAAATAAAAAAGAAGAGAAGATTAAATTTGGGCGTTTAGCCATTTCAACCAAAAAAGAACTCACAAAGAATGAGCCTACTTTAAATATACCCACTCATAAACCCGTGCCCTTTAGCCCAAATCCACAAGAAAATATCATTGCTTTTTCTCTATTTGGAGCAAATCCTCGGTACTGTGAAACTTCCATTTTAAATACTAAGTTAGCTCAAGAAATCTATCCTGAATGGACGTGTCGATTCTATGTGGATGAGAGCGTTCCCGAACTTGTACAACAACGGTTACAAGCAAATGGCGCACAAGTTGTACATGTTAGTCCCACTCAAAAACAGTTATCAGGTTTATTTTGGCGCTTTTTAGTTATGGATGATCCGGTGGTTAAACGGTTTTTAGTACGTGATGCCGACTCTATCGTGTCTTATCGTGAGAAAGCCGCTGTTGATGCTTGGCTCAAAAGCGATCAATGGTTCCATTTAATGAGAGATAGCTATTCTCATACTGAATTAATTTTGGCGGGTATGTGGGGCGGTTGCACAGGTATTTTTCATAATATTGAAGCACATATCAGGGATTATGTTGCCACTGGGAGGTATCCGGACAATCGAGTCATAGATCAACATTACCTGCGTTATTGTATTTGGCCGACTTTAAAACAAAGTGTGCTTGTACATGATAGCCAGCAATTTGATGAAAATAGTGCCGATTTTCCGGTTTATGATCTAACTTCAATGCAAAATGACCAAGACAATTTTCATGTAGGGATGGATAATGGTTCACCAGTAGTTACAACTGCGGTTAATCATCCAACGGCAGAAAAAGTTTACTGGATTTTATTCGATGAAAATCACGATGAAGTTTGCAGATATGATGCAATTGTGTCGAAGAGTCGAAATATTGAAGTGAATTTACCCCACGCTTTTGCTAAAAAAATTCAGTTACAGCAGTGGAAATTACAAGTCTATCCGTATGAAAACTGATTGATTAGTTATTTAGGCACAATTAAACTACATTCATCATAATTTATATAAATGCGGCATTATCTGGAGAGTGTGCATGAGTTCAACCCAATTTGATCATGTAACGGTCATCAAAAAATCAAATGTTTATTTTGGTGGAGCATGTATCAGCCATACCGTGCAATTTGAAGATGGAACGAAAAAAACATTAGGTGTTATTTTGCCGACTGAACAGCCTTTAACATTTGAAACCCATGTTCCTGAGCGTATGGAAATTATTTCAGGTGAATGTCGCGTTAAAATTGCAGACAGCAATGAAAGTGAATTGTTCCGCGCTGGTCAATCTTTTTATGTACCAGGCAATAGCGTTTTCAAAATTGAGACTGATGAAGTGCTTGATTATGTTTGCCACTTAGAAGGCTAAGAAATTACTGTTTAAATCGGGTACACTATGCCCAAAGAAATCCTGTGAAGTTGGCTTTACAGGATTTTTATTTTTTGCTCAAACGTTGTTAGAGGTCATGCATGGCAAAACCGGAATATTATTATGGCGTTCACTCAGTGGAGTCATTGTTAGAACTTGAGCCGGAGCGCGTGCTGACCCTGTTTACATTGAAAGGGCGCGACGATCAGCGTTTGCAGAAGATTCTGCAATTGGCCGAGCCTTTTGGAATTAGTGTACAAAAAGCAAGCCGTGATAGCCTCGAAAAGCTTGCGGGCTTACCATTTCACCAAGGCGTAGTTGCAGCAGTACGTCCGCACCCAACTTTAAATGAAAAAGATCTAGACCAGCTCTTGGCTGAAACTCCAGATGCCTTATTGCTGGCATTAGATCAGGTGACAGATCCACATAACTTAGGGGCATGTATCCGTACTGCCGCTGCAATGGGTGTTCAGGCAGTGATTGTGCCTCGCGATCGCTCAGCAAGCTTAACTCCAACTGCTCGTAAAGTCGCAGCGGGTGGGGCCGAAAAAGTTAAATTTATTCAAGTGACTAATTTAGCTCGTACTTTAGCGCATCTTAAAGAGACAACTCACGTACGTGTGATTGGTACAATGCTTGATGAAAATGCATTACCTATTCAGAAGTGTGATTTCTCGGGTGCTGTTGTGATTGTAATGGGTGCAGAAGACACAGGTTTACGTCCAATTACTCAAGCACAGTGTGACCAAAAAGCCTATATTCCAATGTCAGGTAACTTACAAAGTTTAAATGTAAGTGTGGCAACGGGTATGGCACTTTATGAAGCTTGTCGTCAGCGTTCTGAGGTATAATTTAGCTGCCTTCCTAGTTTTTATGCAGTCTTGATATGTCTCCCCGTACGCAAGGTTATTTTTTTGTATTGGTGACCATGTGTATTTGGGGCGGGTTTACGCTTTTTGCCCGCTTAAATGCACAATGGCACATCAGTGCTTGGGATATTGCCGCACTACGCTTTGCTATAGCCTTCCTAATTTTGATGCCTATCTTAATTTATAAAAAAGATCTCGCTTTTTTATGGAGTAAACATGCGGTTATTTTGGCATTGATTGGTGGAGTCATTTACTGCCTTACGGTTTATACAGCTTTTCTTTATGCACCAGCTGCACATGCTGCAATATTTTTAAATGGCTGTATTCCTATCTGTACCGCTATAGCTGCTTATATTTTATTTAGACAGCCATTTGATAAACATACATGGGTGAGTCTGGCAATTATGATTACTGCCTTGGCCCTCATGAGCGCATTGATGTTACAAAGTAGTACCTCTGCTTTTGGAATTGGAGATTTACTTCTGTTTATCAGTGCGATTTGGTGGGGGATTTTTACTGTACTACTTAAACAGTGGAAGCTCTCTGCTTGGCATTCTATGGCAAGCGTCGCAATCTGGTCTGCAATTATTTATTTGCCGATTTATCTGTTGTTCTTACCTAAGCACTTTATGGATGTAGATCCTTTGCACTTAGCTGTACAAAGTATTTTCCATGGCGTGTTTGTCGTTATTATTGCGACATTAACCTATGTTGCTGCTATTCAGCGTCTTGGCGCATTTAAAACGGGAAGTATTGTAACTTTGGCACCGTTTATTGCTGCTATTTTAGCTGTACCTTTACTTGGTGAATCATTAAGCCCATCAATTGTAGTGGGCTTAGTAGGTATGGGAATAGGCGCTTTACAGCCTTGGCGCTGGTTTAGACAAGATAGCCTGACACAAAAGATTAAGCAGCAAAATACACAAAATTAGTTTGCACGCTTCAAATAGCTTTGATGTAAAGGCTCTAATTGCTGATATAAATGTTCGAGTAATCCGTCGTTAAACACGATGTCATTTGCAAGCTCACGTTTTCGTTCGCGTGGCATTTGTGCAGCAATAATTTTCTGGATTTGTTCTTGATTTTGTCCATCGCGCTGGCTCGCACGCTGAATTTGAGTTTGTTCACTCGCATCAATCAGTAGCGTGTGATTGACCAGTTCATGTTGATTTGTTTCAAACAATAATGGCGAAACTAAAATCACATACGGACTTTTAGGATTTTGTAGCTGTTGAATAATAGATTGACGGATTGCGGGATGGGTAATTTGCTCGAGTGTATGACGCGCTTGTGGATTTTGAAAAATATATTCACGTAAGGCACGGCGGTCCAAACCGCCATCGGGTTGAAGCACCCAATCTCCAAAGGTTTGTTGAATTTTTTGAAGGGCAGGTTGCCCTTTTTCAACTACTTCGCGAGCAACAATATCGGCATCGACGACTTGGATTCCTTGGGATTCAAACCATTGTGTTGCAGCTGATTTACCACTGCCTATACCACCTGTGATTCCCAGAATAAAAGCCATCTTAACCTCCCAAATAAATTTTCATAATCTGATCACCCCATAAAAAGGCAACCCAACCAGCAATGGCAATATATGGCCCAAAAGCAAAAGGCTGATTGTCATTTCTTAATTTTAATAAAATGATGCCAATGATTGCGCCAAGTAACGATGACAATAACACAATTAACGGCAGCATCAATGGCCCCATCCATGCTCCTAATGCTGCAAGCAATTTAAAGTCGCCGTAGCCCATACCTTCTTTGCCAGTGATCACTTTAAATAAGTAATAGACAATCCAAAGACATAGGAAACCAATGAGATAACCCCAAATGGCTGAGTTGGGTGAGGTATAAATATTAAAGGTATTAATACCTAAGCCGAGTGCAGCTAAAGGTAGGGTAAAGCGATCAGGCAATAATTGTGTATCGAAATCAATAAAGGTAAGGGCTATCAGTACCCATGTGAGGACGAGTCCAAAAAGCATTTGTATGGTTGGGCCAAACACCATGACTACTACTAATGAACATAGCATGGTGAGTAGTTCGATGGCTGGATAGCGAATACTAATCGGGTGCTGGCAATGGCCACACTTTCCTCTTAACATAAGCCAGCTTATAACAGGAATATTTTGATACCAACGGATCGGTTGCTGACATGCAGGGCACGATGAAGCAGGCTTACTTAAAGTTAGCTTCTCATGATCAATAATGGGTTGCTCAGGATTGAGCAGCATTTGGCATTCTTGCTGCCAATCTTGCTCCATCATTTTTGGCGTGCGGTAAATCACTACATTAAGAAAGCTACCGATACATAGGCTCACGAGTGCAACAGCAATATAAAGTGCAGTTAAGTTTTGAATAAAATACGCAATGATGTCTTGCATTATACAACTGAGCCCATTTGGAAAATTGGAAGATACATAGCAATTACCAGACCGCCTACGAGCACCCCTAAAATTGCCATAATTAAAGGTTCCATCATAGAAGTTAAACCATCAACGGCATTATCCACTTCATTTTCATAGTAAGTGGCAACTTTATCGAGCATGCTGTCTAGTGCACCCGATTCTTCACCAATTGCCACCATTTGTATAGCCATAGATGGAAAACGATTAGACACTCGCATAGCAAACTGAAGCTGTTGACCCGTTGCGACATCTTCACGAATTTTCATCACAGCTTTTTCATAAATCACGTTATTGGTTGCGCCAGCAGTCGATTCTAATGCATCAATAAGTGGAACACCTGCGGCAAATGTTGTAGCAAGCGTGCGGCTATAGCGGGCAATGATTGCCTTATAAACCAAGTCCCCAAAAATAGGTAACTTAAGCGCCAGTTTATCTAAGCCGTCACGAAACTTTTTACTACGTTTTTTTGCTTCCAGAAAGGCAGCAATGACTGCGCCAATCGCAATAATCATAATGAACCAGTATTCCTGCATCCATTTCGACATATTCACAACCATTTGCGTAAATGCAGGTAAATCTGCTCCAAAAGACGCAAATAAATCTTGGAAAACGGGAACTACTTTAACCATCAAAATAATGGTCACCACAATGGCTACTACAATAACTGTTGCCGGGTATTTCATTGCTTTCTTGATTTTTTGCTTGAGCAATTCACTTTTTTCTTTGTAAATTGCAACGCGGTCCAGCATCGTTTCGAGTGCGCCTGATTGTTCACCAGACTCAACAAGTGAACAAAACAAGTTATCAAAATGTTGAGGATATTTTCTTAAAGCTGAGGCAAAAGTACTACCACCTTCGACTTCACCTTTAATACCGAGTACAACCTCACGCATGGCCGGGTTTTCTAAACCTTCAGCTACAATTTCAAAGCCTTGTACGAGTGGTACACCAGCTTTCATCATGGTCGCCAGTTGTCGAGTAAAAATCGTAATATCGAGTGTGGTGACTTTTTTCTTGAATAAACCTTCAAGAATATTTTTACGTTTTTCACGTATAGTTCGAACAGTCACCCCTTGTTTGCGTAAGGTTACTTTGGCTAAAGCCATGTTTTTAGCCGGAAGTTCTCCCTTGATTTTTACGCCCTTACGGTCAACCCCTTCATAAGCAAAAGTCGGCATCATTTGTGCCTTTTTGACAGCCATTAGATTATCCTTATTTTTTAAATAGTGTCTTATTCACTGGTGACACGGTTGACTTCTTGTAAAGAGGTCACCCCTTGCATCACCTTTTTTAAACCTGAACGACGTAGATTATTAAACCCCAATTTTTCAGAAGCAGCTGCGATTTCTAAAGCGTTGCCATCTTCCATAATAATCTTGGAAATTTCAGGTGTAACTTTCATTACCTCATAAATACCGACACGGCCTTTATAGCCTTCACGACATTCAGGGCAACCTATGGGCTGAAAAACCCGAAAATCTGGGTGCGCTAAATCTTGTTCGGTAAAGCCCATTTCTAATAAGCTTTGTTTAGGAATATCAGCAGGTATTTTGCATTGAGAACAAAGACGACGTGCTAAACGCTGTGCAATAACTAGGTTTACTGATGTTGCAATATTAAAAGAAGGAACCCCCATATTGCGTAGACGGGTCAATGTTTCCGGAGCACTATTGGTATGTAGTGTTGACATCACCATGTGGCCGGTTTGAGCCGCCTTAATCGCAATTTCTGCTGTTTCCAAGTCACGAATCTCACCCACCATAATAATGTCAGGGTCTTGTCGTAAAAATGATTTAAGTGCGGCCGCAAAAGTAAGCCCTACCTTGGGGTTTACGTTAACTTGATTAATCCCTTCAAGATTAATTTCTACCGGGTCTTCGGCAGTAGAAATATTGGAGCTTTCAGTATTTAAAATATTTAAACCTGTATATAACGATACGGTTTTACCAGAACCTGTTGGTCCGGTAATTAAAAGCATGCCCTGAGGTTTATCTAATGCCTCCATAAACAAAGCTTTTTGATCTTCTTCATATCCTAGTGCATCAATTCCTAGCATTGCGCTTGATGGGTCAAGAATACGTAGAACTAACTTTTCACCAAACAAAGTCGGGAGGGAGTTCACACGAAAATCAATCGCTTTGGTTTTTGACAGCTTGAGTTTGATACGACCATCTTGTGGGACGCGTTTTTCAGAAATGTCCATTTGAGACATTACTTTTAAGCGTGATGCCAAGCGGTTTGCAAGCTGTAGAGGGGGATTGGCAATTTGACGTAACACACCATCGACACGATAGCGCACCCGATAGGATTTTTCGTACGGTTCAAAATGTAAGTCTGAAGCACCCATACGAATGGCATCAATTAATAACTTATTAATATATTTAACAATAGGGGCTTCATCGCCTTGAGGAGCTTCTTCTTCATCTTCTTGAGCGGTAGGGCCATCAAGATTAACATCGAGATCAAACTCTTCATCATTGAAGTCAAAGCTGCTTTCTTCTGCAAAATGCTGGCCTAAAACTTTTTCGAGTTTATGGTGCTCCACAATTACAGGCTCAACCAGCAATTTACTATTAAAACGAATTGCATCAATCGCTTCGATATTGCTTGGATTACTGGTCGCAACATATAAAATTTGCCCTCTTTGAATGAGCGGCAAAATTCGATGTTTTAAAATCAGTTTCTGATCGACCAGATCTTTAGGAATCTGAGAAGTGTCATAAACATCCAGATCGAAATATGGTTCAGCAAACTCAGCAGAAATTGTTTCAGCTAATAACGAAGGGGAGAGATGAACCTCTTCAATTAAATATGCGACTGTGTCCTGCTTAGCTCTTTTCGCTGCATCTAATGCAGTTTGCATGGTCGCTGCCGACACATGCTTTTCTTCGACTAAACGTCGAAAAAACCCCGTAAATTTTGGAGATGTATGTAATGCTGACATCTGCCTGCCTATGTTAATGTGTTTATAATTGGTATATGAAAAATTATACTTTTGTTATGTAAAATTACTACCTTAGAAAGTGTTGCTCGGGTCCTACTCAGCCTATTAAAGCTTGAACCAGTCGAAGTTTTTCTTTATTAATTTTTAGAATGTCGGACTTTTAATAAAGTAAAGTTTTTTCTTAATTTCAAACACTAGAAAAGATATGAGTAATCGCGTTAAAGAAAAGTATCTGAAATTTGTATAAATGCGTGTAGAATGTGCTGCATTTTTGATGAAAGGTGAGCAGTATGTCGGGTTCGACGATTACGCCTTGGGTAGTTGGTAACTGGAAAATGAATCCAATGCGTGCCAACGCCAACCAACTTATAGAAGAATTTAAACAATTATTGCAACAAAACCAAATTGCAGATGAAAACTGCCATGTGGGCGTTGCCCCTGTTTCTATTGCTCTTACAACGGTACAAGCGCAATTACAGGATGCTGCAAGAACGGTATATACGGTTGCACAGGATGTATCACGTGTTGCTGGTACAGGTGCTTATACTGGTGAAGTCAGTGCAGAACTATTAAAAGATAGCCAAATTAATTTCGTACTGGTAGGACACTCTGAACGTCGTGATATTTTTGGTGACAACGTTGAAATTTTGAAGGCAAAACTCCAAAATGCATTAAATGCGGGTATGACTGTCATTTATTGTGTGGGCGAAAGCCTTGAACAACGTGAGCAAGGTCAGGCCGAGCAAGTTGTTCTACAGCAAATTTGTGATATTGCACCTGTAGTTACTGCAGAACAATGGCAAAACCAAGTGGTTATTGCCTATGAACCTATTTGGGCAATTGGTACAGGTAAAACAGCTTCTCCGCAAGATGCGCAAGCGATGCACGCTAAAATTCGTGAAGGCTTATGCCAACTTACACCAGCAGGCTCAAATATTGCTATTTTATATGGCGGTAGTGTAAAAGCTGAAAATGCTGTTGAGTTAGCTGCATGTCCAGATATCAATGGTGCGTTGGTGGGTGGTGCTTCATTAAATGCAGCATCTTTTTATCAAATTGTACAAGCCTTCGCGCAAAGCAAATAACGAGGATAGGGTATGCACTCTTTTGTACTTGTTGTACATATTATTTTAGCAGTACTGATGATTGCATTAATTTTAGTGCAACATGGTAAAGGCGCAGATGCAGGTGCCTCTTTTGGTGGAGGTGGCGCAGCAACAGTATTTGGTGCGTCTGGTTCAGGTAACTTCTTGACTCGCGTGACTGCAATTTTGACAGCTTTATTTTTTGTGACCAGTTTGACTCTGGCTGTTTTTGCCAAGAAGCAAACGACTGAAGCATATAGTTTGAAAACTGTACAAACGACTGCGCCAGCTCAGACCACATCGCCTGAAACTTCACCAAATGCACCAAAAACTGGCCAATAATTGGAAATAAGACTTTCCTTTTGGAATTGAAAGGACTAGAATGCGTCCCACAAGCTGCGGTGGTGGTGGAATTGGTAGACACGCTACCTTGAGGTGGTAGTGCTTTCGGGCGTGGGGGTTCAAGTCCCCCCTTCCGCACCAACTTTGAACCAGAAAGTTGAGTGCAAGCAGTTTTGTTTTTGATGCGGGATGGAGCAGTCTGGTAGCTCGTCGGGCTCATAACCCGAAGGTCGTTGGTTCAAATCCAGCTCCCGCTACCAATTTGATTAAGGTGCAACTTAGTCAAGCTAATATTGGATAAGTTTACATTGACTTTTTTCGATATTTGTATATAATTTTTGCACGTTGATGCGGGATGGAGCAGTCTGGTAGCTCGTCGGGCTCATAACCCGAAGGTCGTTGGTTCAAATCCAGCTCCCGCTACCAAGTTTCTTAAAGAGGCTCACAGACAAGGTGGGCCTTTTTGCACAGTGGACTATTGTTTTCTGTGCTATATAGGGGCGATTAACGCCCTTTTTTATTGGTTATCGTATCGCTATCGTGTAGTGTCGACATCAATTGGTCAAATAGTCATGCTTCACTATAGTAAGTCTGTGTCGGTTAAAACAACCGATTGAATCGCACGAGAATGACGAGAGTAAATGAAATTATCAAATAAATCCCAAGCATTGTATGACATGATTGCTCCAGCAGTGGAGGCATGTGGTGTCGACCTTTGGGGAATTGAATTCCTTCCACAAGGTAAGCGTTCATTATTGCGTATTTATATCGATAGACCGGTTGATGAAAATGCTGAACCAGTGATTAATGAAGATGGTGAAGTAGAGCAAGGCCGCGGTATTGGTGTAGAAGATTGTGTTCGTGTTACACAACAGGTCGGCGCAATGCTGGATGTCCATGATCCGATTTCAGGTGAATATGCATTAGAAGTTTCTTCACCAGGTTGGGATCGCCCATTTTTTCAACTCGAACAGTTGCAAGGCTACATTGGACAACAGGTTGCTTTGCGTTTGATTGCTGCAGTAGAAAATCGTCGTAAATTTCAAGCAAAACTCCTTGCTGTAGACCTTGAAAATGAAGAGATTCAGGTTGAAGTTGAAGGAAAGCATGTGCTTGATATCGACAGCAACAATATCGATAAAGCAAACTTGATCTATCAAGATTAAATTTATTTAAATTATATAAGAAATCGGTAGGTGACTTATGGGCCGCGAAATTCTTACCGTTGTTGAAACGGTTAGTAATGAAAAAGGTGTTAGTCGTGAAGCGATCTTCGAAGCTTTAGAACAAGCTCTAGTTGCTGCAACGAAGAAAAAATTTTACGAGGGTACCAATTCTGAAGAAGCTCAGCTTCGTGTAGAAATTGATCGTAGAACTGGTGATTACCGTACATTCCGTCAATGGACTGTTGTGGCAGATGAAGATCATGAAATGCCAGCATGCCAAGACGCAATTTCTGATGTTGATCCTGCAAAATGGTCAATTGGCGACGTTCGTGAGCTTGAAGTAGAATCGATTGAGTTCGGACGTATCGCTGCGCAGATTGCGAAACAGGTTATCGTACAAAAAATTCGTGAAGCAGAGCGTGCATTAGTTGCTGATGCTTATGAATCAAAAGTTGGCGAGCTAATTTACGGTGAAGTGAAAAAGCAAACTAAAGATGGTTTCATCATTGACTTAGGTGACAATGCTGAAGCTTATTTAGCTCGTGAAGAAATGATTCCTAAAGAGATTCTTCGTCCAAAACAACGTGTAAATGCTATTTTATATAGTGTAAACCGTGAAGGCCGTGGTGCTCAGCTTCTATTATCACGCGCTAAGCCTGAAATGCTTATTGCTTTGATGAAGAAAGAAATTCCTGAAATTTCTGAAGAAATTATTGAAATTAAAGCTGCGGCGCGTCAACCAGGTGTTCGTGCGAAAATCGCAGTAAAAACGAACGACCACCGTATTGACCCTGTTGGTGCATGTATTGGTATGCGTGGAACACGTATCCAAGCGGTACAGCAAGAGTTAAATGGTGAGCGTATTGATGTTGTAGTTTGGTCTGATGATCCAGCTCAATACATCGCAAGTGCATTAGAACCAGCTGATGTATCAGGCATTGTGCTTGATGAAGATGCAAAAAGTGCAGACATTATTTTTGCTACCAACGATCAATTGGCACGTGCGATTGGTTCGCAAGGTCAAAACGTTCGTTTAGCTTCTGATTTAACTGGCTACAAACTCGACATGATGCTTGAAGAAGAGTATCGTGCTCGTCAGCAGAATGAAGCTCAGCAATATCTCGACATGTTCGTATCACGTTTAGATATTGAAGAAGACTTGGCAATGGCGTTAGTAGAGATGGGCTTCACTTCTTTAGAAGAGATTGCTTATGTGCCAGCTGAAACTTTTGACGAAATTGAACTTGACGCTGAGTTAGTTGAGTTATTGCAAAGTCGTGCAAAAGAAGCTGCATTAACTGATGCATTGAAACAGCAAGAAAATATTCAAGAACCGAGTGCAGACCTTCTCAATATGGAAGGCATGACCTCTGAGATCGCTTACTCGCTAGCCGCTCGCGGTATTATTACTGTTGATGATTTGGCAGATCAAGCAACTGACGATATCTCTGATATTGAAGGTCTTGGTCATGAAAAAGCAGGTCAATTGATCATGAAAGCTCGCGAATCATGGTTTAACTAGGAGATGAAATATGACGGACAAGTCGATTAAAGAGTTAGCTCTCAGCGTAGGACGTCCTGTTGAGAAGCTCCTAGAACAGGCTCGTGAAGCAGGTTTGCCTCAACGTACAGCAGACGACATTATTACCACTGAACAACAGGACACTTTAGTCAATTATTTGAAAAAGGTGCATGGTCAGGAAAGTGGTAACACAGGAAAAATTGCGTTGAAACGTAAAACAACCAGTACCGCTAAAGTTGCAAGTACTTCGGGTAAAGCAAAAACAATTAACGTAGAAGTACGTAAAAAACAGGTTTTTGCTAAACCAAACCCAGAACAAATTGCAGCAGAAGCTAAAGCGCGCGCAGAAGCAGAAGCTAAAGCGCGTGCAGAACAACAAGCGCGTGAAGCTGCAGAGCAAAAAGCGCGTCTTCAAACAGAGCAAAAAGCAAAAGCAACTTTAGATGCAATGCGTGCTGCTCATCAACAAGATAGCGCTGCACAGTCAGCTCCTAAAGCTGCTGTTGTAGTGAAAAAACGTGGTGGTGGTACAGTAAAACCTGCACCAAAACCAGCAGAAACATTAGAGCAAAAGAAAGCGCGTGAAGCACAAACAGCTCAGTTGAAAGCAACTGAAGAAGCTGCACGTCGTAAAGCGGCTGAGGAAGCTCAGCAGCGTACGCTTGAACAAATGCGTAAAATGGCATCTAAATATTCAAATGATGATGCTACTGCAACTATTCGTGTGATTGATGATTCTCCTCTTGCTTCAGGTCTTGTTGGCCAAGCTTATGAAGATTCATTTAATCAAGAAGACCGTGAAATTAAACGTGGTGGTGCTACAACTAACCCTCGCGCTGGTAAGAAAGGCGGTCGTCGTGGTCAAGAAGAGCAAAGCTTCGTTAACCATAACAAACGTGGTTTAAAATCAAGCCAAGCGAACAAGCATGGTTTTGAAAAGCCAGTTAAAAAGCAAGTCTATGATGTAGAAATTGGTTCAAGCATTGTTGTTGCCGATCTTGCTCAAAAGATGGCGATTAAAGTACGTGAAGTTATCAAGACACTTATGAAAATGGGTGAATTGGTTAACCAGAACCAGACAATTGACCAAGATACAGCTGCACTTGTTGTAGAAGAAATGGGTCATAACCCTGTTCTAGTTTCTGATACACAAGCAGAAGATAACTTACTTGAAGCAGCTGAAGAAGCACGTGGTGAGCAAACTACTCGTCCTCCAGTTGTTACAATCATGGGTCACGTTGACCATGGTAAAACATCATTGCTTGACCGTATCCGTCGTTCTAAAGTGGCGGCAGGTGAAGCAGGTGGCATTACCCAGCACATTGGTGCATATCACGTTGAAACAGACAAAGGGATTATTACATTCCTTGATACACCGGGACACGCAGCATTTACTTCAATGCGTGCACGTGGTGCTAAAGCAACGGATATCGTGGTATTGGTTGTTGCAGCAGATGACGGTGTAATGCCGCAAACTGCAGAAGCGATTGACCATGCACGCGCAGCAGGAACTCCAATTATTGTTGCTATCAACAAAATGGATAAAGAATCTGCTGATCCAGACCGTGTGTTAAATGAATTAACAACCAAAGAAATCGTTCCAGAAGAATGGGGCGGTGATGTTCCGGTTGCTAAGGTTTCAGCACATACTGGCCAAGGTATTGATGAACTCCTTGATTTAATTCTGATTCAATCTGAATTGATGGAATTAAAAGCATCTGCTGAAGGTGCTGCACAAGGTGTTGTTATTGAAGCACGTGTTGATAAAGGCCGTGGTGCAGTAACTTCGATTCTTGTTCAAAACGGTACATTAAATATTGGTGACCTTGTTCTTGCTGGTTCATCATATGGCCGTGTTCGTGCGATGTCTGATGAAAACGGTAAGCCGATTAAGTCAGCAGGACCATCTATTCCAGTGGAAATTTTGGGTCTACCAGAAGCTCCAATGGCGGGTGATGAAGTTCTTGTAGTAAATGACGAGAAGAAGGCACGTGAAGTTGCTGATGCTCGTGCAGACCGTGAACGTGAAAAACGTATCGAACGTCAAAGCGCAATGCGTCTTGAAAACATCATGGCATCTATGGGCAAAAAAGACGTTCCTACAGTGAACGTTGTTTTAAGAACAGATGTTCGTGGTACTTTAGAAGCATTGAATGCTGCATTACATGAACTCTCTACTGATGAAGTAAAAGTTCGCGTAATTAGTTCTGGTGTTGGTGCGATCACTGAGTCTGACGTAATTCTTGCCGAGTCTTCAGAAGCTGTATTGTTAGGCTTCAACGTTCGTGCTGATACAGCTGCTCGTCAGAAGAGTGACCAAGACGGTATCGATATTCGTTACTACAGCATCATCTATGAATTGATTGATGATGTAAAAGATGCCATGAGCGGTAAACTTGCTCCTGAACACCGTGAAACTATCTTGGGTGTTGCTCAAGTACGTGAAGTGTTCCGTTCTAGTAAGTTTGGTGCTGCTGCGGGCTGTATGGTTATGGAAGGCGTGATTCACCGTAACAAACCAATCCGTGTCTTACGTGATGATGTTGTGATTTTCCAAGGTGAACTTGAATCATTACGTCGTTATAAAGATGTCGTTGATGAAGTTCGTGCCGGTATGGAATGTGGTCTTGCCGTGAAAGGTTATAACGACATCAAACCTCTTGATAAGATTGAGGTTTATGATGTTCAAATGGTTAAACGGAGTCTTTAATGGCGGGTGGACAACGCTTAAAGCGAATGGCGGATTCAGTACAGCGCGAGCTTTCTGAACTTATCCGTCAGGAGTTGAAAGATCCGCGTCTGGGTGGTCTTGTGACCATCTCAGGCGTTAAAGTCAGTCCGGACTTAGGTTATGCCGATGTCTATGTGACCGTGATGGGTCGTGAATTAAGCGATGACCAAAACGAAGTGGCTCACCGTGAAACACTAGATATTTTGAATAAAGCATCTGGTTTTTTACGTCAGGAGTTGAGTCGTCGTATTAAAACGCGCATCACGCCTCGCTTGCGTTTCCATTACGATAAAACTAATGCATATGGTAACTATATGTTTGGTCTTATCGAAAAAGCGGTACAAGATTTACCGAAACGTGAGTCAGATGACGAAGAGTAATGAAAACTCAAAATAAAAAAGCCACCTTGGGGTGGCTTTTTTATGTGTTCAAGTTTTTATTCCTGAGGAGGTTCCATGGGTGGTTTGTTTTGTGAAAAACGTTGCCCAATTTTATACCGATCCCAAGGTAGAGGACGTTCAATGGCTTCAGGTACTTCACCACTCAATGAGCGTAAACGTAAATGTAGCGCGGCTTGAGCAATTAAGTTGGCTGATACAGGTGCAGTAATAAAAGCCAACAATGTAATAAGTAACTCTGCAAAGCCAAATCGGCCTTGAAAAGCAAAAAAGATCATTGAAGCAATTAAAAAGCTACCTAAGCCTAATGTACTCGACTTGGTAGGTGCATGTAGTCGCATGAATAAATCGGGTAGACGTACCATACCGATAGATCCGACTAACATAAAAAAAGCACCGAAAACCAGAAAGATCGAAACAATAATTTCCATTGTAATTTGCATTTTGACCTTCCCCTAATCGATTACATGACCGGTTGTAAAATAACGAGCTAAAGCAGCCGTTGAAACAAACCCTAGCATAGCGACTAACAACGCCCCTTCGAATAAAGAGGTGGTTGTCCAATAAATGCCTAACACAATAATGAGACAGGTCGCATTTAAAAATAGGGTATCAAGCGCTAGTAGGCGGTCGACAATAGATGGTCCCATCACCATTCGAAAAAGGCAAAGCAACATAGAGATTGTGATAGCAATCAAGCTAATGCCAAGAGCATAAGGTAGGATGGTCATGCGTTGTCCTCCGATTTGCTTTTCACATCAAAAATTTCCATGAGTGGAGCCTCATAGCGTTGTTTGATGTCTTGCACATCACTTTCAGTATTTTCTGTGCTAAGAGAATGGACCAAAATATCACCACGCTCTTGATCAATACCGGCAGAGACCGTGCCAGGCGTTGTGGTAATAATCATTGCCAGTAAAGAGTTTACTTGCTCATGTTCTGTTTCTAATGGAACACGGTACCATTTAGGATGTAATTTTTTCGGTGACCCTAATACCAGTTTAGCAACCCGAAAATTGGAAATAATAATATCCCATAAGACAACAAAACATAGTTTTATGGCTGGTTTCCAATGGATATGCGGAGTTCTGGTAATAAAAGGACGAACTAGACGGGGAATAACAAGCCCCAAAATTACAGCCATAAGCAGGTCGCTCGCATCAAGACTATGCGCGAGCATTAACCAGAAGATGATAATCAAAAAAGAAACAAATGGATGCGGAAACCAGCGGTCAAGCAATTTAGATAGCTGCATTGTTATGGCTCCATAGGTTTCAGTTGACTTTCATCAGCAATGGTTGGGGTTTGCAATTTTTCTTGCTGCTGAATTTGGCGGTGTTTATATTCAGAAATATGCTCACCGTTGAAAGTGTCTTTTGAAATAATGTCAGGAATAAGATAGGCATTATGATCTTCAACTTCACCACCATATTTTGTTTCTGGTAAATAAGTTGAGTCATATGGCTGAACACTAATAACTTCGCCATTTTGATCAGTTTTAAGAATAGATTGCTGATACAGGGCATGATCTTGAATTTGCTGAGCGGTATTCGTGGTGTAGTGCAATACAGGTGAAGCAAATGCTACATAAGCCACTAAACCGGCAAGCAAGATATAGATGACTGTATCGTTACGTGGCGGTGCTTTTTCAGGTAAAGCACGATAAATAATATAAGCAGGATTGATCGGGTCTTCTTCTGGTGGTGATGCACGCCAGAATAAAATAAAGCCGACACGTGTTAATGCAATAATACTTAATAGGCTCACCAAAAGAACAATACCAATAACCCAGCCTTGATATGCAGTTTCAACAGTAGCCTGCAAAATAAATACTTTTCCAAAGAAGCCACTAAAAGGTGGTAAGCCTGCGAGCATCATGGCAATCAGGAAATAAGTCAGCATGGCTGCTTTTTCTTGTTTAATTCTCGGTGCAATCTTTAAATGATCTTTAAAATCACCGCGCTGTGAAGTCATCCAGCCACAGAACAGGTAAAATGCTGCACCAATCAATGTACTGTGGACTAAATAGAATAATGCTCCAGACCACGCTTGTGTATTTGACATGGCAATTGCAATCAATAAAGTACCAATTGAAGACAGCACCATAAAGCCAACAAAACGTCTGAGGCGATCTGCACCAATTGCGCCAATCACGCCATATAAAGAAGTCACTAAACCAATTGGAAGCAACCAGCTTTTAAAGATTTCTTGGCTGAGTACATCATTAAATACAGTTCCATTGACACGCAAAATGGCATAGATCCCCACTTTGGTCATGATGGTAAAAATTGCTGCGACAGGTGTACTTGCAACGGCATAAGTTTTTGGTAGCCAAAAACCAACTGGTAGCATAGCCGCTTTAATACCAAACACGACAAATAAGAGTAAGGCACCTGCAACTGCTAATTTATGTTGATCTGCATCTAAAGTCGGTAGCAAACGTGAAACGTCAGCCATATTGAGGCTACCTACACTGCCATAGATCATGCCAAGACCAATTAAGAACAGGGCAGAGGCTAAAAGGTTGATAATGACGTAGTGTACACCAAGCTGAAATCTCGGCTTTCCTTGTCCATGTAATAAGAGGACGTAGGACGCCATGAGCAAGATTTCAAAGAAAACGAACAGGTTAAATAAGTCGCCTGTGAGAAATGCGCCACATAGCCCCATTAAAAGAAAATGGAATATGGCGTGGAAATAGCGACCTCTCGTATCCCAGTTTTCACTGGCATACCATAAAACCGGAACTGCTAAGGCATAAGTTAAAACCAGCATAAAAGCTGAAAGGCGGTCGAGTATCAGCACAATACCAAAGGGAGCTGACCACTCACTCAACTGATAAACCGTAATTTGGCCAGTGTTTGCAACAAGCAGATAACTAACAGCAGTGATTAACCCAGCTATTGCTGAGATCAAACTAATGCCACGGCGCCAAGGTTGTCGCCAATCTTCTTTTAATGCACCAGCGCCAGGGTTGCCTAGAAGCAATAAGATAAATCCAGTAAATGCCGGGATGAGGATACTGAAAATTGGTGTATTAGCTTGCCAAAAAGATAAAAAATCAAACATCACGGCTCATCCTCACGTGGGTCGTATGTTGGAGAAATATCTTCTTTGGCATCAACATGGTCACTACCGGATTCATAACGGCTACGTAATGCGAGCTGCACAATAAAAGCGGTAGTGGCAAAACCGATCACGATTGCTGTTAAAACAAGTGCTTGTGGAAGTGGATCTGTAATATTGGTGGTTTCGGTTAGGATGGCTGGTGAGCTGACTTGCAAACGACCCATCGCAAACAAAAATAAGTTAACCGCATAGCCCAGCACTGCTAAGCCCAACACAACAGGGAAGGTACGCGCACGTAAAATTAGATAAATGCCTGTCGCAACAAGTAGCCCAATGGCAGAGGCCAGTAAGAATTCTAAACTGATCATGATGATTTCTCCCCATGAGGTACAGGACCAGACATACTCGAGTGGCGAGAGTCCCCTAATACAGAAATGAGTAGCATGGTAGCGCCTACTACGGTGATATATACACCCAGATCAAAGCTCGCTGCTGAAGCCAGATGCAACTTACCTAAAACTGGTAATTCAACATAGACGTGCGCACTGGTTAAGAATGGACGTGCCCAGAACCATGCGGCAATGCCAGTAAGGCCTGCAATCGTTAATCCTGAGCCAATCCAGATTTCGTAAAGACGACCGGATTGTGCTTTTAACATTTGTTCTGCTTGATCTTGACCTAAAGCAATATACTGAATAATCAGTGCCATTGAGGTAATTAGACCTGCAATAAAGCCACCACCCGGGTAGTTGTGTCCACGCATAAAGATATAGACACTTACGACCAATGCTAAAGGTAACACCCAAGAGGCCGTAATACGGAACATGAGCGGAGATGGGTTAAAGCGGTAGGTGAGGCCTTGTGTCATGGTAGTACCGTGTACGCGCATGCCATCCATCAGGCATAGCGCACCAATCGCAGCAATGCCTAGTACTGTAATTTCACCAAAGGTATCAAAGCCACGGAAGTCCACCAAAATAACATTTACAATGTTTGAACCGCCGCCAAGTGGTAAAGATTGCTGAGCAAAGAACCATGAAATCGAATTATGATCACGCGTTAAAATAAGCCATGTAATCCAACCAATTCCTAAACCGCCAATAATTGCTAACGCAGCATCTCTCCAACGTCTTGAGCGACGAGATTCATATGGCGTAAGTTGTGGGAGTAACGATAAGCTCATCAACAACAGAACAGTCGTAACTACATCTACCGTAATTTGAGTGAGTGCTAAGTCAGGTGCCGACATGGTGACAAATACCATGGTAACCACAAGACCAATTGCACCACTAATGAGTACAGCCTTGATACGTTCATGGTGGAACCAAAGCATCATCCAGCAACCTGAGAATAAGGTCAGCCAAAGAACTACTGCAATCCATGGTGCGTGAGTCAGCTCACGTGTACCTGTGGTAAGGCCCTGATTGAACAAAGGCAGAGTAACCATGACGATGCTAAAAGCAATGATTAAGAACAGGTAACTTTGCAAAGAACCATTTTCGGTTTTTTGTTTAATTTTTCGGCTTGTTAATAATAAATGCTTTAAGAATAAGTCAAATAAAATACGGCCTTGTAAGCGCCCTAAACGTGGGTCAAGGTCGATCTTACGAATCATGCCATCTTTTGCTAGGGCAAAATAGAAAAGCGTACCGCCAACCAGAGCAATAATACTCATGATTAATGGCGCATTAAATCCATGCCAAATTGCAAGATGAGTACCTGCAAAATCAGGTTGCATAAGACTTGCACGTGTCACACTGTTAACTAGAGGCTCGACCAGTAGGGCAGGGAAAATACCGACCAAAATACATAATGTCGCAAGCAACATAGCTGGTGCTCGCATGCCGATAGGTGGTTCGTGGGCATTTTTATTTGGAACTTGTTTACCTACGGGGCCATCAAAAAATACGCCATGTACTAAGCGAATTGAATAACTGACTGCAAAAATACCAGCAAGCGTTGCAATAATACTGGCAAAGATAACAGTTGATCCTGAAAGGCTCGCTAATAGCTCGGTAAAGAACATTTCTTTAGAAATAAAGCCATTAGTGAGAGGAACACCTGCCATGGATGCCGCTGTAATCATAGTCAGTGTTGCGGTAAACGGTAATAGTTGCCAAATCCCACTTAACTTTCTAAGGTCACGTGTACCTGTTTCATGGTCAATGATCCCGGCAATCATAAACAGGGCAGCTTTAAAGGTTGCGTGGTTAATAATATGGAAAATTGCCGCAGCAACAGCTAAAGGTGAACCAATACCAAGCAGGCAAACGATAAGACCTAAATGACTAATTGTAGAATAGGCTAGCAGTCCTTTTAGATCTTCTTTAAAAATTGCGAAGCATGCGGCCATACAAAGTGTAAATAGGCCGACAAACGTGACAATGTTGTGATAAAGCGCAGCGCCAATAAAAATAGGTGCAAGACGAGCTAATAAGAAAATCCCAGCTTTTACCATGGTGGCAGAGTGCAAATAGGCCGACACGGGAGTGGGCGCTGCCATTGCATTGGGTAACCAAAAATGGAACGGGAACTGAGCACTTTTAGTAAATGCACCCAGTAAAATAAGCAAAAGCGTCGGAACAAACAGATAGTGACTTTGAATGAGGTCTTTCATTCCGACAATATCATTAATTTCGTAGGTTCCTGTGATTTGTCCTAATAAGACAAATCCACCTAGCATGGCGAGTCCACCCATACCTGTAATAGTAAGTGCCATACGCGAGCCACGTTGAGCAGCTTCGTAATGACTCCAGTAACCGACTAATAGGAAGGATGAAATACTGGTAAGTTCCCAAAAGACTAATAAAATAATTAAATTGTTAGAGAGGGAAATACCGAGCATTGCTGCCATAAACAGCATGAGTAATAAATATAATTTACTTAATGAATTTTTAGGGCCTAGATAATAATAGGCATAAATATAAATGAGTGTACCGATACCGGTAATAAGAAGAGAAAATAATAAACCAAGGGCATCAAGTCTAAAGCTCAGATTAATTCCTAATTGTGGTAACCAATCCCAACTTTGTTGAATGCTTGCACCACCAAGCACAGTTTTAGCCTGAGTCAGTAATAAACCAAAACTGGTTAAACTGACTCCGATCGCCCCTAAAGCCGTTACTCCACGTGAAAACCGTTGAAGCAATGAAACAAGGGTGGTGCCTAATATTAACGGTAATAAGATAATTATCGGTAGCACACTCGTATCCATATATAATTTAGACCGAAGCCTAAAGGTGAAATTTTCATTTCAGAATAGATAGGAATTCAAAGAGATTTCCAAAGCTTATATTCTGAAAACCCGACCAAATTAGAAAAATAAAGCGAGAAACAAGTTGTATTGCGCAACTTGAATAATAAAAACGCAAAATGAAATTTATTGTACACTAAAAAATCATTAAAAATCTGATGTTATTACATGTGGTAACAACATCTAGTGATTTTTCCGCTCAAAAAACCAGATTTCATCATATATTTAGCGAATTCGGTTTTATTATAAAAATTGAGCGAAATGGATAATAAATTTTAAAGAGAGGAGGTTTCTTCCGAGGTGTCTCCAGCATGAATCATACGTAATAATTCATTTTTTTGCTGTTCACTTAGATTTTGGATTTGTTGGTACAAACTATCAATTTGAGCTGTTGCTGGCTCGGTATCAAGCGGTAGGGGATCTATATGCGGCGTTAACGCTTCATCTCGTTGTAATAACGTGTAAAGATGTTCGAGTTGCTGCTGAGTAGTATTTAAATCAAGTGGACTGATTTTTCCATGCTCTAATTTAAAACATTGATATGCGGCTGCATGTTCAAGTAATTCTTCACGGCTTCCGGTCACAATAATTTGTAAGCGTGGGAATGCGCGATGAAGACGATTTAAAATTTCTGAGCAATGTGCTGCATCTAGTTGTGAATCGATCTGGTCAATTAACAAAACGCCTTCACCTTCAAGACAAGGGTCTAAGCTCAACGGATTGAGCAAACAAAGCCTGCGAACCACATCGCCTACGAGTGCAATCCATGTTTTAGTGGTGTTGGAAAGTTGTTGAAAGGCCAAGACTTCACCCTTGTAATGTACCATAAGTTGAAGTTTTGGGTGATATTGCAAATAAAAGTCTTCAAGCTCAGGAAAAATAGTCTTTAACGCCGATTTTAATGCGTACAAATTAGGTGAAGGAAGCTGTTTAGGATGTCCTGCCAATTCAAGTTGTAGTTGACGTAAAATTTCTTCCTGATCTTGTGGATTAGATTGTTTTGAAATAATTCGCTGCACAACATGAGCCGCTTGCGCATTTTCAATATCACTAATTTCACGTAACCACTCAAAAAAGCGGGCGAAGGTGGTAAACGGAATGAAGCTAATGTCATAAGCAGAAATAGACTGGGTAATACCCGGTAAATTTTTATTCAGTAAATTTATATCGTTAACAAATCGCTCTGACGGATAATAAGCGAGTAAGGGAAGACCTTGAAGTGGGTCTTTTCTTGTGACTTGATGATAAAGGGTAATGGTTTGATCGAGCTGCTGGGTTTCAACTTGACTAATCCCTACACCACTTGAATTTAAGGTCTTGAACAGTTTCCAGCTACAAAGAGATGTGTCGGTTTGCTGGGTTGAAGCGGTTTCAGGGAGCTGCCCAAATTCCGGTGGAATCTGGATGCTGACTTCTATTTTAGACTGCAAACGAGAATGGCTAATGTCCTGATCTGGCATGACAATGCCTGGTGTACGTGCATCTTTAAGGCGCGCAGGAAACCATGTTAAAGCATGATAAATATGCTTGAGTAGCATACTTTTGCCAGCCGCCTGCTCACCTAAAATTAAAGTAATCGGTTGTTTGTCATATTGAAACTGTATTTTTAGGTCATGAAACAGAGCAATATGTTTAAATTGGATAGATTCAAGTTTCATAGGCTCACCTAATTATGAGCGCTTCAACCAACCGACTGACGAAGACTTAAAGGCGCCCTTAGTTTTAATTGTTGTATCAGATCATAAAGATGATGGATATTTAGACTTACTTTAGCACGAGTACAGGCCACGTACAGTAATCTTAACTCTTCATCTGTAATCTTATGCTCTAAACCATTAATTTTAAATTGATAGTCGTCTTCAATATGGACACGGTTCCATTCTAACCCTTTCGCTTTATGGGCAGTCGAGATGACATAGTCAGCTTGCTCAAGGGGAGTAATCTTTGCAAGTGCCTTTTTTAATGGGTCAGTGCCGTGATCATCTACCAGTTTAACCAATGGTTTAATATCGCTTCCTTCATTGGTTTCGCAGTACTCATGAACATCATGCCATGAGTTAAACCATGCCAACTCAGGAACGTCAGTAACTCGTTTTCCTTGCTTTAAGAGGCTTGCAGCATCTACAAAACGGTTTAGTTTTTGATGGTCAGCTTGCAAACTCACTTTATCGCCGTGAACTAAGCCTGCCAATAACAGCTCCATTGCGCGAGCATTGGTACGACACAAAATCGCATCACGCATTTTTGTATGCGGTTTATTGACTACACTTGATTTCTGGTTCGGATTACCAAGCAAAGGAACTGTCTCATTTAAGCCACCTAACAACGCATTGGCGACATCGGCAATTGCCTCTCCAAAACGAAAAGAGGTCGTTAGACGAGACTCTGGCAAAGGCAGTTGTTGCATGGCATTTACTGCACCACGCCACGCGTAGATTTGCTGGTGGGCATCGCCTACATAAATAACCTGAGTACTTTTTTGACGAAGCAGAATACCCAGCATTAAAGGGTCAGCATCTTGTGCTTCATCAAATAAGACATAATCGGCCGGAATATTAGGCTCAGATAATGCCCAAAGTTTGAGGTAAATATCGTGACCAATTCCCGCTTGATGATTTGGGTCAATGGACTCTAACCAGCGGCGTTCTACTGCCGGGTAAAGGTGAGTTTGAAGTGCAGTAATATCGTCTGGATGTAACCAGTTGGGCGCCTGAATATGTCGAGGAGCTGGATATTGAGAACTGGTCGAACAGAAATAGCTCACCGCATTGGCGACAAGACTCGCTAGGCGACTTGGCATTAAGACGTATTTTTCATAACGTCCACCCATCATGCGCCGTAAGGTAATCGGTTCTAGTCGATATTCTTTTGCAATAAAGCTTGGGCTTAAGCGAGGTAAACGTAATTTATCAGTTACGCCACGTGGCACACTGCGAAAGGCGAGTGAGTGAAAAGTACGGCAGTCTACATTGCGATGAAATTTGTTTTGAGCTTCACCAGCAATGGCTTTGTTAAAAGCCAAATACATACCACGCCGTTCAGGCATGGCATCACTAATCATTTGCAACGTAGTAGTTTTACCTGTGCCCGCATAGGCAATCACTTTAAATGATTGCCCAAGACGTGCGTTATCTATGGCAATTGCTTGCTCATAGGTGGCTTTAGGTTTTTCGATATTCGACACTGAGTGATTTTAAACCTTATTGCGGTTAGCTTTTTCAACTAAACCAGATAAACCCTGACGACGACCTAACTCGTCAATAATAAGTTGTGGATTAAGATCGAAATAACCCAACATGACAATACTATGGAACCACAAATCGGCAGTTTCATAAATCAAGTCATTTAAATTGCTTTCTGTATTTTGAGTAGCGTAGTCTTTCGCAGCAATAATGGTTTCTACACCTTCTTCGCCGACTTTTTCTAAAATTTTATTGATGCCTTTTTTGTAGAGGCTTGCAACATATGATGTGTCTGCTTCTGCTTGCTTACGTTCTTGCATCAATTGCCCTAAGTGAGCAAGTACATCCACTTGTTCAGTAGTATGAGCATGATCGTGACTTTCAGCTTTGGCTTTGTCGCCATAAATTGCAGTAGGGTCTTTTAACTGTGCATCGACAATTTCCCAGCCCTGTGGGGTGAGTTTACGGTAGAAACAAGACTCACGACCTGTATGACATGCGATACCGCCATGTTGCTCAACTTGTAATATGATTACATCACCATCGCAGTCCAGACGAATTTCATAAACTGTTTGGAAATGACCTGATTCTTCACCCTTGTGCCAAAGTTTTTGGCGAGAGCGGGAGAAATACACAGCCTGATTTTTTTCTGCTGTGAGCGCAAGTGATTCACGGTTCATCCACGCTACCATCAAAATACGTCCGGTTTGATGATGTTGAGCAATGGCAGGGATAAGACCTTGTTCGTTAAATTTTACTTCATCGAGCCATTGCGTGTTATTCATGAGGAATCACCAAAGAAATATGAACTATAAATTGATTTCAGTCAGATGCTAAAAATAGCTTGTATAGTGTACGGCATCAACGCCACTTTGCGGAAAAATTCTTTATCCTTTTTGTCTCTCCCAGCGTAATGTGTAGCTTGTACTCGGCTACTTTTAAAAATCAGTCAGAGATTCACTTTTTAAATTAAAAGCACTACTTTCTTTAGGTAATTGAGCTACTTGATCATATTCAAGATGGCGGAATGGTCCTGTCTTTAAACCTGAAATTGTGATGGCCATTTCTTTTCGAAAATAAGGAATTTGATACATCCAAGGGAAAACTAAATCTCTTAAACCTCCCGCCCACCAATGGTCAGATTGATAAAGTGGTGTTAGTAAGCGGCTAAGAAATTGATAAAACTGGGTAGATGAACCGCGAAGCTGGTGATAATGCTGCCAGAGCAGGGACCAATCAATATTCTGGTTTTTTTGAGCTTGTCGCAATGATTGAGAAAAAGCCCAAGCATCTAATAATGCCATATCGGCCCCTTGTCCCAACTGTGGGCTCATCGCATGAGCTGCATCTCCAATTACCCCAATTCGACCTTGTCCAAATTGAGTCATGACGACATCACGATAGTTTGCCGATAACCATTTGGGCTGAGTTTGACTGTTATACAAAATTTCTTTGAGCCAATCTGCAACTTTGGGCCAACGTTCTGAGACTTGCTTTAACCAAGTGTGTTTAGCCTGCTCATCTTGCAAAAAGCTTTGTAATTGTGGCGTAGGTAAGCTCCAAAAAACACTTGAAAGGCGCTGTTGAGGTTCGGTTGGAATCGCTCCCGTAGGAAGAATTCCCATCATAATTTTCGAGCGATCATAAAATTGATGCAGAATTTCAGAATCGAGGACTTGGCACTCGGGCACGATACTCCACGTAGCCCCCCAAGGATAAGCTTTGTCAACCTTTACCCATGCTTTAGGGCGTAATTGACTACGAGCACCATTGGCAATGAGTAGGCCATCAAAGCAAGCATCAAACTTTTGGTTTTGATGACTGCCGAATAGCCGAACTTCATCGTTATGTTCTACAAAACTTTCAACGGAATGATTCATGCACCAAGTAATCTGGCTTGAATACTCATTAAGCTTTTGAGTGAGAACGTGACACAAAGTGGCTCGGTGTATACCTAGACCATAAAGATTTGTTGATGCTTCGCGATAGTGACTGTTAACTAAAAGACGCTTGTCTGGAAGTTGTCCTTCTAAGCCTGTGACTTTCGCACCTAAGGTTAGGGCTTTGTCGAGCACACCTAAGTGCTCAAATACGGCTAAGCCCGCAGGTTGTAGCAGTAAACCTGCACCTACTGGAGATAACTCATCAACTTGTTCAAAAATAGTAACGTGGTTGCCTTCACGGGCGAGCAAAATCGCAGAGGCTAAACCTGCCGTGCCTGCACCAATAATGGCAAAATGAGGTGTTTTCATTGTTTGTTCTTTTCAAGCATTCATAAAGCTAAATTTAGCAATGAACGGATAATCGATCTATATTTTTTTAAATTATAAGTTTTACCCATAAAAAATCCCTTGCATGGGCAAGGGACTTGGAAGTTATTTCAATACACGCCAAAGCGCCAATAAGCTGCTCAACACAATCAAAATAATAGATACAAACCAAGGGCTAATAATCGCAATGGTTAGCAAAATCAGCATAGTACTGCCAAACATCCAGCTACGACGTTGTTGGTGTTCCATTTGCAAACGAAGTTGCTGAATTTCGCGTAACTGTCGATCTTGCCAAGCGGACTGATTTTTTAAACCATTTAAGCTATCAATAATTAAACTTGGGAAATCTTGAGCACCTAAAAGCAGGTCTGGTAATTGCTGACCAAGCTCTTTTACATTTTTGACTGGGTTCATATTAGATTTGACCCATTCTGTCAAAATTGGTTTTGCCAATTTCCAGATGTCGAGCTGCGGATAAAGGTCCGTACCTAGGCCTTCTACATGCACTAAAGTTTTGAGTAGTAGCATGAGCTGTGGCGGGATTTCTAAATGGAAGCGACGGGCAATATCCATCACTTGAATTAAGATACCTGCAAAATCAAGTTGATCCATTGGTTTAGACACCATTGGCCCAACAGTGCGGCGCATTTCACGTGCTAACGCGTCTTGATCTGTACCCGGTGGAATCCAGCCAGCTTGATGCACAATTTGAATAAGCTGCATAAAGTTGCTGTTCATGACAGCAAGCAACATACGGGCAACTGTCATTTGGTCGTGCTTAGAAAGCTCACCCATAATTGCACAGTCCAGTGCAATAAAGCGTGGATTGCTTGGGTTGATGGTTTCTACAAAGACATTGCCGGGGTGCATGTCGGCATGGAAAAAGTTATCGCGGAATACTTGCGTAAAGAAAATGGTTAACCCTTTTTCTGCAAGTTGTGCGCGGTCCATACCTAAACGGTCAAAGGTTGCCGTATCTGAAATAGGGACACCAGTAATACGCTCAGCCACCATGACATCTTTGGTGTCCATGTAGACTTCTGGCACATACATCATGGTTGAACCAGTGAAGTAATGGCGCATACGACGGGTGTTATCTGCTTCAATACTTAAGTCCAGCTCATTTAAAATGATTTGGCGGTAGTCTTGAATAATTTCAGATAAATGTAATGCACGGGCAGCTTCAAGACGACTTTCTAAGGTGTTGCCTAGCCAAGCCAGAATTTCAAAGTCTTGTAAAATCTGGCTACGAATGTCTGGACGAGTAACTTTAACAACAACTTCACGTCCATCATGTAGCGCCGCTGTATGGACTTGTGCAATTGAGGCTGCTGCAAGTGGTTGATCATCAAAGCGGGCAAACAGTGTATTTACATCTGCTTTTAAAGAATCTTGAATACGTTGTTTGGCAATTTCTCCATCAAAAGGTTTGACCTGATCTTGAAGTAAAACCAGTTGGGCAAGTATTTCAGGTGGAATCAAATCACGGCGAGTTGACAGGAGTTGTCCAAGCTTAATTGCAAGCGGCCCCATATCTTCTAAAGCTTCTTTAAGCTTTAAAGGATTTTTGCGTTCACGACTAGACCATGCTGCCGGATGCATTTTTATAATGTTCAATGCATGCTTAGCTTTAACAGGTAATTCATCCGCAGGGAACAACGTATCGAGTCTATAGTGCGCTGCAATACGCCAAAGTTCGAGTAAACGTGAAACGTGCGGAATCATATAAAGTCTTACCTAGTCTTGAGTGGGTTGTAGTTGTGCATTGAGCTGCTGCAATTTAGCTTCTAGACGATCAATGTCTTGATTAAGCTTACGCGTAGCCTGATTTAAATCGTCCATTTCCCAACGTGGGGCAAATAAACCACTGTCTTCTTTTAAGGCATCTTCAGCAAAAAATAGATGACTTTGAAGAGAGCGTTTTAAATGTTTTGGTGCAAGTTGGATCTTACCGATTTCGTGAGCGAGTTGAGGACCAACCCATTTTGATAGATGCGCAGCTAAATCAGGTTCAGCTTGCTGCATAATTTTTTGAATATCCTGTAAGAGGTGATAATCACCTTGAAGCGGGATATTACCAATCTGGTCTGGATCGCTTAATAATAATTTGATCAGTTCAACGACATCTTTGACATGCAAAGTTGCAGTGGCTTCAGAAATTTTAAATTGTGGATCAAAAGGGCGCTGCTCAAAAATTGATGGTTTTTCACTGTGCCCTGTAACGGTAGGTTCAAGACGTACTTTTTCTTGGTCAAAGAATACATCAACAGAAAGTTGCGGGCTATCGATGATAACACGCAACATTTTGCCCTGTAGCTGATTGAGCTGAATGCGGGTTAATGCATCCAGATCGATCAGATGATGAATGATACGTTCGACTGCACCGAGTGCCAGAATCGACCACATATCGTTATCCCTTACAGTTTAAAACCGCGGTGAACAGCAACAATACCGCCAGTCAGGTTGTGATAATCACAATTCTGGAAGCCAGCATTTTCCATCATACCTTTTAAGGTACGTTGGTCTGGGTGCATACGAATTGATTCAGCCAAGTACTTATAACTTTCTGAGTCATTAGCAACCAATTTACCCATAATCGGTAAAGCAGTGAATGAGTAGAGGTCATAAAGTTTTGAGAATGGCTCAAATACTGGTTTAGAAAACTCAAGAACAAGTAAGCGGCCACCTGGTTTTAACACACGGAACATAGAAGCAAGCGCTGCGTCTTTATCTGTCACGTTACGTAAACCAAAGCTAATGGTTACAAGGTCAAAGCTGTTGTCTGCAAATGGTTCTAAAGTTTCTGCATTGGCAAGTACAAAATCGACATTGGTACAGCCTGCATCAATCAGACGGTCACGGCCAACATTGAGCATAGATTCGTTAATGTCTGAAAGTACAACATGACCCTGCGGGCCAACTTCACGGCTAAATACTTTTGCTAAGTCGCCTGTACCACCAGCAATGTCTAACACATGTTGACCACGGCGAACACCAGACATGTTAATTGCAAAGCGTTTCCATAAACGGTGAATACCAAATGACATCAAGTCATTCATAAGGTCATATTTGCTTGCAACCGAGTGGAAAACTTCAGCAACTTTTTGTGCTTTGTCTTCAGTTCGAACTGTTGAATAACCAAAGTGTGTTGTTTCACCAACGTTGCCAGTGTTGCCTGCACCACGTGGTAAATTGTATTTCGGCACAGAACCGCTAACTGGTGTATCTGTTAAGGTTTGCTGTAAAGATTGTTGTTGCCCTTGAGGGGTACCTTGCGGTAACGGTGAGCTTAGGAATGGGCTAACTTTGTCTGAACTTTGTGCCTGCTCAGTTGGAGATGTTGGCTTTTGGTTTTCGTTAGACATATTGTCTCTCCTAGACTCAAACTCAAGTGAAACGGAATAAGTTCTGCATGATGACAGATTTTGTCTATTTTTACAGGCATCATCATGCAAATATAATGAATAAAATCTCAACTTCGTGAGGTTGAGTTTTTTCTATGTGCCGACCTTATCACACTCTAAACGGATTCGGATGTCCTGAATGTACTTTTTCAACAATCTGGCGTTCTTTTTCCGTAAAAGTTTTAATAAAGGCCTCAGCCGATTTTAAAGGTTTCATTGCGCTAAAACCATCTTGAATAAAATCATACATCAATTCGAAGTGATATTTTTGTGCAATACCTTTACACATTTTAAAAGCAGTAAACATCATAAATGAACGCATGTATTTATCGAGTGCTGCTCCTAAATCGTCAAGAAGGGCAAGCTGCTGGTAACGGGCTTCGGCCTGATCAAGCTTGATTAAGGTTAAGCGCATGATCTCGTCGGTAAGTACAGTATCTGCCGGATAGTCTTCAAGAAGCTGCATTGCTACTTGTTCATCAAGTTGAGTGGCAAGTACAGCCAAACTTACCGACTTTGTACCTGTCTTAATTGCGTTTTCAGGTAAAACCTTTTCTGCTTTATGTGCATATTTCAATAAACGTTCAATTTGTGCTGCAAGCGCATCGAACTCTGGTCCACCATATAAACGGTTTAAAAAGTACTGAGCCATCAGTTTGTGTTCTGGTAAATTAAAAAAGTCGTGATGCGTCTCTTTCATCCGTTCTTTTAGCCATGTTTGTACATCTTGCAAACGTTGGGCAAGCACTGGATTGTCGTGATAATTAAATGTTTTATATTGTTGTAAAAGTTCATCAAAAGCAGCGAGTTTAGACATGTAAGGCTCTAATATTGGGCTATTTACAAAAAATCATAAGAGGCATTGTAACCTTCTACTATGGCGAGTAGATGTAAAAAAAATGATTTATGCGTCAATTTTCAGGTTAAATCGTGTTGCAATGACATAATTTGTATAGCAATTCATCACCCAAGCGCATAAGTTAAATAATGGCGAAATTAAATAAAAAGATTAGAGCAGTGGACCATGAGTGAACAACAACCAAAATTTGAAATACGAGACGAAGAACAGCTTTCAGTTGATTTAATTGAAGCACAATATGCTTTAAAAGAAAGCCGAGGGAAACCCAATGCCAAAAGCACACTCATTTTAATGAGTGGTATTGAGTTAGCTGGAAAAGGGGAAGCTGTTAAACAGCTTCGAGAGTGGCTAGATCCAAGATATCTACGGGTAAAAGCAGATGCACCACGTGTGCTGACAGACTCTGAAGCATTCTGGCAGTCTTATTCAGCATTTATTCCGACTGAAGGCCAAATTGTGGTGATGTTTGGCAACTGGTATAGCGATTTGTTGGTTACGGCAACTCATGTGTCAGAACCTTTGGATGATGCGCGTTTTGATGCCTATGTTGAAAATATGCGAGCGTTTGAACAGGACCTAAAAAATAACTATGTCGATGTCATTAAGGTCTGGTTTGATCTTTCGTGGAAATCACTCCAAAAACGGTTAGATAAAATAGATCCATCTGAACAGCATTGGCATAAGCTTCACGGCCTAGACTGGCGTAATAAAAAACAATATGACACTTTGCAAAAGCTACGCCGTCGCTTTACCGACGATTGGTACATTATTGATGGGGAAGATGAAAAACAGCGCGATCAATTTTTTGCTCAGTATCTTTTACAACACATGCGTCAATTGCCTGAACATGAAACTGAAGTCAAAGGTAAATGGCAACAGGCAAAAATTCCCGAGAGTTTATTAAAACCTGCTCAGGAAAAAATGGATAAAGCCGAATATAAAAAAGAGCTCGACAAACTCAGTAAAAAAATTGCCGATACCATGCGCTTTGATAAACGTAATGTGGTGATTGCATTTGAAGGGATGGATGCTGCGGGTAAAGGGGGTGCCATCAAGCGAATTGTTAAAAACTTAGACCCGCGTGAATATGATATTCACTGTATTGGGGCGCCTGAACGTTTCGAAGCAAGACACCCGTATTTGTGGCGTTTTTGGAATCGTATTAATGAAGCTGAAAAAATTACCATTTTTGACCGTACCTGGTATGGCCGTGTGCTGGTAGAGCGTGTTGAAGGATTTGCTTCACCTATCGAATGGCAAAGGGCATATGATGAAATCAATCGCTTTGAAAAAGACTTATTTGATAGTCAAACGATTGTGGTAAAAATTTGGCTGGCAATTAGTAAAGATGAGCAAGAGCAACGTTTTAAAGCCAGAGAAGAGACACCGCACAAACGCTTTAAAATTACTGCCGAAGATTGGCGTAACCGTGATAAGTGGGATGATTATTTAAAGGCGGCCGCAGATATGTTTGAGCGGACCAGTACCGAATATGCGCCTTGGTATATTGTCGCAACAGACGATAAATATACTGCACGCTTGGAAGTGTTAAGAGCTATTTTAAAACAGCTGAGAGCAGATTAAACTCTCAGCCGTAAGTTGGATTTTAGTTTACAACCGCGCCACGACTTTTTTGTTGAATACGTTTAGCAAGGTTGTAGCTGTCATTAAGATGAGTTTGGGCTATTTTTTTCATCATAAAATAGCCTAAACTTGCTGCGACAAGTTGCCCACCTAGTGGAACGAATTTTGTCACTTGTTTGGTAACAATCTTTCCAAAGAAACCGTTAAAGGTTTTTTTAACGGTAGTGCGAGCGACCACAAAGCCTGAAAATTGAAAGCCGCGTTTTCGTAATTCATCCCAGTGAATTGTTTTTGTTTTTGGATCATAGACACTGACATGTTCAGGCGCTAAACCAAAACGGGAATTAATATCGGGAATAAGCTGTGACAAAATTCCCAAATCTACTACCACGTCAAAAAAAGGAATGGGTACAATTGCTGCACCAGCAGAGACGTAAGCTCTTTTCTGAATGAGTTCTTGGCACTCATCGCGAATTTGTTCCAGATTTAGGCTAGGATCAATATAGTCAGGAATGTTATCAATTTTCATAATGTTTTACCTGTAATGTGTTCCCTGAAGGTGCCTTGCCAACACAAGGTAAGTGACACCTAAAATGAGATTATGCTGTGTTTAAACCAACGTGACATAGTCAGATTCAGTTGTATAGTAATGAATGTTTATGATTTTGTGCATAAATTATGCGAGTAGGATATGAAATAAATGGGTATCCATGTTATTCAAAGTCAACGTATTGATGTGTTGTTGCAGGGTGTACTGGCATCTACGTCCCAGCCGTCAACGCATCCATTACAGGTTTTGAAAGCCCAGCATTTCATTGTGCCAAGTCCTGCCATCGAGCAATGGCTGATACAAAAACTTGCAGAACAGCAAGGAATGAGCGCCAATTACCAGTTCCACCAACGTGTGCGCGGGTTTCAGTGGTATGCCTATCAACAGGTCCTCACGGCGCATAAGGAGCAGGTTCGTAAAGCCAATATTCCACGCTTGATTTTTAAATGGCGTGTACATCAAGCCTTACAGGAATTTATTCAGCCTGATGTCATGAGCATAGATAGCTCTCATCCACTGCATTCTATTGTTCAACGTATTTATGACAGCGCAGATCGGCTTGAACAAGGTATTGAGAAGCAGCTAAAAAAGCAAAAAATGTTGTATTGGGTTGCCGAGCAGGTTGCCGATTTATTTAGTAACTACATGGTCTATCGGGGACAGTGCCAGCGTGGTTGTGAAAATATGTGTACTTGTCCAAATAACTGGTTAGCAGCATGGGGACAAGGGCGATCACTCGATATCGAAAAGTATATTGCCCATAAAGATAAAGAAGTTTCGGCATTTACTTTGCAGCAAACCCAAGAGTTAGAACGTTGGCAGCGCTGGTTATGGCAGCAGCATTTTCATGATGATTTTATGCAAATGCAGCAAATTGATGAGTTGTTTTGGCAAGAGTTAGAGCATCCTGAGCGCCAGAAGAAGGCATTGGCTCGTTTGCCGGAGCAAATAGTCATTTTTACTTTACTGGATTTACCACCCAGCCAGCTTCAGTTTTTACGTCGTTTAGGGCAATACATTGATGTTTTGATTTTGCACTATAACCCTTCGCAAGAATATTGGGCCGATAGTGTCGACCCACTCTGGAAACAGCGCTATGACTTAGGGGTAAAAGAGCGTTTTATAGCAAAGAACCCCCAAGCGACCGATGCGGAAATTGCCGATTTCTTTAATAAATTTACGCTTAATTTTAATGCTGAGGCGCGTGAGTCAAGACATCCACTGTTAACCAGATTGGGCAAACAAGCCCGCGACCACTTCTCATTACTCTCAAACTTATCTACAGGTGAAGAGGGTAAGTGGGTGGATGCTTTTGTCGATGATTTTCCTGAAAGTTTACTTGGCAAAGTTCAGTCAGATATTTTGCACTTGGTGGAACCCCAAGCCAAGCAATATGAACTTGCCCCTAACGATGACTCAATTCAGATTCATATTTGCCATTCGACATTACGGCAACTTGAAGTATTGAAAGAACAATTGATTGGCTGGTTGGCAAAACCGCACGAACAGCCACGTCGTCCAAATGATATTTTGGTTTTAGTTCCTAATTTGGCAGAAGTAGAGCCTTTAATACGAAGTGTTTTTCCTGCTACTGCAACTGAGCAAGGCGTGCATTTGCCTGTCAAAATAGCAGGAATTGCCTCACTCGATGCACTTAATGCATGGCGTGCCGTGATTGGGCGTATTCACCTTATGCAAGGGCGATTTAGCTTTGATGAGTTTGCTGACTGGCTTGGTTTACACGCGACTCAACAGCGTTATGCACTTGAATATGCTCAAGTAGAGCGAATTTTAACTTTACTTGCTGATGCAGGGTTTAAACGTGGACTTGATGCAGAGCATCTGAAACGTAGTTTATGTGACGGCGATGATGATTATCGATATAGCTTTAAATTTGCTTTAGAGCGGTTAGCGCTCGGCATAGCCATTCCTGAACATGCTACATTTAATCAGGTGCTGAGTTACGCTAAGGTTCAACCGGGCGATTTTGAGCTTATTGGTACGCTCATTCAGATTTATCAAGATTTAAATGAACGCCGTGACTGGCTCATTATGCATGAGCAGAAAAAAAGTCATACGGTGGAATACTGGCTGCAAATACTCTCGCAAGATATTGTCGAGTTTGAGCAGGCCGGTGTGGCTGCTTTAAAAACTGCGCGGGAAATTGTAAAAAAACAAGTGCGTATGTTAACGCTCGCAAGCTACTATGCCGAGACAGAAACAGGCACCTTACGTAAAATCACCTTGCCTTTGCCTTATATTCTAGATGAGATTCAGCGAACTTTAGAAAATCAAACGGCTCAAGCTGAACCGACTGGACAGATTACCTTTGCCCAGATTGGACAAATTCGTCCTTTGCCTTATCGTTTAATTGTGATGTTGAACCTTGATGCAGGGCAGTTTCCAAATCGAGACACCCATGTGCCATTTGATTTGATGGATGCCTTACGTCAACAATTAGGTGATCGTTCCCGTCTTGAGGATGACCAAGGCGCTTTCTTAGATGCCCTACTTTTAGCTCAAGAAAACTTATGGCTGTTTTATAACGGCTTTGATGTCAATGACGGTGAGGTGAGAGATCCTTCTAGTATTCTTCAAGAGTTTCGCGAGCATCTTGCACTTATTGTAAAGCCAGAACCAAATGCACCCGATCGAGAAGTGATTGAAGGTATTGAAATTCCCTCTCAATTAAAACAGCTCTATCACTTACATTATTTACAGCCGTTTGACCCTAAAGGTTTTATGGCCGAAAACCGCTATATTCGTTATCAAGATCACTGGTTTAACGTGGCGATGCGAATTCAGCAAGCTTCCGGTGTTCTCAAGCCTTGGACAAATATATCTTATCCTTTAGAAATACCTGACATGTTGGTTTTAGACAGCCATCAGTGGATACAGGATGTGACTTTTCCTGCACGCTTATATTTAAAAACTTTGGGCGTAGAAAACTTAGGAAATGTAGGCGTATTAGATCAGAATGAACCTTTGCTTTTAGATGGTTTGGGCCGTTATACCATTCGGCATTTTTTACAGCAAAACGAACAGCAGGCACAGCCTGAAGTTCTACTTGATCAGTTGCCTGTAGGCAAAGTTCAATACAGCGCATGGCAACAGGGCATTTTTGAACAGGAATGTTTGCTTGAGCGCCTTCATCATTACGCGCCAGCCGTGACACAAACGACTCAGCGTGTGTGGCGAATTGCCAAACAGCTACATATGAATATTACGGTGCCAAAATCTGAAACTCAGGATTGGGTCAGCATGGAAGCATCAAGTGCTCGGGCAAAAAGACGTGCAAAAGTCTGGTTAGAGTACCTGCTTTGGTTGGCCTATTTAAATGAAGGAAGTGCAGGAGCTGAAAGACGCCGCATTGTGGTTTTTAGTGACCAAACCGTCATCTGTAAGGGTATTAGTTCAGAGCAAGCTCGGCAGTATTTACAACCGTGGTTTAAAATCTGGCGTTATGCTCAACAGCAGCCACTCGTGTTACCAGCAGCTTTATTATTAAAGCCACTTGAAAAAGCCAAAGCATATCAGTGGGAAACAACAAATCCGACAGAAAAAATAAAACTGGATGAGAAGAGCTATGCGGAGCTGTTAAAATACTGGAATGAAACGGGGACATTTACCTCTATCGATATGACACAAAATGAAGCGTGTAAGTTACATCAAGACTGGCGTTTCATTTTGCAAGAACAAGATGCACAAGCATTACTTCAACATGCTTGTGATGAGTTTGCCTATGACCTGTATCATCCGGTTTTTCAATTTCAACATTCGGAGTAAGGCATGAACTCAAGAGTACAGGTGTCTTATCAACCTATTATTGATATTGAATTTAGTGGACTGCATTTAATTGAGGCTTCGGCGGGTACCGGGAAAACCTATACACTGTCGAGTTTAATGGTTCGTATTTTTCTTGAGAAATATTTACCGGGCCAAGTCATTGCGACCACCTTTACCCGTGCGGCTGCGGCTGAGTTAAAAAGCCGAATTCGTGCACGTTTGGTCGAAACCTACCGTTACTTAGATGCCAAGCGGAGCTTGACTGAAAAAGAGATTCTTTTGCAGGCCGAGCAAGAATCTGACTTATTACTCCAACATGTTCTCAAGCATTTTGCGACACGTATTGCCTATGCCTGTGAGCGTTTAAAGCTCGTTATCGATCAGTTAGATGAGCTGTTTGTCGGAACACTTGATAGCTTTAGCCAAAAGCTATTACGTGAGTTTGCCTTTGAAAGTGGCAAAATTGAACGTGCTCAAATTACCGATGATGCTAAAACCTATAGCCGACAACTGATTCATGATGTTTTACGTGAATGGATACAGTCTCAGCCTCAAACCGTGATTGATGCGTTGTATCTGGCAGGTGAGTTAAAAAGTGTCGACAGTTTTGTCAAACTGGTCGAAGACTCACTGAATTTTAGTTCGGCTCACTTTAAACTTCCCGAAAAGCCTACCATTCAGTTTGAACAGCTTGCTCAGCTCAAACAGCTGGCAGCAGAAATTGATATCAGTCTTCTAGAACCATATTACTCGCTTGATGGCGAACACTATAAACATGTAAGCGGCACAATATTTCGTAATGGAGCATTTAATAAGTTATTTAGTGAATGTTTGCCACAGTTATTACAAGTTTTAAAGCAAAGCGACAGTATTTTAATTTTTGATGGGTCTTTGGCAGTACATCGGGAACTCGTTTTTAAGTTTTTAGACCAACTTGCCGATCAGAAAGTTTTCAAGAAATGTCCTGCCGAAATTTCGGATGGATTTTATCAGCATCCTTGTATTCAGCAGATTCAGCAGTTGTTTGGTGTGCTGAAAAACTATGCTGAACAGTTCGATCAGCTTCATATTTATTTAAAAGCCTATTTGTGTGTAGAGGTTAAAAAACGTTTACCACAGGTTTTACAAAACAAGGGCGAGACGACTTTTTCTCAGCAAATTCGCACTTTGTCAGAAGCTTTAAAGGGTGAGCAGGGGCAACGTTTCGCCGTATTTGTGCAGGCTCGATACCCCTTAATTTTGGTTGATGAGTTTCAAGACACCAACCAAGACCAAGACGACATGCTCGCCAGCATTTGGCGTCATCCAGAACGTTACCAAAAAGGTTGCATGATTATGGTGGGTGACCGTAAGCAGGCAATTTACGGTTTCCGTGGTGGGGATATGCTCACCTTCTTGAATGCCTACAAAGATATTCAGGCAAAGCATGGTCGCGAATATAAGTTAATTCATAACCACCGTTCAGTCGCTGACTTGGTTGAAGTGGTTGATGCGTTATTTCAAAGGCAAATCGACTTTGGTGAACAGGTTCAATATGACCCGATTCGGGCAGGGACTCGACCTCATCCGGTTTTAATTGATCAAAACCAGCCTAATCCGCATCCTTTACGTTGGCTCATGCTAAAAGACAAGGAAACGGAAGCACAGCAAGTCGCGTGGAAAATACGTGATTTACTCAATCAGTCACATGCAGGACAACTTTATTTTCAAAAAGATGCTCAGACTCAAACCTTAAATGAAGATGATATTGCGGTCTTGTCGCGTAATCATGATGGACTTGATAAAGTTCAATTTGAATTAGAACGTTTAGGAATACGAGTTAATCGGCCATCAAAACGAAGTGTTTTTGATTGCACAATTGCTCAGGATATTGGGGCCTTACTCACTGCGATTCTTCATCCTTACGATGAGGCCAAAGTGAAACGAGCTTTGATTAGCCGTTTATTTGCTATGGACCTTAAACAGCTGTTGCAACTCGAACAAACGGCCGAAGGTTTAAGCCAGTTTATGACGGGTTTTGATACTATTCGGGAATTGTGGTCAGCTCAGGGCTTTTTAGTAGCATGGCAGCAATGTTTAAACCAATTTGGCATTTGGAAAAATCTGGTTGCTGTCCAGAGTAAAGATAATGAGCGGGTTGTGGTGAACTTGCGTCATTTGACCGAAATTTTGAGCCAACATAGCGAGAAATATCAGGGCGCGCAAAATCTCTATCACTGGTATCTCAAGCAATTACAATCACCGCTTGATCGTGAATGGGAGTTAGAGCATAGGTTGTCGAGTGAAGCTGGCGTACAGCTCATGACCATTCACCAGTCAAAAGGTCTTGAGTTTAAAATTGTCTTTTTGCTCGGGGCCGACAAGCCATTTCGGGAAAATAACAAAACACTTAACTTCTCGACCCAAGATATAACGGTTCCGGAGTCGGCTCAAACCCTAACACAACGTGTTGTTGCGATTGCCGATAAAACATATTTAAACGAAATCGAGTTGAAGCAGCATGAAGAACGGGCTTTGGCGGAACAAAACCGTCTATGGTACGTTGCTTTAACCCGGGCAAGTCATCGTGTTTATGCGCTCTTACAAGATACGGATGGCAAGTCTGTTTCAGGTTTGGCATTTTGGAAAAACAGAGCGGAACCATTCCAGCACCGTTGTTGTACCGATGAAATAATTTTGGAGCAACCACCTGCTGCAAGACATTTAAATCAACACATCAATATTATTGAGATACAGGCGCAGCATTTTCCTGATCAGCGCTTTTATTCGAGAGGCAAAACCAGTTTTAGTTATCTGGCACAGCATTTAAGACATAAAGTAGGTACAGATTTACTCGCGAGTCAGAGCCATGAAGCTGTTTTAGCCGAAGATGAACTCGATCAGGTTATTTCTGTTGAGGCGCCCGCAGCACAGCCAATTAGCTGGATCAAAAGCAATTTTCCAAGAGGGACGCTCGCAGGTAATTTCTTACATGAAATTTTTGAGCATATTGATTTTCAATGTTCAGATGAGTGGGTAAGCGAAATACGTCGTCGTTTTAAAAATGACTACAGTAGTTTGTGGCAAGATTTATTAATCAAATACCAAGAAAGCTTTCCCGAAGAACAAGAAGCGGAATATTCGCTTTATCACGCTGTGGCCGAATGGTTGCAAGAGATTTTAAGCACGCCGTTATATCAAGGCTTTCGCCTAAATCAGTTACAGCCAGAGCACTATTTATCAGAGTGTCCTTTTTATTTGGCACTGTCAGATCGTGTACTAGCCATGAAACGTATTCAGCAGCTGTTTGCTGAATATGGTATGGAAATGCCAGAGTTATTAGAGGCTCGTTCTGCACGCTATTTAAATGGTTCGATAGACTTGGTTTATTTTGATGGACAGCGTTATCACATTGCTGACTATAAGAGTAACTACTTGGGTGAAAACCTTGCTGATTACAGTGTAGAAAGTATTGCACAAAGTATGTCTTTAGCCAGCTATTGGCTACAAGCAGGCCTGTATTTGGTTGCGTTACATCGTTATTTAAAAGTCAAAATGCAGAATTATGATATTGAACAACACTTAGGTGGGGCAACTTATCTTTACTTACGCGGTATGAATGGCGAAGCTGAGCAAGGTTATTATTATTGGCAGCCAAGTACAGAATTTGTTCTACGACTCGATGCTATTTTAGGGTACTTTGCTGAGGATAAAATTGCATAAAAAATGCTGATAAATGATCTAATTTTAGAATTAACAAATACTTGGGGTGTGGATAAGCCTGTCTATAACCATGTGGACAAGCGTGTGGAAAACTAGGTGGATAAGTGTGTGGACAATCTAAATAGCCCTGAACAAAGCGATTTAAGCTGGTTAACGACTTGGAGTACCTTTCTAAATCAAGCCCCGTTTACTGCACAGACACAAGCTCCAGAGGCAGCTTATTTTTTGCAGCAGCTAATTGAAGCGAGCTTGCAGGGTGACAGTTGTATTGAGATTAGCCCAGAGCAAATAGAAACACTTGGCCAACTGGTGATATCTGCTGAACAAGCTAAGTCTCAAGTTGCCCCTTGTGTCCACGACGGGCAGGGGTTGGCATTATACCGATATTGGAACCTAGAGCAACGTCTAGCTGAGCAAATTCGCCGATTAAAGCAACAACCAATTCAACCTGTTTCATGTGAAGAGCATTTAGACTTATTAACTGATCCTCATCAGCAAGCTGCTTTGCAAATGGTGACTCGGCAGAGCTTAAGTATTATTACAGGTGGACCGGGTACAGGTAAGACCTATACGCTCGCTCGTATTATTGCTGTGCTTAGTCAGGCAATTCCGCATATCCGTGTGGCGATGGCTGCTCCGACGGGAAAAGCTGCACAGCGTATGCAAGAAGCCTTACAAAACTCGTTTAATGATCCCAAACTGCTTGAGTCGGGATTAATAAGTGATGAGCTAAGAAACCAAAGTACCCAAACTATCCATCGATTATTAGGTATGGGGCATAGTCAAACTCCACGGTTTAATCAAAAACAGCCTTTGCCTTATGACGTTATTGTGGTGGATGAAGCCTCTATGCTGGACTTAAATCTGGCAACGTTATTATTTGAAGCGGTTCCTGAGTCTTGTCGAATTATTTTATTAGGCGATGCCAACCAGCTTGCTTCTGTAGACGTCGGAGCGGTACTTGCAGATTTACAGCAAATCGAGGCTTTGTCTGAAAACCGTGTTCACCTTCAAACCAGCCGTCGTTTTGCGGAGGGGGCTTTGATTGGTCAGGTTGCCCGATTTATTCAAATGCAAACCAGTCAAATTGACCATGAGCAAGTTTTACAACAATTTGAAATCGATATTGTTCAAGTTTCAGAGTTACGTTCAATACCTTTAGAAGCTGATATGCCCGATGTGGTTCAGCTTGAATACTTACCCGAAGAGTCACCTATAGCGCTAGAAACTTACTACCAAAAATTGATGGTGGGTTTTCAAGGCTATGTGCAAAGCTTAAAAGCTTATATACAAGATGATCGTTCATTTGAACATATTGAAAATATCGTTAAGTCATTCGATGACTACCGTATTTTAACTGCCGTACGTCATGGGCCATTTGGTTTACAGCAACTTAATCAATATGCCGAACGCTGGTTACAACAACAGCTAGGTATTGTGACTTTAGGAGGATGGTATGTTGGCCGTCCGGTTATGATGACTTATAACGATTACCAGCTTGGCATTTCAAATGGTGACATTGGTTTATGTTTTGAACATAGAACTCAGCCGCAACAGTTTGAAGTGTATTTCCCAAGTTTAAATAAGTGGGTTGCTGCAAATCGGCTACCTAAAAGTATTCAAAGTGCATTTGCCTTAACAATTCACAAATCACAAGGTTCTGAATTTACCCATACAGCTGTTGTTCTTGATCAGGCTGCCAAGAATTTGTTAAGCCAAGAGTTGATCTACACTGCGATTACACGAGCCAAAAAAGTAGTGAGTTTATTGGTCGATCCAGAGGCGTTACTTCAATCTTTTACAGTTCGCACGACAAGAAAAAGCGGTTTAGTTGAAAAAGTTAATCGGTTAGTTCGTTAAGCCAAACTTAATATTTTGACCCTTGTAAGAAAAAGCTTACATGGATTCGAGATATTTGCTGCTAGAGAACCCACCCTGTTTTTGAGATTATAAACGCACAACGAGCTTGGCAAGGAATGTCGGGCAAAATCGCACAATAATAATAACTTAAGTCGAGAGACTGCGAACTTACAATGATGTAGGTGAATAAAGAGGAAACTTACAGCCGCTAAGCCTTGTAGTTTTGGGAGAGACTACAGGGCTTTTTTATATTTAAGTCTTAACCCCACCAAAATATCAGAATAAATCTTTAGATGACTCACCCTATTTCTTGCTTATATTATCAATTATTTAACTCAATAATTTTTAATATATTTATTTGTAATATGATTCTTAAATAAGCATTTTTCGCGTGAATTGTTAAGTTAAATGTTATACAGAACCGTATGTTATTTAGTATTTACAGATAAACGATAAATATTAGACAGACCTGTACGTTTTCGCTTACATGATGATAAGAAAAATACTACTTTTCTTCATAATTGGATATGACAAAATACATCCCATAAGGAAATAGAACTAAAACAACGGAAGTGAGTAAAACGAGAAGAAGGATGTGGAAAGCATCTCACACATAACAATAAGAACAGCGATAAACACGATAAACAACAACTACAGCGCCAAAAACCCAAGCAGAAATGCTTGGGTTTTTTATTTTGTCGCTGGGTTGATTTTAGCTATACCAGATCGGTTTCATGCGAATCACTACCAAATAGTGAACGGCGTTGATCTCTAGGAATTCGTGGACATTGAGTCGAAATTTGATAAAGCAGATTAGCTAGGGCAGGAAGGTGGGTACCGACCACAGATTTGCCAGTAGTTAACAAAGAAACGCTGATATCACGTTCTGGGTCGGCCCAACACAAAATATTGGAAAAACCGAGGTGACCAAAAGCTTGTCCAGTCATTGGACCAAATAAGCCTACCGGATTACTGCCTAGCATTGGTCCTAAGGCATAGCGCATCGGTATTAATAAAGTTCGGTCAATGTTAACTCCTGTGGTAGGGAGTGTTGCTCTAAAAATTGTTTTCTCGCTTAAAATTTGTTTGCCTTGGTAGCTTCCCCCACTTAAAAGCATTTCAAAGAAGCGTCCAGCTTGCTCTGCACTGGTATAAATATTACCGGCGGGGCAGATGGTATCCATAAAACGGCTATCATTAGTGACATCTACAGCGAGTTGTAAACCTCCACCTAGTACATGATTGAGATAATGATCTGTTCCTAAACGCGGATGTAAACCTGTTGCACAATTAAGAGCAACTTCAGCACGATATTCTTGTTTTAAGCCATAGTTAAAATAGGGCATATCCATCGGTTTCTCAATAGTCTCATGCACAAATTGGCGAAGGTCTTGCCCTGTAACCCGTTCAATAATTTCTCCTAAGATATAACCTGCCGTTACTGCATGATAGGCGAGGTGATTTCCCGCTGGAGAAACAGGTCTTGCTGCGTATAAACGCCTTAAAATTTCATCTTTATCAAAAAGCAGTTCAGGTGTGACATCTCCATCAACATAAGGAATACCTCCACGATGAGATAATAAATGAAAGATTGTCGCGCGGCGCTTTCCGTTCACCCCATACTCGGGAATATAATAGCTCACGGGGTCAAGTAAGTTGATTTCGCCTTTTTCATCTAAAAGATGAATTAACATGGCAGTAATCATTTTGGATGCTGAAAATAGACAAACGGGAGTATCCGGCGTTGCGATGAGTGCATTCTCTTGCAGACCAGCCGGCGAGTTTCCTTGAGCATAGCCAATGCTTCGATTTAATAAAATTTTCCCCTGTCGACGTAAGCAAAAAGTAATGAGCGGATAGTTTCCGGTTTTATAGAGTGACTCAATACTTTTCCAGATTTTTTGAACTTGCTGTTCACTCATTCCACCTAGTTCGGCAGGTACTTCATCTTTGTGATGAATGACCGATTCAAGGTCATTCGGTACCGGACAGGTATTGGTCGAAAATATTTTCACACGTCCCTCGCGTTTCTTTCTTTTTATTCAAGGCCAAGTGTGCAGGGTTAAGGGGCTGATGTCAGTGTCTAAAATGACAGGTAACAGAAAACTATTTTGCAATCCATATATAGATACCTTAAAATAGGCAACTTGCTGTAGTGATGCACGGCAGTCAGTTGCGCTCAACTGATTCATATCATTTTATTTTTTAAGCATCTCGGAGAAATCGAATGGCTTTAACTAATGCAGACCGCGCAGAGATCATTGCTAAATTTGCTCGCGCTGAAAACGACACTGGTTCACCAGAAGTACAAGTAGCTTTATTGACTGCTCAAATCAATGATTTACAAGGTCACTTCAAAGCTCACAAACACGACCACCACAGCCGTCGCGGTTTGATCCGTATGGTTAACCAACGTCGTAAATTGCTTGACTACTTAAATGGTAAAGACCACGAGCGTTACACTGCTTTGATCGGTGCTTTAGGTCTACGTCGTTAATTCGATTTTGCTTTGTTTTCGGTTTATCGCATGTTGCTATGCTTTGTTTCTGAAAAGAAAGTTTCGTCTAATAAACTGTTAGGCGATTTATAGAAGGGGCGCTTGTGCGCTCCTTCTTTGCGTTTAATATTATTTAAAATTTTTGGTCTAGTGTGATGGCTTCTAAGCTTTGTCATTTACCTACCGATAGTTGTAGCCTGAATGCCAAACCTTAGGGGTCTCACTAGAATAAAATTAGGAAAATACAATACATGTCAATGTTTAACATCGTTCGTAAAGAATTCCAATTCGGTCAGCATCAAGTCGTTTTAGAAACGGGTCGCGTTGCACGTCAAGCAAATACAGTTTTAATCACAATGGGTGGTGTAACTGTATTGGTAGCAGTAGTTGCTGCTCCAACAGCAAAAGCTGGTCAGGATTTCTTCCCTTTAACAGTTAACTATCAAGAAAAACAATATGCAGCAGGTCGTATCCCTGGTGGATATGGTAAGCGTGAAGGTCGTGCTTCAGAAGCTGAAACTTTAATTTCACGTCTTATTGACCGTCCAATTCGTCCATTGTTCCCAGAAGGTTACTACAACGAAATTCAGGTAACTGCAACTGTGGTTTCTTCTGACAAAACGATGGAAGCTGATATTGCAGCAATGTTAGGTACTTCTGCTGCGTTGGCAATTGCAGGTACTCCATTCCGTGGCCCAATCGGTGCAGCACGTGTTGGTTTAATCAACGGCGAATATGTTTTAAACCCGAATTTTGAGCAAATGGCTCAGTCTGACCTTGACCTTGTGGTTGCTGGTACAGAGTCTGCTGTATTGATGGTTGAATCTGAAGCGAAAGAACTTTCAGAAGACCAAATGTTAGGTGCGGTTCTTTTTGGTCATGACGAAATGCAAATTGCAATTCAAGCGATCAATGAATTTGCAGCTGCTGCTGGTGCGAAACCATCTGACTGGGTTGCTCCTGCACACAACGAAGAATTACGTGCAAAATTAAAAGAAGCATTTGAAGCAAAAATTTCAGAAGCTTATACCATTGCAGTAAAACAAGATCGTTATGCAGCATTAGATGCACTTCATGCTGAAGCTGTTGCTCAATTCGTTCCTGAAGAAGATGTAGACGGTATTGCTGACGAAGTAGACTACTTATTTGAAGATCTTAAATACCGTACTGTACGTGACAACATTTTATCTGGTAAACCACGTATTGATGGCCGTGACACCAAAACTGTTCGTGCGTTAGATGTACAAGTGGGCGTACTTGAGCGTGCACACGGTTCTGCATTATTTACACGTGGTGAAACTCAGGCGTTAGTAACAACGACTTTGGGTAATACTCGTGATGCATTAATGGTTGATACCCTTGCTGGTACTAAAACTGACAACTTCATGTTGCACTACAACTTCCCTGCTTACTCAGTAGGTGAAACAGGCCGTGAATCTGGTCCTAAGCGTCGTGAAATTGGTCATGGTCGTTTAGCGCGTCGTGGTGTTCAAGCAGTTCTTCCTGCAGCTGACCGCTTCCCGTACGTTATTCGTATTGTATCTGACATTACTGAATCTAACGGTTCATCTTCAATGGCTTCTGTATGTGGTGCGTCATTATCACTTATGGATGCAGGTGTTCCGCTTAAAGCACCAGTTGCTGGTATCGCAATGGGCTTAGTGAAGGAAGGCGAGCGTTTCGCAGTACTTTCTGACATTTTAGGTGACGAAGACCACCTTGGTGACATGGACTTTAAAGTAGCAGGTTCTGCAAACGGTATTACTGCACTTCAAATGGACATCAAGATTGAAGGTATTACTGAAGAAATTATGGAAGTTGCATTAAACCAAGCATTTGCTGGTCGTATGCATATCCTTAATGAAATGAACAAAGTAATTTCACGTGCTCGTCCTGAAATTTCAATGCATGCTCCAACATTCGAAGTGATTACAATTAATCCGGATAAAATCCGTGATGTTATTGGTAAAGGTGGTGCAACAATCCGTCAAATCACTGAAGAAACTAAAGCTGCTATTGATATTGAAGATAACGGTACAGTTCGCGTATTTGGTGAAACTAAAGCTGCTGCTAAAGCTGCAATTGCGAAAATTCAAGCAATTACTGCTGAAGTTGAACCAGGTAAGATCTACGACGGTAAAGTAATTCGTATTGTAGAATTCGGTGCGTTTGTAAACATCATGCCGGGTACTGATGGTCTTCTTCATATTTCGCAAATCTCTAATGAGCGTATTGCGAACGTAACTGATGTTCTTAAAGAAGGTCAGGAAGTAAAAGTACAGGTTCAAGACGTTGATAACCGTGGTCGTATCAAGTTGACTATGAAAGATATTGAGCAAGCATAATTGCTTAACTCACTAAAAAAGTCCGCTTGATGCGGGCTTTTTTTATGGCATGATGCAAGTAATACACCAATAGATCGACATGGTATGCAGGTTTATTATTTTTATCGTCATCAAAGCGACGGCTATGTTTTTATAAGCCGTGAAAAGCACACTGAACATATTCTGGAGTTTTTCTGGATTGATAGTGTGAGATCGGATGTTGTGAGCCAGAATGAAGAATGGCAACAAAAAATTCAGCAACTTGCAGATGTATCCATTAATGAGTTTCATATGCGAGATATTGCGAATATCGAACATCCTTGTGCTTTTGATACGCTTGAAGAATACGACCTGCTTATTTTTAGAAAACTCGTAACGCCGGATGATGAAATTAAAAATGGCGAATCACATGAGAGTGTATTTGGTTTAGCCACCACACCGATCAGTTTTATTTTTACGCCTAAAGTACTTATTAGCGTACGTGAGCAGGGCAACAAGTCGATTGAAAACTATATTCAGCGTCTTGAAAATATTTTATGTAAAACTCTCGAAGAGCAAAATAAAACCCGTAAGCTGCCTAATTCACCTGTAGATCTGTGTTTACGTCTGCTCAATAGTATGGTGGATGGTTATCTTGATATTCGTTCACCTTTGACCAGAAGGGTCGAGCATTGGCAACAACAGCTATTACAAGGGAATCGGCGGTTTAAACAGTGGCATCAACTGTTTCATGAAAATATGGCCTTTCAGCAAGTCGAAAATCTATGCGAAGAACAAATTGAAACCTTACAAGAGTTTCGTGATGAAATTGTAGAAAACTATCATCATGTTATTGGAGAGAAGACGCATAGTTCTCAAGACCTTTTATTAGTGCGTTTAAACGATTTAATGAGTCATGTCGAACGTATTCAAAAACATACTTTACGTTTACGTAGTGCGATTCAATCGGCAATAGATTTGCATTTCTCGGCAATTGCTAACCAAACCAATGAGAACATGCGTATTCTTGCCATTATTACTGCTGTGTTTGCGCCGCTTACGCTTTTAACGGGTATTTATGGAATGAACTTTGAGTTTATTCCGGGGCTTAAATCACCAGTAGGTTTTTGGATTATGCTCGGGGTTATGCTGCTAAGTACCATTTTATTGCTCTACTATTTTTATCGGCAGCATTTGGTGGGGCGTGGTGAAAAAAGTGTGATTGATTTACTGGCGCAGCAGCACCGCCAAGATCGTATGAATTTGTTTTGGTTTTTGGAATATGAACCGATTAAGCAGACTTTAAAGGAAGTGGAAAAGATTACTCGGTTGAAGTAAATTTTTATTTCTGCACGACGGGGTCTTGCTGACTTGTTATTTAATATAGTCATTAACCTTCGGTTCGACCTACTTTTGTTTCGGCAAAAGTAGGCAAAACCATTACCATCTGCAAAACCTGTTCAATACCTATTTTTAAATAACAGTATTACAAAACCATTATCTGATTGATACCACGCAGGTTGCAGATGGCTTTCCCGACTATCAGATTTCAACTAGGGTTTTATGCTGTATTAATGCTATTCCTCAATGAAAATGCTTCAACTGTTTTCTAAGTTGTTGCACTTCATCAATCAAATCTAACATCACCGCAACAGCTGCAAGGCTTGCGTCAAAGTCACGTTGCAAACGATATGCTTTACGAGCGCGAATAACATCTTCACCCATAAATTGATGTTTTTCAGGTGGTGTATCAATCGCTAAAATATCGTACTCAATGAGCTGGAGAATCCAGTCTGGGCTTTGACCACAGGCTTGAGCAAACTGTTGCAAGTCAAATGTACATTGTTCATCAACGACTTCAGCACTAAAGGTGTGGCCGTCACATACAATTTCTCGATAATGGATGGTTGTCATGATCTTGCTCCCTAATGAGATGAACGAGGTTCGAATGAAGCAAAGGCTTCTGCCAATTGCTGATAGGCTTCTTTTTCTTTTTCAGAATGCGCCGGTGGGAATACAATATTTAAAATTAAATAAAGATGGCCTGGCGTTTTATTTGGTATCCCTTTGTCTTTTAAACGTAGCTGTTGTCCTTGTTTTGCATTTTTAGGTAAATTGACGTGTAAAGGTCCTGCAGGTGTTTTTACTTCAATGCCTTGCCCTAATGCGGCTTCCCATGGCGCTACATCTACAGTCAAATATACATCACTGCCTTCGACATGCACACGATCTGTATCTTTATATTGAATCTCGATATAAAGATCGCCGTTGGCACCACCATTAATACCACTTTGTCCTTGTCCACTTAGGCGAATTTGCTGTCCTTCTTTCATGCCTTTAGGTATTTTTACCTGTAAGGTTTTTCGTTGTACCTCTGGCTCACCATAAGCATTGATGGTTGGAATTTGCAGGGTGATGTGTTGTGTTGATCCATGGTAAGCAATATCAAGATCGACCTCTATGCTGGCATGCTGGTCTTCACCTCGATAACTACGTTGTTGTCTTTGATATTGCTGTTGTCCACCGCCAAAGCCTGCACCAAAGCGTCCAAATAAGTCTTCAAAGCCACTAAAGTCTGCTTGCTCACCACCCGTAAAACCTTGACGATAAAATCTGGCACCATCGAAACCACCTTGAGCTGCCCCTTGACCAAAACCATTAAAACCTTGTGGGTGGTCTAACATTTGGTCGTATTCAGCTTTTTTCTCAGGGTTGCTTAGGGTGTCGTAGGCAACATTAATTGCCTGCATCTTTTCTTCTGCATCTTTTTCTTTGCTGATGTCGGGATGATATTTACGAGCTAATTTCCGATACGCTTTTTTAATTTCATCAGCTGAGGCTTCTCGTTTAACCCCTAATTCTTCATAATAATTTTTGGCCATAATGTTTTATCACGATGGTGTTGTTTATTTCATTATGAAACGATTTTTAAAGCTTTCAATGAGCTAGATTGTATAAGAGTTGTTCTCGTACGAAATCGGGCGAGCAAAATAAAAGAGATATAGAACGGTGAGAGCTATGCCTCTCATTGTTTAAATGAATGTCTGATATAAACCGTAAACGGCAATAACTAACAGTAATAGACCACATAAACCGAGGATCTTCGGGTATAAATGGCTGTTCGAGAGGCGGCGGAAAAATATATAGACTAAAGATAGCGTTAAAAAGTCTAAAACTATCCATGTCAGCGTAAGAATAGTTAAACTTAAATCTAGATGAGGTGAAATAGAAACAAATTGCGGAAAGAAAGCTGAAAAGAAAATAATATCTTTAGGGTTTGAAATACCCACTAAAAAGCCTTTTTTAAAACCGCCATTTTGAGCAGAAACGGTTTGAATTGCTTCAGGATGAGGGGCTTGAATGACTTCTTTGAGAATACTAAAACCCAAATAACCAATATATAGGCAGCCTAAAATACGAATAATATTTAAATAGTTTTCATTAATACCCAATACGCCTTTAAGTACGAGTACTGAAATAAAAATTAAAACGAGAGAGGCAAGGTTTGTACCAAAAATGGTTTCTAGTGCTTTTTTATAACCACCTTTAAGTCCGGCACTTGCCACTAAAATCATGACAGGGCCAGGGGTCGCAATCATAATAATGACACTAAAAATAAAGAGAAAATAATCAAAATAATTCATGAGATATAAGCATCTTATTTATTGGGTTATCAAGTAAGCTCATATTAACTGATTTAAAATAACATGCTGAAAATTATCATCAAAAAAATTATAGATAAATAAAAAGGCGGATTACCCGCCTTTTTATGAAGTAGGTGATTAACTCAAATGTTCACCAAACAGACCCAGTGCCTCTTCAGCAGTGAACTCATAACGGGTGTTACAGAACTGGCAATCCATTTGAATCGGGTTTTGTGCTTCCAATGTTTCATGAACAGCATCAACACCAATTTGAATGAGGGCTTTGGCACAGCGTTCTTTAGAACAAGTACAACCAAATTTTAAGTGTTCAACTTCTGGTAAACGTACTTCTTCTTCGTTATAAAGACGATACAAGATCTCATTTGCTGAAAGCTCTGTTAGTTCTTCTGACTTAAGCGTTTCAGTTAGCATGGTTAAACGTGGCCATAAATCTTCATCAACCAGTTTTTGCTCTTCCTCATCATGACGAGGTAATAACTGAATGAGCAAACCACCTGAGCGCTGTGCGGTGCTTGCCAGTACAATTCGAGTTGGAATTTGTGCAGACAAGTCATAGTACTGCATTAAACAGCCAGCTAAATTTGCTTGATCAAGAGGTACAATCCCTTGATAACGCTCACCATGCTCAGGTTCAATGTTAATAAATAAAACAGGGTTAACCAAAGCAGCTAAAACAGTGCTGCTATCTGTTGCTTCACCAAAACGTGGATCTGTTTCGTAGTCTGCTAAAGCACGAACTTCGCCTAAATGGTTACATTCTGCCATAGCCCATTTGAAAGAGCCGTTAGCCTGGATTTGCAAGCTGATACGACCTTTGATTTTTAAAGTACTCGCAAGTAATGCTGTAGCGCTCAACATCTCGCCTAATAGAATTTGAACCGCAGGCATGTAGTCGCGTTGAGCTAAAATAGTTTTTAATGCTTCTTCTAGATGAACCACTTCACCGCGAACAGGAAAGTCCTCTATATAAAAGCGTTGGCGTAAATCAGACATAATATTCTCCAGGGCCCTAAGCAGATTATAACAATTTCGGTTTAATCAGGCTTAGGGAATGCAGCGAAGCTGCAAGCAGGACAACGGCAACTCTTGTACCGATTGTCGCAATCATTTAGGCAATGTGAATAAGTCCTTAATATAGCCATTTTGCGAAATCTCAAGTTATTCTTCGTGATCTCGTGTAATGTCGATACGATTTGGTTGTAAATGACGCTTTAAGTTAACGTCGTGCTTCGATGTGGCTTGTTGTGCATCGCTTTCAAATAGGTGTTCAAGTTCTGCCAGAGCATTACGATGGGTTTCAAAAACCTTTTGTTCATCGGTATAAATGCTTTGCTGCTGTACGAGTAATTTCTCATCATAATCCCGAAAGATTTCGATATTGTTATAAGCTTGTTCATCGGAAATACCGAGTTCGCGTAAAGCACGATAAGCCATACCTAATGATGATAAATAGGTTTCACGCCAAATATGTTCAACACCTAAGTCTCTTAATAGGTGCACATGGTGGCGGTCACGGGCACGAGCCAGTAATTTTAGGTTTGGATAGTTCAATCTAAGATGACGTGCGACATTCATAGAGTCTTCGACATCATCAATTGCTAAAATAAATACTTTCGCTTTTTCAATCCCTGCTGAGCGAAGTAAGTCAGGCTGGGTGACATCACCATAATAGAGCTTACCGCCGTAACGTCGAACAAAGTCCACTTGATGAAGATTGTTATCGATGGCAGTAAAGCCTAAATGCTGTAAGCGGGCAATACGCGCAATAATTTGTCCAAAGCGCCCAAAACCGGCAATGATAATTGGGTTATCTTGCTGAGGAATCTCATCATATTCAGGTGGCAATTCTTTATGAAAAAGGGGAATGATCTTACAGGCCATGATCCAGTAAATCACTGGGGTAAGGACCATTGATAAGGTCACAATCAACGTGACAGGCTCTAATAAGGCATCCGTTAAAATCTTTTCACTTTTTGCTAGGCTCAAAATTACAAAAGCGAATTCACCGCCTTGAGCCAAGCAAGTCCCGAGTAACAAGCTATTGTTCCAACTGTACTTTTTATAGCGGGCAATGGCAGTTAAAACGAGGGTTTTGATGACGAGTAGGCCGATTGCTCCACCAATAATGAGCCACGGCATTTCAATCAGTAACGACAATTGTGTCGTCATACCTACGGTCATAAAGAATAAGCCAAGTAAGAGCCCTTTAAACGGTGCAATACTCGCTTCAAGCTCATGACGGAATTCTGAGTCGGCTAAAAGAACCCCGGTAAGAAAAGCACCTAATGTTGTGCTAATGCCTAAAGTGTCCATCAGTAACACAACGGCAAGAATAATAAATAACCCTACAGCCGTAATCAGTTCAGTCGCACCACTCTTGGCGACAAAACGGAAAAATGGGCGCATGACATAACGGCTAAATAGGAACAAGCCGGTAAAAGTCGCGATGATGGCTGCAAAATAAGCAATACCATGATGGGTAGATTCGGTTCCTGCCAGAAGAGGAATTACCGCAAGTAATGGAATTGCTGCAATGTCTTGAAAAAGCAAAATTGAAAACGATTGCTGACCGTAGGTGGTATTGAGCTGTTGTTTCTCAGTCAGAAGCTGTAATACAAAGGCCGTAGAAGACAGCGCAAGCGCAAAACCAATCACAAAGCTGGCAGCAAGGTGTTGTTGAAATAGCAGCAATACGGTGAGCATAAGAATTATGCCCGTAATCACGACTTGTAAACTTCCCATCACAAATATAGAGTCACGCATTTCCCACAAACGTTGTGGGCGGAGCTCTAGACCAATCAGGAACATAAGTAAAATGACCCCAAATTCAGCCAACTCCATAATGGCCTCAGGGTCATGGGCAATATTTAACACACTCGGGCCAAGAAGTATGCCCGTAAATAAATAACCTAAAACTGTTGCAATCCCTAGGCGTTTGCCCAAAGGGACTAAAATCAGAGATGCTCCAAGAAAAATAGTTGCTTGCAGTAGGAATGACATTCATTGCCCCGAATGTATTGATCTTTTTTAAGTGTAAAGGGAAAAAGTGTTCTTCACACCATGATATTCAAATCATCTAACTAAATTCTTGCGGGTCAACATCAATTGAGAGTCTGAGTTGATGCTGTCTAGGCGCATGGACCAATTGAGCCCACCATTGTCTTAAGTAAAAATGCAGACGAGCGCGGTCAGCAGACAAAATCACCATATGTGCGCGGTAACGTCCCGCTTTACGTTCCATTGGCGCTGGAATTGGTCCCCAGATATCAACAATACCACCTGCTATTTGGCGAAGTTGCTCGGCAGCTTCATTTAAAAAATGCAAGGTATAGTCGCGATCTTTCGATTCAGCGCGTATAAGTACGGCATAGAGATAAGGCGGCAGTAATGCAACTTTACGCTCAGCCAATGTTTGTTTCGCGACTGCCCGATAATCTTTTTCAATAAGTGTGGTCAATAAAGGGTGATCTGGCCTTAAAGTCTGTAAATAAACATGCCCCTTATGTTCTCCACGACCTGCACGACCAGCCACTTGTACAATCAATTGAGCAGTACGCTCTGGCGCTCGAATATCGACACTCAATAAACCTGCATCGATGTCTAAAATAGCAACCAAGGTCACATGCGGAAAATGGTGACCTTTTGCCAACATTTGCGTACCGAGCAAAATCGAAGGTTTATTTTGTTGAATGCGATCATAAATTTTTTGCCAGCTACCGACTCGGCTGGTGCTGTCACGATCGACCCGAATCACATCATGATCTGGGAATAATTCTTGTAAATGCTCTTCAACCTTGGCTGTGCCAGCACCTAAAGTTTTGAGGCTTTTTTGCTGACACTCAGGGCAGTGGTCTGGCAAGCGATGAACTGTGCCACAGTGGTGGCAATGTAAGTAAGAATAAGGCTGAGTGTGCAACGTAAAATGCGCATCACAATGAGGACAATTCGCTTGCCAACCACAACTTTCACAGACCAGAACAGGTGCATAACCACGTCGGTTTAAGAAAATTAAAACCTGTTCTTTTCTTGCTAGGGTATTTTTAATCTGTTCGATTAAAGGCTGACTAATACCATGCTGTTTTTTGACAATTTTAAGATCAATCAAATGCATTTTTGGTAAAAGCGCATGGCCTGCACGCTGGTTCAGCTGAAGTGCAGTTAACTTGCCAGTTTCGACTAAGTGATAACTGTCAATGCTTGGAGTTGCCGAACCTAAAAGAACAGGACAGCCTTGTAAATGTCCTCGATAAAGCGCGACATCACGCGCATGGTAACGGAAACCTTCTTGTTGTTTATAAGACAGGTCGTGTTCTTCATCTAAAATGATCATACCCAAACGTGGCAGCGGGGTATAAATAGCTGAACGTGTTCCTAAAATAATAGAGGCCTTTCCAGTCTGTGCTTGTTGCCAGGCTTGTAGGCGTTTAGAGTCATTTAACCCCGAATGTAATAAAGCAATGTCGCAGTTAAAACGAGACTTAAAGCGCGAAATAGTTTGAGGGGTTAAACCAATTTCAGGAACTAATACCAGTACTTGCTTACCTTGCTTTAGCACTTCATGCATGATGTGCAAATAAACTTCAGTTTTACCACTTCCGGTTAAACCATCCAACAAAAACGCTTGATATTGATGCTGTGCATTAAGGACGTGCTGAGTGGCCTTCTTTTGGTCTTCATTGAGCGTGAGTGGCATTTGCGCCAATTGCACAGGGGATGGACTAAAGTCATGAGGCTCAAGCGTACAGTCTACGAGACCTTTCTTTTGTAGTGCTTTAAGTGTTGCAGTTTCTACACCACTTAAATTGAGAATATTTTCAGTGGTTCCGGCAGGATGTAATTTTAAAATTTGATAAGCATCTTGCTGTTTGATTGAGCGTTTTAATAAAGCTTCGGCATTGTCACATGGAATGATTTTCCATAGATGAAATAAAACATCCATGGGTTTGCCCTGACGCAATAACGCAGGTAAAGCAGTCTGCATCACCTCGCCAATCGGAAATTGGTAATATTGTGCTGACCATGTCAATAAATTTAAAACTTGTTCATCTAAAATAGGCTCATCATCTAAAAGTTCAGAAATGGCCTTAAGCTGAAAGTTACCTGTAAATGTTTCTTGTGGGTCAACTTTTTCAGTAATGATACCAATCAGGTTTTGCCGTCCAAATGAAATTGCGACGCGTGAACCTACTTGAGCCCGTTCATATTGTGCTTTGGTGAGTGTATAGTCAAAAGTGTCGTACAGATGCACAGGTACGGCAACACGCACACGATAAACAACTGAATCAGGCTTTGGCGTTATGGTCATAGAGGCTCATTTCGTCAATTTTAAAAAACGGCATAGCGTCGTGAAGAGGACTTGGGTATTCTACACAGGCTATAGAATGAATATGAATGATTGCGTAGCATAGATGCAACAGCAGCGACTATTATTTTTGGAAAATTAGAACATTACCATGCCTGCATATCAATTTACTGCTATTGATGCTTCAGGGAAGCAGCAAAAGGGGGTGCTTGAAGGAGACTCGGCACGTCAGATTCGCCAACAATTACGCGATAAAGCATGGACTCCGATTAGCGTTGACCCGGTTGAACAAAAAGATAAGCATCAAAGCCACGGATTATTCCAAAAAAAGTTTAGTGCTTACGATTTGGCGCTCATGACCAGACAGCTTTCGGTTTTGGTTGCTGCTGCAATTCCTTTAGAAGAAGCTCTCCGCGCCGTGAGCAGACAAAGTGAAAAAGCACATGTGCAAAATCTTTTACTCTCAGTTCGTTCAAAAGTATTGGAAGGACATTCACTTGCACAAGGGATGCAACAGTCCGGGCGTTTTCCTGACCTTTATATTGCTACTGTTGCCGCAGGTGAGCGTTCAGGACACTTAGATCTCATTTTAGATCAGCTATCAGACTACACCGAGAACCGTTTTGCCATGCAAAAGAAAGTTCAAGGTGCCATGATTTACCCAATCATTTTAATGCTGATGTCTTTCGGTATTGTGATGGGATTAATGACTTATGTGGTCCCAGAGATTGTAAAAACCTTCGATCAAAGCAAAGATGCCTTACCATGGATTACAGTTGCTTTAATGAAAGCGAGTGATTTTATCCGTCATGCATGGGTATTTATTATTCTTTTTGCAATTGTAGGGGTGGTAGCTTTTGTCCGTTTTTTAAAAACTACTGCGGGACATTATGCTTTTGATCGATTAACACTCAAATTGCCATTATTCGGTAAACTATCCCGTGGTATTAATGCTGCGCGCTTTGCCAGTACTTTATCTATTTTGACTCGTTCAGGCGTGCCATTGGTAGATGCCTTAAAAATTGGTGCTGCTGTGACCAATAACTGGGTCATCCGTGATTCAATTTCCCAAGCGGCTGAACGTGTTACCGAAGGCGGAAACCTCGGTACGCAACTGGAGCGCAGTGGTTATTTCCCCCCAATGATGGTACAAATGATTCGAAGTGGTGAGGCATCAGGTGAGCTTGACCGTATGCTTGAACGTGCGTCGACCATGCAAGACCGCGAGGTGACGACATTTATTTCAACCTTATTAGCATTACTTGAACCGCTAATGCTAGTTTTAATGGCAAGCATCGTACTGGTTATTGTAATTGCGGTTATGCTGCCAATCGTAAATATGAACAATATGATTTAATAACTTTGATATTAGAGATAATGATGAAAGTAAAAAATATTCAAAGCGAAACAGCGATGAAACAACATAGTGAATCTGTGGTTTCAAATCAGTTTGAACCAACGTGCCATTCCGAGCATAGCTCTGTATCAGATGTTTGCTCTTCAAGTGCTTTCGGACTTGTGACACGTTCGACCCGTGCTCGAATGAAACGTGCCTCAGGCTTTACGCTTATTGAAGTTATGGTCGTGATTGTAATCTTAGGCGTGTTGGCTGCTTTAATCGTACCGAACGTCATGGGCCGTAGTGAAAAAGCTAAAATTGATACGACTCAAATTACCTTGAAAGGGGTTGCGGGTGCCTTAGATCAATACAAGCTCGATAATGGGCATTTCCCAACCATGCAAGAAGGTGGTTTAGATGCGCTTATTAATCAACCTGCTACAGCAAAAAACTGGATGCCGGGTGGTTATGTGAAAGGTGGTTATCCTAAAGACAGCTGGAAAAATGATATCCAATATGTCGTACCTGGAAAAGACGGCCATCCTTTTGATCTATATTCATTTGGCGCAGATGGTAAAGAAGGTGGTGAAGGTAACGATGCCGATATTTATTATCAGCCTTAATTAAAATGTAAGAGAGATTATCGATTCGGTTAATAAGATAAAACAATAATCCGAATTGATAATCTTTCTTAATCATAAAAATATAATAATGCATTGAAAATAAAGTAAAAAAGTTAATATCTAGATTTGAGATTTAAAATAAGAATTATTCCCATATTTAATAGTTACAAGAAAGTTAAAATATAAGAGAAAATAAGCTATATATTTAAATAAAAGCTTTGCATAATAAATAAAAAGCACTTTATTCAATGAATGGGAGAGATTAAATGAAAGCATTTCTCGTACTTGATGAGCTGAATCAGTTTCATTGGGCGATGCTTAAATCTGTCCTATTGATTTTAGCATTATTACCCATTGCTGAAGTTTCATTAAAGCTATGGTTGAGTACTGAGGGAAGTAGCCAAATCATGATTGGTTTCTTTGCCTTAAGTATTGTAAGCGCTTGGTTAATGGTGAGCTTCTTTACCGCATTAAAAACGAGTGTATGGCAAACTAAACAGATGGCTTCTAAATACGAACAATTGCTTTTTAAAGCTTATCGTTATGTGCCGATGGTTTTTTTATCGAGTTTAGTTGCTTATTTATCTTTGCAATTATCGATTGCTTTTTAATCTTATTTTAAAACCGAATTTTTAAATAAAACGTAGACTCAACGTCTACGTTTTATTTTTTAACTGGACTTAAAACAGGGTGTTTCTTCATTTGTACATATTATATGCTTCAAATCAGCAATTTAAGAAGATGAGAAATATGAAATGGAACAAATCGAGTGGAATGACTTTTTAAAAGTAGAACTGCGCGTTGGTAAAATTATTCAAGCTGAGGTTTTTGAAAAGGCGCGAAAACCTGCCTATATTTTGCATGTAGATTTTGGTGAAGAATTGAGTGTACGTAAATCGAGTGCACAGATTACTAAACTTTATCAACCGCAGGATTTGATTGGTAAATTAGTTGTTGCGGTAGTGAATTTCCCTAAGAAACAAATTGGTCCTATCCAATCGGAATGTTTGGTGACGGGGTTTCATAATGCAGATGGGGACGTAGCACTTTGTATCCCAGAGTTTGAAGTGCCTCTGGGTACAAAGTTATTATAATTTAGCGACGTGATTTGTAAGACACATCTACTTTACGTGGACGATAGATCCAGCCTAAAACCAGCAGTAATACTGCAAATCCTAAAATTGGATAATCACCTAGACGGTTATAGAGAGTTTGACCTTGCATGGCTGGTAAATCGCCTCTCAAGACAAACTCTTTATCAATCGGTGCTTGTTCGGTGATATGACCATTTTGATCAATAAACGCTGTTACACCTGTGTTAGTTGCACGAATAAACCAGCGACCATTTTCTTTCGCACGCATCTGCACCATTTGTAAATGTTGCCATGGGCCAGCTGTTCCGGTAAACCAAGCATCGTTAGATACAGTTACCAAAAAGTCGCTATCTTCTGCATTACGACGTGTCAGATTCGGGTAAGCCACTTCATAACAAATTGCAGCCGCAAGCGCGTGCCCTTTAATTAAAAGTGGTTTCTGATCACTCTCACCACGTGTAAAACCGCTCATGCTAATATCATTTTGCATGGCTGGTAAAACCCAAGAAAGCAAACCTGACAGCGGAATATATTCACCAAAAGGTACGAGACGCTGCTTTTTATAAAGGCCGCTTGAATCGCTGCCAGAGGCCATAATACTGTTGTAATACAGTGGACTTCCGACTTGATGCGATTTCGCTACATCCCAATAAGGTATGCCAGTTACCCAAGCGGTATGGTTCTTTTTAGCTTGTGCATCCATTGCATCCAAAAACGGTTCAATGTCGGTTTGGAAGAGTGGAATTGAAGACTCAGGCCATACAATGAGGTCACGGCCCCATTCAGATTGAGTCAAACCAGCATAAATTTCTAATGTTCTAACTTGATATTCGGTTAGCCATTTTAAATCTTGTGGAATGTTACCTTGAATGAGCGAAACGCTAAGCGGTTTAGCCGCTTTAGGTTGTACAAACTGAATATATGATGCTCCCCATGCACCTAAAACTAACAGGGCAGCAGGGATAACCCAGAAAATACGCTTACGTAGAACTTCAACTAAAGCACATGCTAATACAATGACTACAAAGGAAATTGCATAAATACCAAATAGCGGCGCATAACCATCGAGTAAACGTTCAGTAAAAGCGTAACCTACAAATAGCCAAGGGAAACCGGTAAATACCCAAGTTTTAGCCCACTCAAAAATAATCCAGAGAGGGGCGAAAGTCAGCGGTGTTTCAGGAAAGAAGCGTCGATAAATCCATGTCTGAAATGCTGTAAATAAGCCCATTACAAGGGCCATAACCGCAATCATACATACGCTTAGAAAAGCATTGGTATCGCCATATACATGGATCGACGTATAGAGCCAGAAAGCCCCAACAAACCATAAACCAAAACCATAACTCCAGCCAATTGCAAATGCTTGTTTGGCTGAGCGGTTATGCAATGTCGCATAGAGTAGGGCAGGAGACAAAATTGCCAGCCACCACCAATAATAAGGTGCCAGTGCAAAACTGAACACGGCACCTGAAAATAAAGCAATGAGCAATGGAAAAATTAAAGGAAGCTGTTTTTGTTGTTGCGAAGAATCTAACAGCTTTTCAAAGTATGCTCTCATTGACGTACAGCTCGAATCAGATGAATAGTGCGGGCATCTGCTTCAACAATCGTAAATAACCAATTTCCAAGCTCAACAGTCTGACCTTGTAAATCACTAACTAGACCAATTTCTTGAAGCAATAAACCGCCGACAGTTTCTACTTCATCGTCAGAAAAATCAGCATCTAAAACAGTGTTGAAGTGTTCAATTGGTGTAAGTGCCTGCACCATCCATGCATTCGCTATTGTATGGTCGTTATCTGGAACAATATACTGTGCATCTTCATCCGCAGTATCATGTTCGTCTTCAATTTCACCAACGATCTCTTCAAGAATATCTTCAAGCGTAACCAGTCCCGCTGTTGATCCATATTCATCAATCACAATCGCGATATGGGTCTGGGTGTGCTTAAGCATACGAAGAACTTGATCTGAACGTGCACTTTCAGGCACAAATAATGGCTGACGCATGAGCGAGCCAATATCTAATTTAGTATTTGGTTCAGTCAAAAATGGTAGTAAATCTTTTGCCAGTAAAATACCAACAACATTATCAGGTTGGTCAGCTGAGAAAACTGGAAAACGTGAGTGAGCAGACTCAACCAATACGTGAAGAATATCAAGTAACTGATCATCTTCTTGCATACTGATCATTGCTGTTCGTGGCGTCATGACTTCACGAATTTTTGTAGCAGGAAGGTCAAGAACACCTTCAAGCATGGCAACAGTATCAGGTTCTAAAAAACGACGTGAATTTTGGACTAGTTTTAATAATTCATCTCGGGTTTCTGGCGCTGTACCTAACCACTTTCGTAAGCCTCGCATACCCCACGACGGACTCGGTTCCTCTTGCATGATCTTTCCTAAAGACTCAATGTATCAAATGAATACACTGATCATACCGAAGAAAAAGCCCTTATGCATCTATAAAACAAAGTAAAAGACAAAACACATATTGTTATGTAAACGCCAGTTACAGTTCATAAGACAGTGATGGGTTTATGCTAAAATGTGAAAATTCTATTTGTTCGAGTTTGTTATGTCAGAACAACCTATTTCACCTACTGTACAACTTAATACGCGTGGTTTACGTTGTCCGGAACCTGTCATGATGCTGCATCAGGCGATTCGCAAAGCAAAATCAGGAGATGTTGTTGAAGTGTTGGCGACTGACCCTTCGACTTCTTGGGATATCCCTAAGTTTTGTATGCATTTGGGACACGAACTCCTATTAAAAGAAGAAGTTCTAGATGAGCAGAACCATAAAGAATACCGTTATCTGGTACAAAAAGGATAGAACAACAAAAAATAGAATAGAGCTTCTACCCACACATATTAGAAGCTCTATTAGAAATTAATTTTTAATTTAAAATGATAATATTTTTCAAATAAGAATCGTTATATAATTCTAAAAACTAAATATTTAGATGCCTTTATAAAGTGAATGATTATTTTGTAAAACAGAGTTTAATTATATGTCTTTGGTTTTTCTGTATTGCAGGTTTGTTACGTATTGAAGTTTCTTGGTTATCCGAGAATATTACTATCTTAATTCTATTTATTTTGATTACTCTTGGTTCAGTTATATTAGGTTATAGCAATACACATTTTGCTCCTGAACCTAAAGTTAAAATGAGTTTGATCTTACACACAAGGTTTATGGGGTTTTTACTAATTCTCGATTTATTATTTGGTAAATCAGTTTGGTACTTCGATTTAGCGCGAAACTTTGGTTTTCTCGGCTTATTTTTATTAGGCACATTTATTTTCTACAAAAGGAATCTTAATTTAAACGTAGCAAAAATACCTCCTTTTGAATAAGCGGATTCCAATAAAAAAGCCCCGAATAATCGGGGCTTTTTGTTACATCTTAGGATATGAGCCGCAGCTAAAGCGGCGCAAGGAATTACATGTTAGGGTAATTCGGACCACCGCCGCCCTCAGGTGTTACCCAAGTAATATTTTGAGATGGGTCTTTAATATCACAGGTCTTACAGTGAACACAGTTCGCTGCGTTAATCTGGAAGCGTTTAGAGCCGTCATCATTTTCCATGATTTCGTAAACACCAGCAGGGCAATAGCGCTGAGCAGGCTCATCCCATTTCGGTAAGTTCACATTCACTGGAATTGAAGGGTCAGTAAGCTTCAAGTGAGCTGGCTGGTTTTCTTCGTGTACAGTGTTTGAGATAAACACAGAAGATAAACGGTCAAATGTCAGTTTGCCATCTGGTTTTGGATAGGTTGGCTTGAAGCTCGTTGCATCAACAGTTTTCAATACAGCGAAGTCTTGTTTCAAGTCATGTAAAGTGAATGGTACTTTAAAGACGTTTTGGTCAATAAAGTTAAATGCACCACCAATCCATTGCCCAAATTTATGCATTGCAGGGCCAAAGTTACGAGCGTTATAAAGCTCTTCTTTTAACCAGCTGTTGTTAAATTTGTCTGTGTAAGAAGTTAATTCTTTAACGAATAAATCTTCGCCTTCGGTTACACGAGCAACCGCAAGATCACCACCTTTTTCAACTCCGGCAGCAATTGCTTCAAATACAGCTTCACCACATAACATGCCTGATTTCATGGCAGTGTGTGAGCCTTTGATTTTCGCAAAGTTTAAGAAACCTGCATCATCACCAATTAAGCAACCACCCGGGAAAGTCAATTTAGGTAAAGAGTTGAAACCGCCTTTCACTACAGCACGTGCGCCGTAAGAAATACGTTTACCACCTTCTAAATACTGTTTGATGAGTGGGTGAGTTTTCCAGCGCTGCATTTCCATAAATGGGTACATGTGTGGATTTTCATAAGACAAGTCCACAATCATACCCAAAGTCAATTGGTTGTTTTCAGCGTGGTATAACCACCAACCACCAGAAGAACCAGTTTCAGACAATGGCCAACCAGCACCGTGCATCACTAGACCCGGTTTATGTTTTGCTGGGTCGATTTCCCAAAGTTCTTTAATCCCGATCCCGTAATGTTGAGGATCTGCATCTTTATCAAGATTATATTTTGCAATTAGGCGTTTACCTAAGTGGCCACGGCAGCCTTCAGCAAAGAGAGTGTATTTAGCGTGAAGTTCATAACCCGGAGTAAAGTTATGTGTAGGCTCACCATCTTTACCAATACCCATGTCACCAGTTTGAATACCTTTTACAGTACCGTCTTCATGGTAAAGCACTTCAGATGCAGCAAAGCCAGGGAAGATAGAAACTTCTAATTCTTCAGCTTTTTGACCTAACCAGCGAACAACGTTACCTAGCGAGATAACATAGTTCCCATCATTGTGCATGGTTTTAGGAACCATCCAGTGAGGTGCTTCTTTAGAGGTAGTTTCTGAAAGCAAGAAGAATGTCTTGTCTTCAGTTACAGGTACGTTAAGAGGCGCACCTTCTTCTTTCCAGTTCGGGAAAAGTTCATTAATAGCACGCGGTTCAAGTACAGCACCAGATAAGATATGCGCACCTACTTCAGAGCCTTTTTCAACTACACAAACTGAAAGATCGGGTAAGTTATTTTCAATCGCTAATTGACGGATCTTAATCGCAGCAGATAGACCTGCAGGTCCTGCACCTACGATGACAACGTCAAACTCCATCGATTCACGTTCGATGTGTTCCATGTAGGACTCCTCAATACTTAAAGGTGGCAACCGTAATGTCAGATCATCCGGTGCTGCCGTGAGTGTTTTAATCCATAGGCGCAAATATGCTATTGTGCCTTTTATCGTTTGGGCTAGTATAGTTTTAAACCATGATCTAGCCAATTGGCTGAGTCGTCATATTTTTTCGTCAGCAAGGCATAAACTATGGTAAATCAAAATAATTCCCCATCGGATATGGGAAAAATACCGTTATCTGATGATAAAAACTTAATGAACATTGCACAATACTTAAAAGGTGTACAGCAAAGTCACAAAAGGTCAATCCCACCTTTAGAGCAATGGCATCCAAAGCATTGCGGTAAAATGGATTTAACGGTGAAAGCCAATGGAGAATGGTGGCACGAAGGTCAATTAATCAAGCGCCAAGCCCTATTGGATTTGTTTACCAAAGTCCTATGGAAAGAAGAGGGTAAATTCTACCTGAAAACCCCTGTAGAACAAATTGAAATCGAAGTTGAAGATGAACCTTTATTAGTCAATCAGGTAGATCAGATTGAAATTTCAGGTGATGAGTTTCTACAACTGACGACGACCAATCAGGATGTGATTTTAGTTGATGCAGAACACCCGATTTTTATGCGGGAATATGCAGGGGAGTTACGTCCTTATGTACATGTTCGATTTGGTATTAATGCGCTTATTCAACGTCAGGCTTTCTATCATCTCGTGAACTACGGAACACTGGTCGAAAATGATAAAGGCGAAACCATTTTGCAGTTAAAAAGTGGTAATTTGCACTTGCAATTAGGCACTTGAGGTTTAAGCTTTATAGAGTGAAATTTTCCGACACTCTCTAGTACGCCATGACAGCCATACAGCCTTTATTTACTGAATTAGAACCTATGCCTAAAGCATTAGCAGATGCCCCAATTGGTATTTTTGATTCAGGTATTGGAGGTATGTCGGTTGCAGCAGAAATTGCCAAATATTTGCCAAACGAACGTATTGTGTATTATGCAGATACAGCCTATGTTCCGTATGGTCCTCGCTCTGATGAAGAAATCAGGGAGCTAACGGCTCGTGCCGTCGACTGGTTATATCGTCAGGGTTGTAAAATTGCAGTCGTAGCTTGTAATACGGCTTCCGCATTTAGCCTTGATCATTTACGAGAACATTATGGCGAACACTTCCCGATTGTTGGCTTGGTACCGGCACTAAAACCTGCAGTATTACAAACTCGTTCTAAAGTGGTTGCAGTATTGGCGACACCAGCTACTTTTCGTGGACAACTCATTAAGGATGTTGTCGAAAAGTTTGCTGTTCCGGCGGGTGTTAAAGTGATGACTCTAACGAGTTTAGAGCTTGTCCCTTGTGTAGAAGCAGGGCAGCAAATGAGCCCTGCTTGTTTAAATGCATTAAGAGAAGTTTTACAACCTGCAGTTGAGCAAGGCGCGGACTATTTGGTACTTGGTTGTACGCACTATCCTTTTTTAAATGAAGCCATTCATCATCTTTTTGATAACCAATTCACACTGGTTGATTCGGGATTGGCAGTTGCCCGACAAACAGCCCGTATTTTAATAAAAAATGAGTTATTATGTGACCAAATGCGTCAGAATGTTGCACGTATTGAATGTTATGTAAGTGGTAATAATGCAGATGCATTACAACCTGTTTTACAAAATATGATTCCACAAGAATTGACATGGACGCTGCACAATCTGAGTTGAGCTCTATTGTAGGCATTCAGAAGAAAGCGTTTTTTTATATTTATTTTTCTTATTTGGGGCGGTTCATAATCTTGGCTGATTCAGGCCATATCAAGATTATGGGGCGATAAGGGTATTGCTATGCTCGATACACGCTATCAGATTTTTATTTCAACCTCAGGTCGCGAGATGCAATCTGAGCGTATGGTTCTTTCCCAAACTTTAGTCAATATGGGATTTTTTGCTTGGGGGTTAGAATATAGAAATCCTCTAACAACAACGCTTGCCCGTCGGCAAATTGATGAGTCGGATTATGTTGTTTTGCTGCTGGGTAGTCAGTATGGGGAGCAATCAATTTCAGGGGCGAGTTATTTTTCTTTAGAGTACGAATATGCGTTAAGTCGCGCGAAGCCCATTGTCGTCTTTATGCATGAACAACCTGAAAGTCGTGATATGCATTTACAAGAGACCCATCCGCAGCTTAAAGAGAAATTTCTGGCATTTCGAAAAAAGTTATTACATGAAGCGAATCATATTTTTTATTTTAAAAGCCCACGTGATTTAGAACTTGCTGTCCGTTTAAATATGCCTTTAATGGTTGAACAATATATGGGGCAAGGTTGGGTGCCTGCACGCCAAGCGCATCATTTGGAAGATGAAATTAACCGATTAAAAAGTAAAGTTTTACAATTAGAACAACAGTTATCAGAGTCATCAATTCAAGCAAATGAAGTGGCACCGCAAGATGTTTTTGCTTTTGAATATCAAATTCAGGCTTTTCAAGATGGTAACTTTAAAGAGCTTAAGCGTCAGAGACAAATGACTTGGTCTCAACTGTTAAGTATTTTGGCTAAACATTTTGAGACAGCAATGCCAGAAGAGAACTTTGGGACTTGCCTCAATGAGTATTTAAATCAGGACGGGTTAGAAGACGCTCGCCAAGAGTTGCCTAGAGCACATGCAGTGGCAGGTGCACAAATTAATCATAAAGCCCTGTTTCGTATTAAAAAGCAAATGCAATCACAAGGATGGATTGTTCCAACCAAGATTGATCAACAACATAGTTTATGGAAAGTAACGACCAAAGCCCAAAAGCTCTTGCTCAGTTATAAATGGAATCATCGGAGTACTCGATTAAAAGCTTAGAGCGATTCAATTTAGATATGACCATGAAAGCTGTTACATTAGTGTCATAAGATGAATTGAAAGGCATTTACACATGTCGTTTGAACAAAAACCGAAAGTTACTGTCATTTTAGCGAATTTAGGCACACCGGATGAGGCAACTGTCCCAGCGGTGCGCCGTTTTTTAAAGCAGTTTTTATCTGATCCACGTGTAATTGAAATACCAAAATTCATTTGGTGGATTATTTTAAATCTGTTTATTTTACCTTTTCGCCCAAAAAGAGTAGCGCATGCCTATGCTTCGGTATGGTCTACCGATTCACCAATGCGTGAAATTGTATTTGAGCAAACTCAACGTGTGCAGGCTTATTTAGAGCGTGAAAATAAACAGTTTGATTTAACTGTGTTGCCCGCTATGACTTATGGTAATCCGGGTATTGATGCAGTTTTAGAAAAACTGGCGACTAATCCGCAAGAGCATGTCATTTTATTGCCTTTATTTCCTCAATATTCAGCCACTTCTACAGCACCGTTATATGACGCATTTGCTAAGTGGATTCCTACTCAGCGAAATTTGCCGGGTCTGACCATTATTAAAGATTATTATCAACATCCAATGTTTATTCAGGCGTTGGCAGAAAGTGTTCTAGCTTACCAAGAGCAACACGGCAAACCTGAAAAGCTGTTGATGTCATTTCATGGTATTCCACAGCCTTATGCAGATAAAGGTGACCCTTATGCAGACCGTTGTCGTATTACCGCAAAGTTAGTCGCTGAAGCTTTGCATTTAAAAGATGATGAATGGGCAATTAGTTTCCAATCACGTTTTGGCAAACAAGAATGGGTGAAACCTTATACTGATCAACTTTTACAAGATTGGGCGAAGCAGGGCGTTAAGTCTGTTCAGGTCTTAAGCCCAGCTTTTTCTGCTGACTGTTTAGAAACGCTTGAAGAGCTCGCTATTCAAAATGCTGAGTTATTTCAGCAAGCTGGTGGCGGAAGCTATGCTTATATCCCTGCTTTAAACAGTGATCAAGCGCATATTGATTTGCTTGCAGGTTTAGTTCAGGCTAATCTTGATGCCCTTACCCATACCTTAGCCCACCGTTAATTGCGTTTTAGCCAGAGGTTCTTATGCTGCAAGTCAAAATTGTTCCAGTTACTGCTTTTGCTCAAAATTGTTCTTTAGTTTGGGACAGTGAAACAAAAGAAGCAGTTTTGATTGATGCAGGCGGCGATGCTGCTGTTTTGAAAAAAGAAGTAGAAGCCTTAGGTTTAAAAGTAAAAGCGTTATGGCTTACTCATGGGCATTTAGATCACGCAGGGGCTGTAGGTGAACTCGCAAAAGAGTGGAGTGTTCCTGTTGTTGGTCCGCATAAAGAAGATCAGTTCTGGCTAGATATGATTCAGGAAGTTTCGGCACGTTATGGTTTTCCAATCCCACAGCCTGTAAAAGTCGATCAATGGCTTGAAGGCGGTGAAGTGCTAAAACTGGGTGAAGATGAGTTTGAAGTGCGTTTTGCACCAGGACATACACCAGGTCACGTCATGTTCTATAACAAGAATCATGGTTTACTCTGGACTGGCGATGTCCTGTTTAAAGGCTCAATTGGAAGAACAGATTTTCCACGTGGTAATCATGAGCAACTGATTGAATCAATTCAGCGTGAGTGTTTTAGCTTACCAGATGAAACCCAGTTTATTTCTGGACATGGGCCAATGAGTACCATTGGCTATGAAAAACAATTTAACCCGTTTGTCGCAGGTAAAGCGGGTTAATCCTCATAATCATCTTCATGCTGACTACCCTTGTCTTGCTGAGGAGCATCTTGGGTAGGCAGTCTATATTCATCGTTTGCCCAAGCGCCTAAATCAATAAGTTTGCAACGTTCAGAACAAAACGGGCGAAATTCATTACCTTCCCAAACACTTGGTTCACCACAGCGTGGGCAGGGAAATGTACGTGGCATAAAGCAGTAACCTCAAAGTGAAGAGAAATAGATTAGGCAAAAGTCAGGTGACTTGTTAGACTTGTGCCGATTTTTATTTAGTTTGATGTGATTATGCAGATTCGTCAATTTCAAGCACAACGTATGCAAGCGCCTCGCGATTTTACCCCAATTGAAAATACTCCGATTTGTGTAGAAATTGGAGCAGGCAAAGGTAAACATGCTTTGCTATTTAGTGGGCAAAATCCTCAGCACACGTTATATGCAATTGAACGAACTAGAGAAAAATTCTTGGCCATGCAAAAGCAGCATGGTTTGGAGCCAAGAGATAATTTAATCCCTGTGCATGCAGATGCTTTACCTTGGGTTGTACATGCTCTATATCCTGCTCAAGTAGAACATTTCTTTATCCTCTATCCGAACCCAGAACCTCATAATCCGGCACAACGCTGGTTGAACATGCCATTTTTTGAGTTCCTGTTATCACGCCTGAAAACAGGTGGAACGATTACATTGGCAAGTAATATTCCTGAATATATTGAAGAAGCTGAACAACAGTTATTAAACGTGTGGAAGCTGCCTTACCAAAAAGAAAAAATTGCGCAAACTTCTGCACGTACTCATTTTGAAATTAAATATTTAGAGCGTGGCGAGCTTTGTCAGCAGCTCATTATGACCAAGCCTGAAGGTTATAAAACTCGTTTTGATGAGTTTGCACCGCTACAAGGGCAAACACATGTCGAATAAGCGGATTGCCATTATTGGTGCGGGTCCGGCTGGTTTAATGGCCGCGGAGGTGCTGAGCCAGTATGCTTATGAAATTGATGTGTTTGAGCAAAAACCTTCGGCTGCGCGTAAGTTTCTGATGGCTGGTAAAACAGGGCTAAATATCTCGCATGCTGAACCATTACCCCAGTTCATTGAACGTTATGACCATGCAGAATGGCTCAAACCGTGGGTTGAAAAATGGGATGCAGTCTGGATTCAGAACTGGATGAAAGGATTGGGAATAGACTCGTATGTGGGTAGTTCCGGTCGTATTTTTCCTGTTGAAATGAAAGCTGCTCCTTTACTTCGCGCTTGGTTAAAACGTTTAGCAGAACAGCAGGTTAAATTCTTTTATCGTCATCGTTGTATTAATTTGCATGGTACAACAGTGACTTTTGAAAACCAAAATAAACAGAATACTGAAACCTTTACCCAACAATACGATGCGGTTGTGTTGGCTTGTGGGGCTGTATCTTGGTCTCAATTGGGCAGTAATGGTGCTTGGCAACAATGGATGGATCAATCTAGTATTGAACCTTTTCAAGCAAGTAATGCAGGGGTATTGCATACTTGGTCAGCTTTTATGGAAAGCTGTTTTGGTGAGCCTTTAAAGCGTATCAATGCGTGGGTTGAACCCAGCCAAGTTACTCATGGTGATATTGTGATTACTCACTACGGTTTAGAAAGTGGGGTCATTTATAAACTCGGACGCGCCTTACGAGAACAACAAAAACAAGGAAAAAGCTTAAATCTATTTTTAGATTTATTGCCTGATGTAGAGCTTACACAGTTAGTTAAAAAGTTACAGGCTAGCAAAAAACAATCTCTCACCAATATCTGGCGTAAAGCAGGCTTAGATACAGCTAAAATTAACTTAATTAGAGAAGTGGTTGATAAAGCACTATGGAGTCAACCAGAGACGATGGCGCAAAAAATGAAAGCACTTCAAATTAAGTTAGATGGCTTTAGGCCTATTGAAGAAGCGATTAGCTGTGCTGGTGGTGTTAAGCAAGATGCATTAACTGAAAGTTTAGAGTTGAAACAAACTTCAGGTGTTTTTTGCTGTGGCGAAATGCTGGATTGGGATGCTCCTACAGGGGGATATTTGCTGACAGCATGTTTTGCTACGGGACGAGCAGCTGGTGAAGGTGTGCATTCATTCTTAGAGAAATAACAACGAATTCGGTGCTATGTTTGATATGTGAAAAGTGTTATTTTTGAGCGATCAATAATAATAGGAGCCGGAATCGTATGTCTCAAGCATCGCCAGTCTATCAGGGAAGTTGTTTATGTCAGGGTATTCGCTATGAAATTAAAGGCGATATCGGAGATATTATCCAATGCCATTGTCAACGCTGCCGAAAATCCAATGGAACAGCATTTGCAACGAATGCTCCTATCAATAGTGCAGATTTTAAAATTACGCAAGGTGAAGACCTTATCAAAAAATTTGCTGTGAATGGTGTGTACCGTTGGTTTTGTAGCGAATGTGGTTCACCGCTTATTAGCTCGCGTGATGCTCAGCCTGAACTGTATCGTTTAAGAATTGGGACACTAGATACACCATTAGACCAAAAACCGACTATGCATATTTTTGCTGCTTCAAAGGCAGAGTGGGAATGCATTCATGACGATTTACCACAATATGATGAACGTCCATGATTTAAAAAGTATGTTTTAATCAAATTTTAGATGATTTAATATACTTAAAACAGGGAGATGGCATTCCTCCCTTGAAAAACCGCCGTATTGGCTAATGATGCCTACGTTACCCTCATGTATTTATAGCGCTGGGTACGTAGGTTATTGCGTACTCTGCTTATTTTTGGAGTGCGCCATGTCACGTTTCCCATCATTTTTGTTTGCTCTTTTAGCATCTCACTAAAGGGATGGTCCTATGTATTATCCTTTACTTTCAATTGCCTTAGGTTCAGTGCTCGGGGCGTGGTTGCGTTGGCTTTTAGGTTTAAAACTCAACCCGATTTATCCGCAAATTCCGTTGGGTACTGTTACTGTTAATTTGGTCGGTGGCTTTATTATTGGTTTTGCGATGGCTTATTTTGCTCATAGTGATTTGAGTCCGAACTATAAGCTTTTTGTGATTACCGGTTTTTGTGGTGCTTTAACTACATTCTCAACTTTCTCAATTGAGATCGTCACCTTATTGCAAAGTGGTAAGTGGGGAATGGCAATGTTGGCCATTTCTATTCATTTAATTGGGTCTTTAATTTTTACGTGTTTGGGGCTGGCGACTTATTATTGGGTAGCGGGCAACTGATTATTGGGATGTTTAAGGAGCGAGATATACGGCACCGCCTCCGTTTTACGATATTCTCAAAGAGCATTTGTATAGGCATACCTTACTTTTGAAAGATCAAAAGTAAGCAAAAATCTTCTGTTTCGCTGATGCTACATCTATGTAGCATAGCAAAACAGCGGCATCCATGCCGCTTGTCACGATAGTAAATGACGAATTAAAAACTTCTGATTTATTTTTGGGATTTGATACGCGTTAAAGTCATCAACAGCCTGACTGAAATCAGCTATATCTTGTTTTTGCAAGATAGTTGATAAGTGTAAACAGGGAACAGGTTCTGTTGATGACAAATGCCTTTGGTTACTTTGGGCAAAACCAAAGTAACAGAATTAGCTACTTTCATTTGAGAATAAACGGTAAGACTCCCTCGTGTATTCACAAATTCTTAATTACTTTTCAGTTAAAGCCTGACCTTCAAACTTCACACCATCCCAACCATTTTGCTTAAACTGACGAATATTTTGGTGGTCAGTTCCCTCTGGGGTAGCCAATACAGATGCGTAGTGCTCTGCAAATAAACTTAAAGTTTGTGCTTGGTCTAAACCTTGTAACTTGGCAAAAGAGAAAACTTTCGCACTGCCTTGATTTTCAGTTGCAGCGTTATGCTGTGCGCCATTTTGAAAAGCTGTTGGAGTATGTTGGTAGCGTGCTTCAATATAAGCTAAAACATCTGAAAATTTTGCTGTGCCTGCTTGTAATTGGGCAAGTAACTCTTGTGCCATAATCTTAAACTTCCTATCAAATGGGGCTTAAGCATAGCATTGAATACATGTTTTGAAAGCTTGAGAGCTATAAAAAATGATGGGTTGTTGAGAAAAATCAGAAGCGTTCTTGTGAAAATTGTGGATAAGTTTAACTTTATACACACCTTAGAAAATCATTAAAAAATGCACATAAAAAAAGAAGCCTAAGTGGAGGAGATGAGTCTTAGGCTTCCAATGGTTTAAGTGTATTGGTTAAAACTTAACGTAAGATTAACTCTTACGATTAAAGCGAGCGAAGCGTTTGTTAAAGCTTGCAACACGCCCTTCATTACTTGCTTGACGTACTTCACCTGTGTAGAACGGGTGTGATGCACTTGAAATATCAAGAGTCACATAAGGATAGACTTGTCCTTGATATTCTTTGGTTTGTTTAGTCTGAATGGTACTACCAATTAAGAAGTACACGTCTGCATTGGTGTCATGAAATAACACTTGTTGGTAAGCAGGATGAATATCTTTACGCATGAGAAATTGTCCTAAATTATTTTTGATTAAAGAAACGTTATAACATAACATTAAATAAGTCAATGTAACCCTAAAAAGGCTACATTGATAAGTAAATTAAGTTAGTTAGAAGGTGGTACAAGCTCTTCAAATAGATCGTTTAGATTGTCATGTACTTTTAAGTGAATGAGGTTCCAGTAGTGCCCTGAAATGGTTCTATTGACCATTAATGTATCTGGTGAAGGCTTAAAGACATCCCAATATTTTAAAGATTTCTTCACGAGTAGCATGCCATCATGATGTGATGAGTTCTCTGCAAAATCATAGGTTGTGGTAAGCGGACGCAATAACACTTCAATCCAGAGCTTATAAAGCTCGCTCGGGAATTTACCTTTTTCTGCTAGTGAATGTAGTTCGAGTAATTCTGTTTCAATTAAGTCGATATCTTCATGGCGAGCTGCATTCACCAGTCGTTTGAAACTATACACAATTTCATTGGAAAGTGTTTTAACACTGCCATAGTCATAAATAATCACACTACCATCTTGGCGGAAGGCAAAGTTACCTGGGTGAGGGTCACAGTGGAAACGTTTTAAAAAGAACATTTCTTGACCTAAAGCGCGGATTAGACGACGGCCAATTGTGTTTCGAATTTCGATAGGCCAAGAACTAGCAGTTTCAATGCTGTCACCTTGTTCAAGGCTTAAGGTTAAAATACGTCTTGAAGAGTAATCTTTATAAACAGTCGGGATAATAATTTTGTCGTCTAATTTACTATGAAAAGTTTTAAAGACTTCAAGATTTTGAGCTTCGATTTCATAGTTAAGCTCTGCTGATAGACTATCTTGAATCTCTGCAAAAAGCTGATCTTGTAGCTTTTTATCAATCTTAAGTACACCCATTAAGCGAAGGGCTAAACGTACTTGTTTTAAGTCACTTTCACAGGCTTCATCAACACCGGGATATTGAACTTTAACCACAACTTGTTCGCCACTTGGCAGAACAGCTTTGTGAACTTGCCCAATCGATGCAGCAGCAAAAGGTTCTTGTTCAAAAGATTTAAAGGCAACATTCAACGGCTTGCCAAGCTCACGTTCAACTTGTTGCTGAATCGCTGCAAAAGGCATAGCTGGAGCTTGGCGTTGTAGTTTTGATATCGCTTTGGCGACTTCGGGCGGGAAGATATCTTTATATTGCGATGCAATTTGCCCGACCTTCATGACTGCACCTTTCATTTCTCCCAAGGTGTCTGCAATTTGAAGCCCGATATCTTGAAATAATTTTGTTTTTGCAGCCAGTTTTTGTTCTTCATCCGCAGTCAGGTTTCGAATCGAGTTAGAAACGGTTTTTGTTGCAATGCTCGCGGTCATTCCTGCAAGTTTCATAAATCGTTTGCCAGGTGAACTTGCATTCTTTGCCATATCTTCGATACCTCATTGACTACAACATAATATTGCCTAGGTTTGATCATAGGTGACAAAACTTAAAAAGCCTATAAGAAATTGTTTATCTCCTGTAAGAAAATTTTCGAAAAACAAAATGTTATTTTTATAGTAAAAAATATGAAAAGCTATTGAAAATTCATTTCATAAACAAAGCTTTAATATCTATAAAGTCGCTGTTTTTTTAGTGCTAAGGTGAAGGGCATGTTAAATAAGAAATAGAGACAATAAAAGTTATGACCAGTCTAAATTCGTCCTATGGGCGCTCTCAAGCGGTTCCTTTATCTGTATTCGAGCAGTCAAAAGACGCACATATTATTCGTTCTGATGAAGAGGCAATAGTGGTTGCCAAGCAACTTGCTCAAGAGTTTGCCCAAGAAGCATCAGATCGAGATAGAGAGCGCCGTTTACCCTTAAATGAAATTCAACAGTTCTCACAAAGTGGCCTGTGGGCCATTACAGTACCTAAGCAATTTGGTGGGGCGCAAGTCAAGTATCGAACTTTAGCGGAAGTGATCAAAACAATTGCGAGTGCTGACCCTTCTCTTGCTCAGTTGCCTCAAAACCACTTGGCTTTTATTGAACATTTAAGACTAGATGCGAAACCTGAACAGCAACAGTTCTTCTTTAACTTGGTGTTAAGAGGAATTCGTTTTGGCAATGCATTTTCCGAAAAACACAGTAAGACAGTAGCAGACCTCACTACCACATTACGAAAGACCGAGCATGGTTATGAAATTAACGGCAAGAAATTCTTTGCAACGGGTGCCTTGCTCGCACATTGGATTCCAATTGTTGCTGTAAATGAACTAGGGCAACCTTATGCTGCACTTGTGCCACGTGAAACATCTGGGGTCAATATTATTAATGACTGGTCTGGTTTTGGACAACGTACCACGGCTAGCGGTACGGTAGAGCTGAATCAGGTTCCAGTACGTGAAGAATATTTAGTCCCGATTTACCAAGCATTTGAGCGCCCAACACCAGCAGGTGCTATTTCTCAGTTTATTCAGGCTGCGGTCGATGCCGGTATTGCACGTGGTGCAATTGAAGAAACGATTCAATATGTCAAAAATCATAGCCGTGCATGGATTGATTCAGGTCTGGAAAAAGCCAGTGATGACCCTTACACCATTGCAAATATTGGTGACCTAAAAATCAAACTGCGTGCAGCAGAAGCGGTATTGGATTTGGCTGGAGATGCAATTGATCAGGCTATTGCCAACACCACCGAAGAACATGTAAACCAAGCCACCTTATTGGTTGCCGAGGCAAAAGTACTCACCACAGAAATTGCTATTTTGGCAGCCAATAAACTTTTTGAGTTGTCGGGTACGCGTTCTACTTTATCTGAACTCAACCTTGACCGTCACTGGCGCAATGCCCGTACCCACACTTTGCATGACCCTGTGCGTTGGAAATATCACATTGTTGGTAACTATTATCTCAATGGGGTTCAGCCACCTCGTCATGCATGGAGCTAAATTGAAGAAAAAACAAAATTAGGAGAATAACGATGACAACAGCTCAAATTGAATTAGAAGAACTGTCGGTCGGTGCTGATTACGAAAAGGTTGCAAACAGATTCCGTCCCATTTTTGAAAAAATTGCACAAGGTGCAATTCAACGGGAAAAAGAGCGAATCTTGCCTTTTGAACCGATTCAGTGGTTAAAAGAAGCCAAGTTGGGCGCTGTACGAATACCCCGTAAATATGGTGGAGATGGGGTTTCATTACCTCAACTGTTCCAGCTTTTGGCAGAGTTAGCAGAAGCTGACTCCAATATTGTGCAAGCTTTACGAGGTCATTTTGCATTTGTTGAAGACCGCTTGGTTGCTCATAAAGAGCATTCTCAGGAAGTCTGGTTTCAGCGCTTTGTACAAGGTGATTTAGTCGGGAATGCGTGGACAGAAGTTGGAAACGTACAGATTGGTGATGTCGTTACACGTGTCACCAAAGACGCTTCGGGTAACTTGGTGGTAAATGGTGAAAAGTACTATTCAACAGGAAGTATTTTTGCAGACTGGATTGATTTATTTGCTTACGATGAAGTAAATGACCGTCATGTGATTGCTGCTATTTACCGCCATGAAACAGGGGTGAGCGTGATTGATGACTGGGATGGTTTTGGTCAAAAGACAACGGGCAGTGGTACTTTAAAAGTACATCAGGTTCATTTGCCAGCTTCACACCTTATTCCATTTGACCAACGTTTTAAATATCAGACTGCTTTTTATCAGGTGGTGCATCTTGCAACTTTAACAGGTATTGCGCGTGCCGCGGTTGAGACGTTTAGTCAGGAAATTCGTGAACGTAAACGTATTTTTAGTCATGGTAATGGGGACTTGGTTCGTCACGACCCACAAGTTTTACAAGTGGTTGGCAAAGCCTCAGCTCAAGCGTATGCAAGTGAAGCAATTACCTTAAAAACCGCTGAGGCACTGCAAAAAGCCTATGAAAGTCATTTTGCCGAATCCGAAGTGAAAGAGCATCAATTCAATGTAGATGCCGAGCTTGAGTCGGCACAAGGGCAGGTGGTGATTTCTAATCTAGTACTCGATTTAACAAGCCAGTTATTTAATGCTTTAGGCGCATCGGCGAGTAGCCAAGTGAAACAACTTGACCGTTTCTGGCGTAATGCTCGGACTGTGTCTTCACATAATCCGCTTATTTATAAAGAAAAGGTGATTGGAGATTGGGAAGTAAACCGTACGGATTTACCATTTGTCTGGCAAATTGGAGCAAGCCCACGGGCAAAGACTGCATAAAATAAAAAAAGCCGATGTTTCATCGGCTTTTTTATTAGGTTTGACTTAAACGTTTGGTATTCAAATAGAGTCGTGAGAGCAATAAAACACAGGCAATACTTAAACCAATAATTAAACCTAACCACACACCAGCTACGCCCCAATCGGTATAACGCGCTAAATAAAGACCGATTGGAAAAGCAATTACCCAATACGCCATTAAGGTGATCCACATCGGTGCCTGAGTATCTTGCATACCTCTTAAACAGCCGGCAGCGCTGACTTGTAGAGCATCCATTAATTGATATGCCATTGCAAACCAGAGCAAATACATGGCAACCGGCACAACATTTATATCTTGAGTATAAACCGAGACAATTTGTTCACGGCCTAGAGCAATAAAAGACATGGTCAATAGAGCAAAAAATACTGCTGTGCTTAGACCAATTTTTTGTACTTGGTACATGGAAGCCCAGTTCTTTTCACCATAATATGTTCCCACGCGAATGGTTAAAGCAATGGCAAGAGAAAGTGGAATCATAAACAGTACCGAAGTGACTGAAATTGCTACTTGGTGTGCGGCAATAAAGACTTCCCCTAGAGGGCTAAGGACCAATGCCCCTGTACTAAAAATACTCACTTCAAAAAACACAGCTAAACCAATTGGCAGACCAAGCTGTAAAATTCTTTTAACCCAAGTCAGATTAATTTTATCGAATCTGCTAAAAATAGATGTGTTTCGATAAGCCGAAGCCTTATAAATATAGCCTGCTAACGTAATGAGCATCAGCCACTGTAAAATGGATGTTGCAAAACCACAGCCTGCGCTACCCAAAGCAGGTATTGGTCCTAAGCCATACATAAAAATCATGTTAAGCGGGATTAAAACCACTAAGGCTAGTAAGCTAATGACCGTGACAGGGCGGGGATGGCCTAATGCTTCGGAATAGCCTCGGAGCGCTGCATACATGGTTACAGCGGGCATACCCAAACCAATTGCATGTAAGAATAAACTGGCTTTAGGTTGTAAACTTTCTGGTACGCCAAACACATGTAAGAAAAATGGCATAAGCTGCAAAATGAGCATTGCCAATACCCCTAGAATTACTGCAACCCATAATGATTGGCGGACAATCACTGGAATTTGCTCTGTATTTCTAGCGCCTTTTGCTTCGGCAACTAATGGTGTGGTTGCAATCATGATGCCACTGAACAAGAGCATGACTGGAATCCATAAGCCTACACCTACCGCAATAGCGGCTAAGTCTGCGGCAGATAAATGCCCAGCCATAATGGTATCAATTAACCCGAACCCTGCTTGAGCAAACTGCGTAATTAAAATAGGTAACATTAAATGGAAGAGTTGTTTTAATTCAGACCGAAACGACGTGACATTCGACACAAAAGGTACTCTTTATAAATATAAAAATGAAACTAGCGTTGCAAGGTAAGTAATACACCAACAAAGATGACCACTCCACCTAGAAACCGTTGCCATGTAACAGGGGTCTTTTCGGTACCTAACCAGCCAAAATGGTCAAGTAACATAGAAATGACCAATTGCCCAAAAACGACTAACCCTGTAAAGGTTAAAAAACCAAGCTTAGGTGCAGTATAAATGCTCATGCTAATTGCATAAACCCCAAGAAATCCTCCGGTCCAGAGAAGCCATGGAATATTGGATATTTCACTTAAACTCGGTTTCTCGGCACTTTGGAAGAACACCATAATGGCTAAGACGATAGTACCTATGAAAAATGATAACAATGCTGCTTGCAATGGTGAGTGTAATTGCTCACGAAGCTGAGCATTAATTGCAGTCTGAAAAGCCATGGCAACACCGATTCCCATAGCTAAGGGTAAGATCAGGAAAAGTTGACTAGAGAATTTCATCATTTTTATCAATATTTAAGTATGTTTAAAAACAGTCTAAAGCAATTAAGGTATGTTTTCATAAGCCCATTGATGCAGTCATGTTAAAATAGAAATATTGTGTAAATTGGACCCTGTTCCTTGGCCGTATTAAATCCTGCTTCTGTTCCTTTATCTTTATATATCCACATGCCTTGGTGCGTGCGTAAATGTCCCTATTGCGACTTTAACTCACATGCGGTGCCTGATGGTGCGCTTTCGGCAGAACTCGAGCAAACTTATTTAAAAGCATTGGTGGCCGACTTTGAAACTCAAGTCGAGATGGCACAAGGACGTTCAATTCACAGTGTATTTATTGGTGGTGGAACACCTTCACTCATTTCTGCTAAAGGTTATGCATGGCTATTTGAACAGCTTAAATCGCTGCTTAACTTTGAAGATGACTGTGAAATTACTTTAGAAGCTAATCCGGGAACACTAGAACATGACCCGTTTGCAGGCTATTTAGAGGCGGGTATTAATCGTTTGTCGATTGGTGTACAGACTTTTAATACCGATCACCTGCAAAAGCTTGGGCGTATTCATTCAGCTAACAATGCTATGGATGCAATTGAGCAGGCACGACAAGCAGGCTTTAAGCGAGTTAATGTCGATTTGATGCATGGCTTGCCTGAACAAACGCTAGAGCAAGCACTTTATGATTTAAAGACGGCTGTAGAGCAGGGTGCAACACATATCAGCTGGTATCAACTGACCATTGAACCAAATACTGTATTTTTCCGAACACAACCTGTTTTACCTCAAGATGAGGTGTTAGCAGATATTCAAGAGCAAGGTGAAGCCTATCTAAAAGCAAATGGCTTTATCAATTATGAAGTGTCAGCTTGGCGTAAAGAGCAGCCTTCAGCTCATAATTTAAATTATTGGCAATTTGGTGATTATCTTGCGATTGGTGCAGGAGCACATGGCAAAGTAACCCGACCAGATGGTGTATATCGTTTTCAAAAGACTCGTTTACCGAAAGACTATTTGGCTAAGGTTCCAGCCGAACATTTGCAAATGAAAAAGATTGAAGCAGATGAACTACCTTTTGAGTTTATGATGAACGCTTTACGTTTAAATGATGGGGTAAAAGCTGAGTTATATGAACAGCGCACAGGCTTAAGTTTAGATGATTTAAATGATGTACTTACTTCATTGCGTTCGAGAAAGTTATTGATAGAGGATAGCGATCGATTGGCCTGTACAGAGCAGGGGCATATTTTCTTAAACTCGGTACTCGAAGAGTTCTTATAATTAAATCAATATTAAGAAAAAGCCGCACGATGAGATGCGGCTTTTTTAATTTTAGCGGGTGGTATAACCACCATTTGCGAAAATCGTCTGACCTGTAATCCACCAGCCGTCGGTGACTAAGAAGCGAACTAGAGGTTCAATATCTTCAATTTTAGTAAGTCCACCTAAAGCTGAAGCTGATTTATGGTAAGCGACTGCTTCGGCAGACTCTTGACCATAAAAGAATGGTGTGTCCATTGGTCCCGGTGCAACAGCAGTCACAGAAATTTGGCGATCTCCAAATTCTTTCGATGCAGCGCGGGTGTAATGCTCAACAGGTGCTTTTAAACCTTCATAGGTTGAATAGAACCCTGTGTAAGCAGCCAGAAGAGAAGTTACGATTGAACAGATTTTTCCGCCGTTATTTAAATGTCGACCCGCCGATTGAATAAAGAAATAGGCAATTTTTGAGTTGATATCACTCATGCTATCAAACTCTTGTTCGGTGGTTTCTAAATACGGTTTTTTAAGGACTTTTCCGACGGTATTAATCGCAATATCGATACCACCAAAATGTTGTTTCGTATCTATAAACAGTTTTTCAATATTCTCAATATGAGTTAGATCTGCCTGAATTAGAATTGCATCTGCACCCAATGCTTTAACATCTGCTAAGGTCTGCTCTGCATCTGCCTGAGTTTCCGAACTATTATAATGAATTGCGAGTTTTGCACCCTGTTCTGCAAATTTACGACTAATGAGTCCGCCTAGGTTTTTAGCACCGCCAGTAATCAATACAACTTTATCTTTGAGGCTATGAGTTGTCATGATGATTATTCCTATGATGAATTGTTTTAGTGTTTTTAAGTCTAGATTGGCAGTAATTTGTGATCAATTATGCTAGTTTGGTTTAACTATTCAGAAAATACGAACAATTAAAATGGATCGGTTGCAGCAATTTTATATTTTTACAGAAGTCGCTAAACGACAAAGCTTTAGTGAGGTAGCAAATCAGCTTGATCTACCTCGCTCGACAGTGACGAGTGCCATTCAACAGTTAGAAACTCACTATGGAGTACGCTTATTTCATCGGACTACCCGTAAAGTCAGTCTTACTCAAGATGGCCAACGAATATTGCCAGAATGCCAAAACCTGTTGTTTGATTATGAACAATTAGAACAGTTGATCCAGACACAAAAACAGCATTACCGGGGCACATTAAAAATTTCGATGCCTAGCCGAATTGTGCATCAAGTGATTATTCCTGAGCTGCCTGATTTTTATCATCGTTATCCGGATATTCATTTGCAGCTCAATAGTTCTGATGACCTGACTGACTTAATTGAAAAGGGAATTGACTGTGTTGTTCGGGTAGGAGAGCTAGATAACAGTAGTTTAATTGCAAGATTTATTGGCCATTTGGTGATGGTGAATTGTGCCAGCCCGCAATATTTACAAGATTATGGTATTCCTGAGCAGTTAAATGATCTTGAACAGCATAAATTAATTAATTACGCAGGAGCTGTAGGAGAAAAGCAGGGAGAATTTATATATCAAGGTGGAACTGTGATGATGGATAGTGCTTTAAGCGTGAACAATACCGAGGCCTATATCGCCGCTGCTTGTGCAGGTTTGGGAATTATTCAACTTCCTTATTATGATGTTCAGGATAAAATTGAACAGGGGATTTTAGTTGAGGTGCTGAGTGCTTACAGTGCACCATCGCTTCCACTTAATATTTTGTATCCCAACAGGAGTTATATTCCAAAGCGACTAGAAGTTTTTATGAATTGGGTGGGGGAAGTTTTAAATCGCAAATGTATCGTCATCTTTTAGTCATAAAAAGAAAATAGGATAACAATAAAAAAAGCCTCTCGAACTGAGAGGCTTTTTAGAATTTGGTGGGTCGTCCGCGACTCGAACGCGGGACCAACGGATTAAAAGTCCGCTGCTCTACCAACTGAGCTAACGACCCAAATAGGTTCAAAACTAATAAGTGGTGGGTCGTCCGCGACTCGAACGCGGGACCAACGGATTAAAAGTCCGCTGCTCTACCAACTGAGCTAACGACCCTGAGCGAGAATTAAGTAAAACCTTGTTTTACTTGAATGCAGGAGAAAATCTATAATTTTCTTTAGCAATCAAACTCGAACTGACTCAGAGAGAAGTAACACTTCTAAACACTGTATCGTTTTGATGTCGCGTATTTTAGCAAGTTATTCAACTAACACAAGAGGAAATTTAAAAACATTTGCATGATTGCTTATAAAAAGCACGATTTCCTCTTGTTTAGCTAAAAAATAAACTAAAAACGGTATTTATACGCCTGAATATTGTCAAAAATTTCAGCTGTGATATCACAATAACTGCTTGCACCAGGTAATAAAGCGAGTAAACGTTCAGAAGTTTTGCTTGGATTAAAGGCTTCTTCCTTCAATTTATTCTTCTGATATTTAAATGTGCCTGTTGTTTCGACCTTTTTTTGTACACGTAAAAATACAGGTACTGCATAGGTAGGTAAACATTTCTTAAATATGGTCACCATTTCGGTTAAATCAGCATCATTTAGCTCTTCACCATCTGCGAGAGTGATCGCTGCCATACCGGCACGGCCATTGGTATTTGGAATTTCTACCCCATAAACGACAGCTTCGGCAATTTTGTCGTATTCGCATACCATGTTTTCAACTTCAGTCGTTGATACGTTTTCACCTTTCCATCGGAAAGTATCACCTAGACGGTCAACGAACTGTGCATGACGGAAGCCGATGTCACGGACCAAATCACCTGTGTTGAAATAAGAATCGCCTTTCTTGAAGACATCTTTCCAGATCACAGACTTGTTCTTTTCAGGGTCGGTGTAGCCATCAAATGGAGAGCGGTTAGTAATTTTCCCGATGAGTAGGCCAACTTCACCTGCTTTTACTTTCTGGCACCAGCCATTTTTATCGCGTATTGGTTCGTTTTTCTCTTTATCGAACTGGATAATGGCATATGGAGTAGGAGAGAAGCCAACCGTATTGTCAAAGTTGAAAATATTACTAAATCCAACATTGCCTTCACTCGATGCATAAAGCTCAAGTACTTCTTTAACACCAAAGCGTTGTTTGAACTTGTCCCAGATATTTGGGCGCATACCATTACCAATCATTTTGGTTACACGATGGTTGCGGTCAAGCTCGGTAACAGGAGCATCCATCAAGTAGCGGCAAAGTTCACCAACATACCCAATGGCAGATGCATTAAATTTTTGAACATCTTTCCAGAATGCGCTAGTCGAATATTTACGTCGAATCGCAAGTGTTGCACTGCCTGCGATAACGCCACACCAGCAAACCACCACGCCTGTTGCATGGTAAAGCGGTAAGGTCACGTACATGACGTCATCTGGTCCTAAGTTTAAGATATGACCATAGGTGCCATACGCTAATGTCCAGCGACTGTGCTTGAAAATAACCGCCTTTGGTAAACCTGTTGTACCTGATGTGTAGATATAGAACAGACCATCGTTACCAGTGACAGAGCGGGTAGTAGACGGATTGAATTTTGGAAATTGATCAATTTGGTCCGCAAGATTGACATAGCCTTCAGGCGCTGTACCCGATTTTTGACGTGTTGCCTGATCTGCGAACCAGTGAAAGCGGTCTTTAGGTACATTTAAGTCTTGACGAATTTCATCAATAGCAGCTCGGACTTCCTCACCAGCAATAACGGCAATAGGTTTTACAAGATTGATGCTATGAGCGAGAACCTTACCGACTTGAGATGTATTTACAAGTGCAATTGTCACACCAATTTTGGCTAAACCAACAATTGTTGCAATCAGCTCAGAGCGGTTTTCAATCATTACAGCAATGACGTCCCCTTTACGCGCTCCGAGAGAAAGATAGTAATGGGAAATCTGGTTTGCCCATTCATTTAAAGCTTCATAAGAATAACTTTGATCTTCAAATAATAATGCCGTGCCTTTCGGATTTCTTTTAACAGCTTTTTCAAAAGCAATACCCAAACCTGTTGGAGTATTTGAAGTTCTTAAATAAGCCTGTTTAAGACCATTTAGGATATGGGGTACTTTGGGAATGAAGCTAGGAAGTCTTGTGGCAACATCACCAAGCGTAATGATATCGGTCTGTGTTGTCTGGCTCATATCAATCCTATTTATTTTTCGATCAATCCAAAAAAGGTTGTGTGGGCAAAAAGTCCAATAGTTTTCATGGTTCACCATGCTTTTAAAACTTTTCTTCTAGTGCAATCAACCTAATTGGCTAAAAATAACAAAAAAAACCTAGTCATCGAAATGACTAGGTTTGTTTAAATTAGCTGCAATTGAGCAAATGGCTTACTCAGCTACAGGATTAGCTTTTTTTGGCGGACGGCCACGAGGGCGACGAGGGCGGCTCGGTTTGTCCTTATCTGCCTTAACGTCTTCTGATTCGGCATCAGTTGTTGCTTCAGTCGGAGCTACTGTTTCTTCAGCCGCTGCTTTTGCTTTGCTTGCTGCTTTTGATGGCGCAGGTTCCTTCGCTGCAGGAGCTTCAGCTACTGTTTCTTCTGTAGCTTTTTCCTCTGCAGGAGCAGCCTCAGGTTGTACGACTTCAGTTGACTGATTAAGTTCAAGCGGTTGTTGTGCTGGTTCAACTGTTGCTTGTGTTTCAGCAGTTGGAGCAGCAACGGTTTCTTCTGCTACAGGAGCAGGAGTAGCAACTTCTTCTTGAGCAGAATGTTGTTGTTTCACTTGCTCAAATGCTTGTTCCGCAGCAAGTTTTGCTAAACGACGACGCTCACGCGGGTCATTTGCAACACGTGGAGCTGGTGCTTGCGGCGGAGTAAGCGGAAGTACTGGTGCAGGTTCTGCTTCTTCAGCCGGTTTGTGGCTTGGAAGTTCTGCATCACGAGTTACCGGCTTTTTCTCTTCCGTTTCAGCAGTAACTTCAACTACTAACGTACTTGCGTACTGTTCTGCAAATTTCTGCAAAGCACGATTAAACGTTGGGACTAGACCAAATTGTTCAATCAATACGGTGCAATCTTCACCATACACATGACGGATTAAACTACCGATTGTGTGTTGTGCCAAAGTTGGAATTTGCGATGGCGCAATAGATGGGGTAGCTGCCTTAGCGTGTTTAGCCTCACGTTGCTGACGACGACGCATACGAGGGTCATTGCTAGCACGTTTGATTTGTGGCTGAGCAGCTTCTTGGCTTGGCTGAGCTTCTTCTTTGGTTTCAACTACAGCAGCTTTCTCGGCTACAACAGGAGCTGGAGTTGGCTCTTGAGCAACTTCAGTAGAAGTCGTTTCAACTCGCTCAACGTGACGACGCTCAGGTGTAAGTGCAACAATCTCACTTTGACCTTGATCAACATTGATGATTAAAGCAGTGTTCATGACATCATGCTTAGGTGCATCAATCACATCAACCTTAATTTGTTTTTCATCAACAACAACCGGTGTATTTTGATTTTCATTTAATACACTTGGATCGCGGTGGCGATTTGGACGGTTTGGACGTTGTTGATTATTACGGTCACGACGTGGCACAGCATTTTCAGTGTGTTGTACATCATTATTTTGATGTTGCTGATCTTGCTGCTGTTGACGTTTTTGCTGACGTTTTAACTCACGTTGTTCTTGGCGTGACAATTGAACTACTTCTTCATGAACTTGATGTTGCTGTTCATGTGATTGGTGATGTTGTTCACGTTGCTCTTTATGTTTACGCTTTTTGTTGTTCTGACGTTGTTGCTGAGATTTATCATCTTTTTCAACATGTTCACGAACGTCTTGTTTCACAGGTGACTGTGAAATATAAGCGTTATTTGATTGAACTGGCGCAACTTCTGCAACAGCAGGTACGGCTACTTGACCGAACTGTCCGCGGCTTACTGCGCCTGTATTCACCATTTGCTCAATCGCAGCAGCAGCATTTTGTGCTGAACGAGATTGATCAACTGTTTGCGCTTGTTTTTGAACAAACAGGTTTTCTAACCATGCACATGGGCTTGCTGCTTTTTGAGCAGAAGGTTGTGCTACAGGTTGAGTTGCATGATTTGCTTTTTTCTGAGCCGCAGCATGAGTTGAAGCTGTAGCAGTTACATGAGCATGGCCATGATCTGCTTCTTCTAAATGCCATTCAGAAGACTCATAACCTAACTCTTTCTCGCTAGAACGGGTTGCTTCTGTACGTTCATAGCTAGATGGAGCAAAGCCATCTGGGTTATATGCAATTTCGTAATGTGGAGTTTCTAAGTGCGGGTGTGGTAATACAGTCACACGTACACCAGAAGTTTGCTCTAAATACACCAGACTATGGCGTTTTTCATTAAGCAAGAAGGCTGCAATTTCAACTGGAACTTCAACCTGAACTTCACCATGACGTTCACGAAGTGCAATCTCTTCAACTTTACGCATAATTGAAAGAGAAAGCGAACGTAAATCACGAACCATGCCTGTACCATGACAGCGAGGGCATACATAACCTGTTGCTTCTTCAAGCGATGGGCGTAAGCGTTGACGGCTCATTTCCATTAAGCCAAAACGAGACAATTGACCGAACTGGATACGGGCACGATCGCTTTGTGTTGCTTCACGAAGTTTTGCTTCAACCATGCGTTGGTTGCGCTCTTTAGTCATATCGATGAAGTCGATAACAACTAAACCGCCAATGTCACGTAAACGAAGCTGGCGAGCAATTTCTTCTGCTGCTTCAAGGTTAGTATTCAGTGCAGTTTCTTCAACATCATGTCCACGAGTTGATTTCGCAGAGTTAATATCGATTGAAACTAAAGCTTCAGTCTGGTCAATGACGATTGAACCGCCCGAAGGAAGTTTTACTTCACGTTCATAAGCAGTTTGAATTTGGCTTTCAATACCAAAATGAGCAAACAATGGCTCGTTTAAAGTATAAGTTTTTAATTTGTCTAATTGACGAGGCATCACTGCTTTAACAAAGTTATATGCTTCGTTATAAGCTTGTTCGCTATCAATTAAGATTTCAGCAACGTCATCACGTAAGTAATCACGAATTGCACGTGTTACTACACCCGCTTCTTGATGAACAAGCATCGGAGAAGGGCCTGAGCTCGCTGTACCTTGGATTTGTGCCCAAAGGTCAAGTAAGTGTTGTAAATCGAGCTGTAATTCTTCTTGAGTACGCCCAATACCGGCAGTACGAACAATCACGCTCATACCACGAGGTACATTTAAAGAAGCTAAAATTTCTTTTAATTCTTCACGTACTGAACCTGAAATTTGACGGCTAATACCACCACCTTTCGGGTTATTTGGCATAAGAACTAAATAACGGCCTGCAAGGGAAATAAACGTAGAAAGTGCTGCACCCTTATTACCACGTTCTTCCTTTTCAACCTGAACTAAAAGCTCTGTGCCTTCAGTAATAAGTTCACGAATGTTTGAAGTTTGACGTGGGTCTGCCTGAAAATAGCTGTTCGCAATTTCACGCATAGACAAGAAGCCTTGACGACCTGCGCCATATTCAACAAAAACAGCTTCTAAAGATGGTTCTACGCGGGTGACATGGCCTTTATAGATATTGGATTTTTTCTGTTCTCGGGTACGATTCTCTAAATCAAAATCGTAAAGACGATTACCAGTGATAAGTGCAACGCGAACTTCTTCGGCATGAGTTGCATTAATCAACATACGTTTCATGGGTGTGACACCTAATAGTGACTCACACAAACAAACCAAACAAACTTAAAGGTTCTGAACGAACATCGAACATGACGGATCATTTCCCAGATCTCAAAATACTTGTGGTCTGAGTCATCTGTTACCGGCTACATTTAGCCTTAGCTTCGATTCTCGTCTGTGATGTAGGCAATACTGCTTCAACCTTTAAATCGGAATTCCTTTTTGCTTCACTGGCGGGTGAGCGGTGCATTGGTTAATGACTTTCACTGTCATTGGGCGCGAAGTGACTTCTTTATTGGAAGTTTGATACGGAATGCTCATCGTATCGGTGCTTTCGGCAGTTCCAATGCATCAACGCTTTAGCCTGAAGGCAACATTAAGGAGCGATTTGTCTGATGTGTATCAGTTTACGTTCCATAACCAACTAGAGTTGGTAACATATTTTTTTGAACAAACTGAATTAAACGCAACAGTTTGTCATTTTGCCGATATAATAAGCCTTCGGCGTCGGCATAATTCTTTAGGACCTGTCCGAGCTGGTGATGAAAGCATCATTTTGATTGAGGTTTCAATCAGGGAAATTTCCCTTTAGATGTTCACTTACGGTGGTATCCGTGCGCTGACTATATCAAACCTTGCAGCATCTGCCTATGGGCTAAGCTTAGATTTCTTGTGAAAAAACTAAGCTAATCGGTCATTTATTAATCAAATTTCGTAAAATTTCAGGTTTAAATATTAGTATGAATTCTACACAGCAATGGCAAAGTGTCACTTGGTTTGAGGTGGATGAGCATCAAGCAGGACAACGAATCGATAATTTCCTGTTTTCACGTTTAAAGGGTGTGCCAAAGAGTCGAATTTATCGTTTGATTCGTGAAGGTCAGGTTCGCGTGAATAAAAAACGTATTAAAGCCGAGACCAAACTTGCAATTGGAGACCAGATTCGTGTTGCGCCTATTCGCTATGAACAAAAAGATGAAACTGCTGTTCCTGTAAGCGACAGTGTGGCTCAAGGTTTATTAAGCCGTGTGGTCTATGAAGATGAAGGACTATTAGTTGTAAATAAACCATCGGGTATTGCTGTACATGGCGGTAGTGGCGTGGCTTATGGTTTGATTGAGGCACTACGCGCGGCAACAGGTAAAAAATATTTAGAACTGATTCACCGTATTGACCGCGATACTTCTGGCCTAGTTATGATTAGTAAGAAGCGTAGCACTTTAAAACTGCTACAAGATATGTTGCGTGAACACAAAATTCGTAAGACCTATGCAGCGATTGTAAAAGGTCAGGTGAGTCTTGATAAACAGCTCATTGATGCTCCTTTATTTCGTTATGAGTTAGCCAATGGCGAACGTCGTGTACGTGTATCTAAAGAAGGTAAGCCAAGTAAAACCGAATGGGTAGTTGCAGAGCGCTTTAAAAATGCCACTTTAGTTCATGCATCTCCTTTATCAGGGCGTACCCATCAAATTCGTGTACATGGTTTAAGTATTGGACATCCGTTGGTTGGCGATGATAAATATGGGCACAACACTGCATATACGGGGCCTGAAGCACGCCGTTTGTGTTTACATGCCATGCGTTTGGATATTCCGGGTTACCCAACGATTGAAGCACCGTTGCCAGAAGACATGACCCAGTTATTAGAGGCTTTGAGAGTAGCAAAATGAGTCTGAAAACCGAATTAGTGATTTTTGACTGGGATGGTACTTTATATAATTCTGTTGGTCAGATTGTTGCAAGTTTACAGCAGGCGGCAGAAGAGCATAAGTTAACTCTGACTGATGAAGCCGCAAAGAGTATTATCGGTTTAGGTTTGCCGGAAGTGATGCAGACCTTATTTCCAGAAGTACCTGATTTGCATGATTCGATTTTAAAAGCATATGGCGATCACTATATTGCCAACTCGACAAATGATGCATGGTTTGAAGGTATTTCTGAACTACTTCATGACTTAAAAGCTCAAGGTTTAAAACTTGCAGTTGCGACGGGTAAAAACCGTCGTGGATTAGACCGTGTGATTGCAAAAACACAGAGTACTCATCTGTTTGATGTTACTCGAGCAGCCAATGAAACCCGTTCAAAACCAGACCCACTCATGTTACAAGAAATCTTGACTGTAACTGGAGTAAGTGTTGAACAGGCAGTTATGATTGGTGATAGTAGTTATGACCTTGAAATGGCTCAGCGTTTAGGTATGCCTCGTATTGGGGTGGGCTATGGAGTGCACTCGGTCGAAGTTCTACAACAGTTCCAGCCTTTAACCATTGCTAAAGATGTACCTGAGCTGCACAACTTTTTAAGAGAGTATGCAAAGTTATCTACTGTAGACGTAGCGTAATTTAAAATGATGTAAGAAGGAGGAATTTATTCCTCCTTATTTTTAAAACTAAAGAACAATAAGAAGAGAAAAAATGAGCCGCTCTATTCGTCTATTAAATCTTTTACAGCAACTCCGTGAATCTCGTTATCCCGTTACTGCTCAAGTCTTGGCTGAACGCTTGGGAATTAGTATTCGCAGCATTTACCGTGATATTGATAGTTTACGTGCTCAAGGTGTGAGAATAGATGCATCGGCAGGTTTGGGGTTTCAGCTTAAAGAAGACATTTTATTACCACCGGTTACTTTTAATGAGAATGAAGCCGAGGCTCTATTTTTAGCTTTAGAGTGGTTGAAAGACGTTCCAGATCAGGCAATGAAATCGGCAGCCGTTTCAATCTATTCTAAACTTTATGCGGTTTTACCAGAGCACCGGAAATATTTGATCGATGACATGACGCTAGGTGTTACACATTACTGGCACCCGGTTGATGAAGCTTTAGTAGAACAAGTACGTTTAGCGATCCGTAAACAAGTAAAGATCAAAGTCGATTATTGCGATGAACACAAGCGTATGAGTCAACGTTCTCTTTGGCCTTTTGCTTTAGGGTATTTACATGACAAAGTTGTACTTGCTGCTTGGTGTGAATTACGGAAGGCCTTTCGCCATTTTCGGATAGATCGTATTCATAACTTGCAAATGAGTGAGGAAATATATCCTGAATTTAAAAAACATCTGTTTCAAAGATGGTGGAAACAAGAAATGCAAAGGACTACTGACAAAAACTGACAAAAGGTATTTGTAGACTAGGAATCACGATAAACAAGGAGCAATAAGAATGAGTCTTAAACTTTATACTAACAATGAATCGCGTGGTGTCGTTATAGACTGGCTTTTGGTTGAGCTTGGCGTGGAATGTGAACGTATTGAAGTAGCATACCGAACCGAGATGAAATCACCCGAATATTTAAAGCTTAATCCGTTTGGGAAAGTGCCTGTATTGGTAGATGGCGATGTCGTTATTTATGAATTAGGTGCAATTTGTGCATATCTGGCAGACAAATTTAGTGACAAAGGTTTGGCACCTGCTTTAGATGATCCGAAACGTGGTTTGTACTATCGTTGGCTCTTTATGATGGCAGGTCCTTGGGAAGCTGCTGGTGTCGATAAAGCTTTAGGAATAGAGATCTCACCAGAGCAAAAAATGTTTGTGGGTTATGGTGATTATAACGATGCTTATCAAGCTTTAGTTCAAGGACTGAGTGAAGCAAATCCGTATGTATGTGGTGAACAATTTACCGCCGCAGATGTAAGTGTTGGAGCCATGCTATTATGGCAATTAAAAATGAAAACGATTGAATCGCACCCAGCCATTACACGTTATGTTGAAACGATCAAACAGCGCGAAGGCCTAAAACAAAGCAGTATGGGCCAACTGTTGTAAGTATAGTTATTCTTAAAAGCCCCCCTAAATGGGGCTTTTTTGTTTTTTAATAAAGGGTCTAGTTAGTAAGAAAGCCAGCAGCAACGTTAATACAAATCGCTAAAATGGTCGTGTTGAAGCCAAAAGATAATACAGCATGAAATAAGTTTAAAAGACGCATATGTTTGTTGGTAATTGAAACATCGGCGGTTTGTGCTGAGGTGCCAATGATATAGCTAAAATATAAGAAGTCAGGGTAGGTCGGATGTTCGGTACCCGGGAAGTCTAACCCACCGTTCTCTTCATTTCTGGATAGAGCCATATAAAAGTCATGGGCATAATGCAAAGCGAAAACAGTATGCATGAAAAGCCATGCTGAAATAATGGTGAGTAAAGCTAACGCTACATGTCCTAACTTTTCATAATGCCCAGAAGGGAGCTGGGAAAGTTGTACCAAAATCGCAACTAGACTCATTGTGATGGCCAATAAAACAATGAGCATAATGACCCATTTACTTTCGTCCTGTTTTTTGGCTTGCTGTTGCATTTGTGAATGGTCGGCACTTCTCATCAGTTTCCAGACATGGAGTAAATATAAACTGATTGAGCCATTCCAGCTTGCTAATAAAATGGTAGACCATTTCCATGAAGTGAGCCATGCCAATAAACTTGCAACAACCACTCCAAAAATTAAAGCAATAAAGAAGTGAGGGCGGTTTTGTACACTACGTCCTAAATGCTGAAATAGTCCAACCATCTTGTTAACTCTCCTTGCTGTTATCTTAAATATATTTTTTACTATTTGGTTAATTTAACATTAAGTTTTATATAACCTTTATACTTTAGATCGTCATTTTTGTTTTTATTAAGTGTGACAATCTAAAATATAATAAAAATTATCTCAAATTAATTAATCGATAAAAGATATTAAATAAATTTTAATTTCATTTTTTATACATGCATTTAAATTTTCTAACTCATTTATTATTTAATAATAAGCGTAAATATACCTAAAGTGCTTAATCTAGATTTTTATCAAGATGAAATACTTTGTTGAGTTGATCAATAAATCTTTTTACACCGACTGACTCTGTATTTTTACGATAACTAACAAATAAATCTAAAGAAGGTAATTCGACATCTAGAGGGCGAACTACAGTGTTAGAAACCCCTAAAGGCGCGACATAGGCAGGTAAAATAGTACAACCTAGGCCTGAACCAATAGAGTTTATATTAAGTAAAATGCTATCGGCCTTTTGTACAATATTGAGGTCAATACCATGAGTTTTAGTAAACTCTAAAATTGTATTGTGTAGTGTATTAGATTGTTCAGCTGCCGGAATAATAAAATCAATACCATGCAAAGCTTTGACCGGAATACGGTCATATTTCGCAAGTGGATGGTTTCTTGGTAATAAAAAAATTAAAGGTTCTGTTAAGACAAATTGGCTTTGGATTTCATCATTTTCAGTATTATCACGGGTAAACGTGATGTCGAGTTCACCTCTTTTTAAGGCTTTGAGTTGCTCAGCGTTATTTAAACTTGATAATTCAATGGTGAGGTCAGGGTGTTGTAAGCGCAGATTTGGAAGTACGTATGGAAAAATTTTCATTTCTGCGATGGGGACGAAACCGATACGTAATAATTGTTGTTTAGCCTTTGAGACTTGGCGGGCCATCGCTACTGCTTTATCAGCTTGAGCAAGCGTTAAACGGGCATGCTCTAAAAATACTTCACCTTCTTCTGTTAACTCAACTTTACGTTTTGTGCGGTTTAAAAGTCGTACCCCGACATCTTCTTCTAAATCTTTAATTTGTTGGCTAAGGGAGGGTTGAGCAGTATAGAGTTTGAGAGCGGCCTTACTAAAATTTAATTCTTCAGCAACTGTAATGAAATATCGAAGATGGCGTAATTCCATAAGACTAATCCAAAAAATGTCTTACTATGATTTAAGCAAAGTATAAAGCATAAAACTATATAGCGTGAAGGTGCTTTAGGTATTTATAAAATAAATGAAAATTTATAAATCATTATGAAATTAATATGAAATTTTATTTAATTATTAATTTGTAAAATATATTAATTCATATTCATAACCAAAGTGATTTTAAATTTAGAAAAGAAATTTAAATTACTTTTCAGAAATTCACTTAAAGTTTTCTCATATTATGAAAAAAAGTATTGTTAATTTAAGAATTGAGAATCTTAATTTCTAACAAAAAAAGCGTAAGGAGTATTTTGTTAATAAATGTTTCGGTTCATCTTACTATATTTTTTAGTTTTTTCAGTGCATGTGCTGCTTGGTTTAATAGTTTATATATGAAGCAAAATTGATAAAATTGAGCAGTTTTAAAAATAAGAGATTAACCACAAAGAAATTAGCTCATCTCTGTTGTAAGTCTTTGCTTATTATATTCTATTGTTATGTTATACAGTAGCTTTTAATAAGAATAGTAATTAACGAATCACAAACTCAACACATCTAAACATTTTTTTGTGGCACTTTAGATTGATCTATGTCGGCTGTGACAAAAATAAAAGGGATATTTATATGATAAATAAGTGTAAGTGTCATAGCTTAATTTATTTAAATCGCTAAGATAGAAAACTGAATGATTCATCCTCCTGATGCTACAACCATAGAATAAGCCCATGAAAGACAAGCCGACATTAACTTATCAATTGCCGACTCAGTCCTGTTGGACGCATACATGGATAAAACCTCCTTTTTGTCATCCTGAACTGGGCCATGAAAATGATACCCGTTTTTATAATCAGCAGCCTAGATCGCCTGCACGAGGATCGAAAGAGTTATTGCGTTGGTTAGTCACTCGTGAGTCTTATACTTGGAATGTTGATATTCAGAATGAATATGATGTACGTGTTAATACACCAATTGCTTTACCACAAAACCGTCCTCATGCGGATTTAGATGATTGGCAAGTTTGGTTTGTAGGGCATGCTACGGTACTCATTCAAATTGGACCTTATAACTTTATTACCGATCCGGTATGGTGTGACTACGCAAGTCCTTTACATGGCCGTGGTCCACGCCGTGTATGCCCAGCGGGTTTTGCTTTAGAGCAGTTACCTACCATTCATGGGGTATTGTTGAGCCATAACCATTATGACCACATGGATTTAGCAACGCTTGAGTGGCTTCATAAGAAGTTTGCTATGCCGATTTATACAGGGCTTGGCAACGGATTTTACTTACCTAAAGAGTTCCATGTAATTGAAATGGATTGGTGGCAGGAAATTCCTTATCACGAATTAAGAATTGTTTATACACCTGCTCAGCATGGCTCGGGGCGGGGTTTACGTGACCAAAATAAGGCACTTTGGGGCGGCTTTTCGGTTTTGGCGAAAACAGGACATTGTTTTTTTGCGGGTGATACCGGTTATGCGGGCCACTTCAAACAAATTCATACGCGCTATGGCGCGCCGCGTGTGGCCTTACTTCCAATCGGAGCTTATGAACCTCGTAAATTAATGAGCTATGTTCATATGAATCCGCAAGATGCAGTTCATGCGCATTTAGATTTACAAGCACATCGGTCTGTGGCAATTCACTATCGAACTTTTCAGTTAACGGATGAGGGGCGTGAAGATCCTGAACATGCGTTAGCTCAAGCCATTAAAGCTTCATCAAAGCTTGCTAATCCTTTTTATTGCATTCGAGAAGGGCATAAATTGACTGTCTAAAATTCATTGTTTTGTATTAAAAAAGCCAGTTCAATTTGAACTGGCTTTTTATTATTTTGGCTTAAATTAAGCTAAGTCAAAACGGTCAAGATTCATGACTTTAGTCCATGCAGCAACAAAGTCTTGAACAAATTTTTCTTTACCATCTGCCTGAGCATAAACCTCTGCTAATGCACGTAAGATTGAGTTTGAACCGAAGACTAAATCATTACGTGTTGCGGTAAATTTCACTGTGCCTGATTTACGGTCTTTACCTTCAAATACTTCACTTGTGGAATCAACAGGTGCCCATACATTCGACATGTCGAGTAAGTTTGTGAAGAAGTCTGTGCTGAGTACACCAACTTGCTGAGTGAAGACACCATGTTGAGAACCATCCCAGTTAGTGCCCAGTACACGTAAACCACCAATCAATGCAGTTAACTCTGGTGCAGTCAAAGTCAGTTGTTGTGCTTTATCAATTAATAAGACTTCAGCTGGTGTGTTGACTCCCTGTTTTTTCCAATTTCTGAAACCGTCAGCAAGACCGAGCAGTAATTGGAATGATTCAACATCGGTTTGACTTTGTAATGCGTCAACACGACCAGGGGCAAACGGAACGGTAATATTGAAACCTGCTGCTTGAGCAGCTTGTTCTACACCAACGTTACCAGCTAACACGATTAAATCCGCCAATGACAATTGGGTTGATGCCTTGAGCTCTTCAATTTTAGTTAAAGTCTCAACAGCTTTTTTGTTTACTACCCACTCACGTTGTGGTGATAAAGCAATACGTGCACCGTTTGCACCACCACGTTTATCTCCACCACGGAATGTTGATGCAGATGCCCATGCAAGGGAAACCAACTCACCAGCAGATAACCCTAGAGCAACGATTTTTGCTTTTGCATCAGCAATGCTTGCAGAAGATGGTGTAGCGCTAGCAGCAGGTAATGGATCTTGCCAAATTAAATCTTCAGCAGGAACTTCTGGACCTAAATAACGTGCTTTTGGTCCCATATCACGGTGAGTTAATTTAAACCAAGCACGAGCAAAAGCATTGGCAAAGGCTTGTGGATCGTTAAGGAAACGACGAGAGATCTTTTCGAACTCAGGGTCAAAACGTAGGGTCAAATCTGTAGTAAGCATCGTTGGCTTACGTTTAATTGATGGGTCGAAAGGATCTGGAATAATGGCTTCAGCATCTGCTGCTACCCATTGAATTGCGCCAGCAGGTGAACGTTCTTGTACCCATTCGTATTTGAAAAGGTTTTCAAAGAAGTAATTGCTCCATTGTGTTGGCGTTTGTGACCAAATAACTTCTAAACCTGAAGTGATCGCATCTTTACCGACACCTGTACCATAGCTGTTTGCCCAACCAAAGCCCATTTGTTCAATTGGTGCACCTTCCGGGTCTGCTTGGACATGGTCAGCAGGGGCAGCGCCGTGAGTTTTACCTAAAGTATGACCGCCTGCAATCAAGGCAACAATTTCTTCATCATCCATTGCCATGTTGCCGAAAGTGGCACGAATAAACGGTGCTGCTGATCGTGGGTCACCACTCGCTTGTGGTCCTTCAGGGTTCACATAAATTAGACCCATTTCGGTTGCAGCAAGATTACTGCCCGCCAATGCTTCAGAGTTGCGATGAGCTAACCATTCTTTTTCATCACCCCAGTTTACATCATTGTCTGGTTCCCAAACATCTTCACGACCAGCACCAAAACCAAAGGTACGGAAACCAGAAGACTCAAGTGCGATGTTCCCGGCAAGAATAAATAAGTCGGCCCAAGATATTTTTTGACCGTATTTTTGTTTAACTGGCCATAGTAAACGGCGTGCTTTATCTAAACTTGCATTGTCAGGCCAACTATTTAATGGAGCAAAACGTTGTTGACCACGACCGGCACCACCACGGCCATCACCCATACGATATGTACCGGCAGCATGCCACGCTAAACGGATAAATAAGCCCGTATAATTTCCCCAGTCGGCTGGCCACCAGTCTTGGGAATCGGTTAATACATTTTTGATATCGGCTTTAAGTGCGTAGTAGTCGAGTTTTTTAAATTCTTGACGGTAATTAAAATCTTTACCGAGTGGATTAGAGCGTTCTGAATGTTGATTGAGTAAGTCAACACGTAATTGATTTGGCCACCAGTGTAAATTAGCCGTGCCACCACCGACTGTTACTTGCGGTTTTGAGTTATGACCTGAAAAAGGACATTTTGATTCGTTTGACATGATTATATTCTCTCTGGGTAATATTTATTGAGCTCTTAATAAAACTGAAGGCTCATTTTCCTGGACTTCTGGGTTAAAAAAATGATGCGTATCGAATAAAGAAATGAGAGAACAAATGGTGAGAGAAACCGTTTTAAAAATTTTTCACTGTTATGTCAGCTCATCAGTTTTATTCAACAATACATGAGTTTCCTTTGTTTATTATTCCTTCAATTTACTGCATGAAGGCTAAAAAACAAGAGGGAAAATGGTTCAAATTTTGCAAATAATGACGCATAGCATGAGCTCCTTAATCATTGAAACATCGCAATATCTTTCAATTTCGTTCTTTAAATATACTAGAATCTGATTGTTTATTTTTCAAATGGATTAAATTGTCCATATTAATTGGTAAAACCGATTTTTGGGGAAATTAAAGATCAGGAGTGCGCTAAGTGGCAGCTTAAAAATAAAGAGAAAATTTAAAAATAGATGAATTGAAAAAGGAGAGCTTTTTGACTCTCCTTTTTAAGTATTTATACGCTTACAAGGCGGTTAGATTTAACCATATCGGCTAGACCGTGAGTTTTAAAGTAGTACTCAAGCCAGCTTTTTACAATAAGCGGATTATTCATTTTCATGACATCATCAAGCAGCTTTTGGGCATCTGACATTGGGACATGGCAAATTGCTTTTCGGACACGCAAGATGTTACTTGAACTCATCGAAAGGGTGTTAAAGCCCATGGCCATCAGTAAGATTGCCGATAACGGATCACCCGCCATCTCACCACAAATACTTACCGGTTTTTGGTATTTATGGCATTCCTTCACGAGTCGAGTTAAAGCCCGCAAAATAGACGGATGGAAGTGTGAATAGACGTTTGCGACATGCGGATTATTACGGTCCACAGCAAGTAAGTATTGAGTTAAGTCATTTGAACCAACCGAGAAGAAATCGACAAGTTCTGCGAACTCATCAATTTGTAGCAGTACACTCGGTACCTCAACCATAATCCCGATTTTTGGTTTAGTAATTTTAACTTGTTCTTCTTCTTGTACTGCAATCCAGTCACGCTCAAGTAAATAAAGTACTTCTTCGACTTCACTTACTGTCGTTACCATTGGCAATAGGATATGCAAATTATTTAAACCAATACTGGCTTTAAGCATTGCCCGGATTTGTGCTGAGAAAATCTCCGGATGGTCGAGCGTGAAACGAATACCGCGCCACCCTAATGCCGAGTTCTCTTCTTCAATACTGAAGTAAGGTAAGTCTTTATCGGCACCAATATCTAGGGTACGCATGACCACTGGCTTATTGGCAAAGTGGCTTAACTGTTGGCGATAGATGGCACGTTGTTCTTCTTCACCCGGGAAACGTTCCCGTAACATGAATGGAATTTCACTACGGTACAAACCCACACCTTGAGCGCCACGTTGTACACCGCGGACTACATCAATCATAAGGCCTGTGTTCACAAACAGTTGAACAGAGACACCGTCTGGTGTAATCGCTTCTTTGGTCTCATATTGTTTGAGATCTTTTGCGATTTGCTCGTCTTCTTTTTGAATTTCTTTATAACGTTGACGTAAACGACGTGGAGGGTTTACAAAAACACGGCCCTGATAGGCATCCACAATCATTTCTGCATCATCAAGCGTATTTACAGGTAGTTCGGTTACGCCGACAACCGTTGGAATACCTAATGCACGGGCAACAATCACCATATGCGAATTAGCTGCGCCTTCTGACGTCACAATCGCTGCGATATTATCTACTGGCAATTCTACTAGCGCAGCGGTACTAATTTCTTCACCAATTAAAATACTGTCTGGGCTAAGTTCACGGTGGCTCGAATCTTCTTCTTGTAAGCACGCTAGAATACGTCGCCCTAAGTCTTTAAGGTCAGAAACGCGTTCACGAAGATAATCGTCCTCCATTTGTGCAAATAGGGCAGTGTGTTTTTCAATTACACGGCGCACCGCACCTTGTGCCCAATGCCCATCACGGATCAGTTCTTTAATTTCTGCAGGTAAGGCATTTTCATCTAACATTCTTAAGAATACGCTAAACAAAGCCCGTTCTTCTGCCATGAGCGAGTCATGCATTTTTTCGTCTAAAGAACGAATCTCTGAACGTACCGATGAAATAGCTTGATCTAAAATGCGGAGTTCATCGCTGATATCTTCTGCTTCGCGGTCAGGTACTGAACCTAAGTCGGCAGGCGGATATAAAATAATAGCGCGACCTAAAGCCACCCCACCTGCACCGGAAACGCCTTGAAAGGTCTTATAGGCAGGCCCATTGCTTGGCTTACGAAATACATCAATATTTCCAACCGCATGCGCATGTGCAATAACACCTGAGAGCTGCGCACATAAGGTGACTAAAAATGATTCGGCTGCTTCACTAAAATCTTGAGGAAGTCGATTTTGGACAACTAAAACACCCATTACCTTACGGCGATACATGACGGGTACGCCAAGGAATGAGTTATAAATTTCTTCGCCCGTTTCAGGTAAATACAAAAAGCGTTCGTGCTTTGGCGCATTGTCAAGGTTAACAATTTCTTCACGTTGCCCAACCAGACCCACCAAGCCTTCACCTAACTGCAATGAAACATGCCCAACAGATTCTGGATTTAAGCCTTTTGAGGCCATCAATACATAACGTTGATTGCGTTCATCGAGTAAATAAATAGAGCAAACATCCACTTTCATGGCCTCAGCAACCTGATTGACCATAATGTCTAACGATTCATGCAAACTCACGGACGCATTAATCTCTTGGACAATGCGTCTTAGAGTGTCGAGTTGCATGTTTGACATGGATGTATACTCCAGTATTTTTTTAGACTATGAATGTATTTATAACAGCACTTTTAATAAAAATCATTTGCTAGATAAATGATTTTTAGGGTAATTGTTGCACTGGCAACTGTGTACACAACTCCACCATGGCTTTACGGTAAACATCACGTTTGAAGTTCACCACTTGACCAAGAGGATACCAATAGCTAACCCACTGCCATTCATCGAATTCAGGCGGGTCGGCAAGGTTTAACTGAATGTTTTTTGCAGGCGCAGTTAACTTCAGTAAAAACCATTTCTGTTTCTGTCCGATACATACGGGGTCAGAGTCTGACCGAATATACCGATGTGGCAAACGATAACGCAGCCATCCTTTGGTTTGCGCAATAATCTGGACATGCTCGGGCAATAAGCCGATTTCTTCTCTCAGTTCTCGAAAAAGTGCCTGTTCAGGGGTTTCTCCAAACTGGATGCCTCCTTGTGGAAATTGCCAAGCATTGTGACCAATGCGCTTTGCCCATAAAACCTGTCCATCATCGTTTGCCAAAATGATCCCGACATTGGGTCGGAAACCTTCTGAGTCGATCATTTGGCTACCTAAATATTGTCTATATCGTTGACTTCGATCACGGGGACAAACACTTTTTTATGTCCAGCTCGAAAAGATCAAAGTAAAATGTTTAAATTGTTACGATCTTAACGAATTTCTATCGACTAGCGGAGATAGATTTACATTTTTTTTCTTAAATTTCAGTTTAAACGAGAATTTTCATGAAACTGGCGTTGTTTGATTTAGACCATACCTTGTTAAATACCGATTCAGACCACTCGTGGGGTGAATTTTTAGTCAATGAAGGTTTGGTTGATCCGGTTCATCATCGTCAGATGAATGATAAATTTTATGAAGACTACAAAGCAGGGCAACTAGATCCATATGCTTATAATGAGTTTGTTTTCGGCTTTCTAACAAAGCATGACAATAACTACTTAACTGAGCTTCATCAGTTGTTTATGGAAAAAGTGATTCGTCCTCAAATGCGACCAAAAGGTTTTGATGCAATCAAAAAACATCAAGATTTAGGCCATACCATTGTAGGTATTACAGCAACAAGTGATTTTATTACTGCGCCGATTTTCCGTGAATTTGGAATTACTGAAATCTTAGCAACTAACGCCGAGGTTGCTGATGGTAAATATACAGGTAAAGTGGCGGGTTTAGCGTGTTATCAAAAGGGCAAACTTGCACGTCTTGAGGCATGGCTGGACGGTCGTAGCGTTTCTGAGTCTTGGGCTTATTCAGATTCAATTAATGACCGTTTTTTACTTGAATATGCAACGCATGCGATTGCAGTCAACCCTGATGATCGTCTTGAGAAACTGGCTCAAGAACACAACTGGGAAATTCAGGACTGGTCGATTTAATTTAAAGCAAGAGCTTCCTAGAAAAATGTAATATTCCGGAAGCTCTCTAATAAATTATTTAACTTTCTCTGTGGCATGCCAAATATTTGAATCAGGATTTTGTTGATGCCAAAGCTTGAATTGAGCTCGCCATTGTTGAAAAGGAACCGATAAAGTAGGTCGTGGGTCATCACTTAAGCTATAAGCTATGCCTTCTACCAGCCATTTAGGTTTAGTTAGCATTGCTATATTTCCCCATTCTTCTGCTTGTCGATGATGAATAAGCTCATGAGTGATATAGAAATCTTTCCAGCCTCGCGGTGCAACCAATAACCCCAAATTACCAACCGCTTTAGCGGCTGCTTTTTCCATACCAAAGGTATTTGCACATTGTGGAGTTGAGCAAAAAACCATAGTGGGTTGTTGATGAAAAGCACCTACTTTATTTTGGGTCTCTTTTAATGCCTGATTATAAAGTGTCTTTGCAAGAGGCTGTGTCTTTGGATCATCTACACAGACTTGACCATCACAATGTAACAATGAAAGGTGATGGGCGAAAATAACACGTATCGGTTTAAACCAAATAAATGTAACTAGAACTAAGATAGCTAAAGTTATAAATATATATAAACCGATTTTAATTATCTTTGAATATTGATTCTTCACGCTCATGAATCTTAAGTGAAAAGTATAATGATAGTAGAGTAAAGGGTATATATTTATAGTATTATTTCTAATCAATATATAACTTTATTAATTAAAATAGCATGACTAAAAATAAGCGCACTAAAAGTAAAGGTAGCAATGGTTTCTTTCAAGAATTTATAGATCAGCTCATTACCGCTATTTTTGGTGAGTTACTTATTTATATCATTGCTTTACTGTTTATGAGTGCACTTGGCGGAATTATTTTCGCTGCTATATGTTTCAGTTGGGGCGTTCTATTTTTACTACTACCTTTCGCGGCTTTGATTTATATCCTTGTTAAAAAATATAGCCATTAATACTGTTATTCTTGCATCATTTTAATCAACTCTTGCATGGCTCTAGATTGAGTACGTGCAGGATGCCATACCATACCTAGCTGACGGTTCATCTCGACATTTAAATCAAGCTGCTGCATATCTTGATTCAGCAGAGTTTTTGGTAAAACTGACCAACCTAAACCAATAGAAACCAACATACGAATTGACTCTAGTGGGTTATTGCTCATGGTAATTTTCGGTTTAAGGCCTTGTTTTTCAAACTCAGCTAAAGTGATTTGAGCTGTATAAGTCTGTGCGGCAGGTAGCAAACTTGGATATTCAATTAAATCTTGTAAGGTTAAATTCTTTTTTTGAGCCAATGGATGAAATGGAGCAGCTACAAAAACTAAAGGATCATTCCAGATCGTAATATAGTTAAGACGCTCATCACCTGAGGGCGGGAGTGTTAAAAAAGCTAACTCTAAATCGCCAGCAAGTACCTGTTCGTGTGCTTGTTCGGAATCAACAAAATGTACATCTAGCGTGACTTGAGGAAACTGCTGAACAAAGTGTTTAAGCGGAGCAGGCAAGTGATGCAAACCGATGTGATGACTCGTCCCGATTTTTAAACGACCTTGTATTTGGGTTTGTTCATGACTTAGCGTGTGGTGAATATCTCGAAGTTCATTTAACCAGCTTTTAACTTTTGGTAATAATGAATGCGCAGCATGAGTTGCTTGAACCCCACGGCCTGCCGACTCAAATAGCTTTACGCCAAAGTACTCTTCTAGGCTATGAATACGTTTGGTGACAGCAGGTTGAGTAATAAATAGTTGATCCGCAGCCACAGAGATCGAACCTGTTTCCATAACTTTTACAAAAGCTTCAAAGGCTGCAAGATTCATAATACAACTCTACTTGGAATAGAAAAATCGAGAGAGGCTAAAGTTGCCAAGCCAAAATCGTATCATGCTTGCAGCTCAACGTTCTATAAAGTTGTGATTTAGCGTATTAATCTTAATCTAAGCAGTCGTCCCGTTTTCGCTTAAAGCTGATATACGGCGGTCTTTTGCTGCCCATACTTTTTCATGAAAGAAAAATGCAAAAGCTTGTACTGTTGGTTCTAACATACTTAATGTTAAAGCCATCCAAATATTACCCGTTACAAAGTAGGCAACTAACATGGCTACCGTAATATGCATTATGTAGTAACTTAAGGTTTTCTTTAATGTACGTTGATTATTAACAACGAATTTTTGAATATTAGCCATAACCATTCTCTCTACCTGTATTTGATATTTTTAGTATAGAGATGAGAGTATAGGATTAAAAATGGATTATGCAAATGATAATCATTAGCAAATCCGATTTATATATTTTGACCGATATTAAAACATTCAGGAATGATTCCTAAAAGTTTTCTAATTTATAAAAATGATAAATTAGATTTATGTAAAACTCTGGCTATAATCGAAGAAAGATTAGAATTACCCAGTCCAATGGAGCAAGACGACATGGCAGGCAAAACTTTATATGACAAATTGTGGGATGACCACGTAGTTACTCAGCGTGATGATGGTTCGTGCTTACTTTATATCGACCGTCATTTATTGCATGAAGTAACAAGTCCACAAGCATTTGAAGGTTTGCAACTTGCTGGTCGTCAACCATGGCGTTTAAGTGCAAATGTAGCTACCCCAGACCACAACGTTCCAACCTCTAAAAAAGAACGTGATCAGGGCATCGCTGGTATTGAAGATGATACATCTCGTATTCAGGTTCAGACCTTAGATGATAACTGTAAGGCATTTAATATCGTTGAATTCGGTATTAATGATATTCGCCAAGGTATTGTGCATGTTGTTGGACCTGAACAAGGCTTAACATTACCGGGTATGACGGTGGTATGCGGTGACTCGCATACAGCGACTCACGGTGCCTTTGGTTGTTTGGCGCATGGTATTGGGACATCTGAAGTTGAACACGTTTTAGCGACACAATGTTTGATTCAGAAAAAATCAAAAAATATGTTGGTTCGTGTTAATGGCGTTTTAGGTAAGGGCGTAACACCAAAAGATGTCGTGTTGGCCATTATCGGTAAAATCGGTACTGCAGGCGGTACGGGTTATGCAATTGAGTTCGGTGGCCAAGTTTTCCGTGATATGTCGATTGAAGGACGTATGACGGTATGTAACATGGCGATTGAAGCGGGTGCTCGTGTGGGTATGGTCGCAGTTGATGATAAGACTATTGAATACGTAAAAGGCCGTAGCTACGCACCAAAAGGTGAGCAGTGGGAACAAGCCGTTGCTTACTGGAACACTTTACATTCAGATGTTGATGCTGTTTTTGATGCTGTAGTTGAGTTAAATGGTGCAGAGATTGAACCACAAGTGTCTTGGGGAACTTCACCTGAGATGGTGATTCCGGTATCGAAAGCTGTACCAACTTTAGAACAAGCGAAAGATGACGTACAACGCAATGACTGGACACGTGCATATCAATATATGGGCTTAAATGCAGGTCAGGCATTAGCTGATATTCAACTTGATCGTGTCTTTATCGGTTCTTGTACGAACTCTCGTATTGAAGACATCCGTGCTGCTGCTGAAGTAGTTAAAGGCCGTAAAGTGGCACCTAGCATTAAGCAAGCCATGATTGTTCCGGGTTCTGGTTTAGTCAAACAACAAGCTGAAAAAGAAGGTTTGGATAAAATCTTCTTGGAAGCTGGCTTTGAATGGCGTGAACCGGGTTGCTCAATGTGCTTGGCAATGAATGCAGACAAGTTACAACCGGGTGAGCATTGTGCATCAACCTCGAACCGTAACTTTGAAGGTCGTCAGGGTAATGGTGGTCGTACTCACTTGGTCAGTCCGGCAATGGCAGCGGCGGCTGCGATAGCAGGTCATTTTGTTGACGTTCGTTCATTTTAATTCGGTCTGGAGCAAACCATGAAAGCTTACACAGTTGAACAAGGTATCGTTGCACCATTAGATCGTGCCAATGTTGATACAGATTTAATTATTCCAAAACAGTTTTTAAAGTCGATTAAACGTACAGGTTTTGGCGACAACTTATTTGACGAACTTCGTTATTTAGATGAAGGCTATCCAGGGCAAGATAACTCGGTACGTCCAAAAAATCCGGACTTTGTTTTAAATCAGCCTCGTTATCAAGGAGCAACCGTTTTAATTGCTCGTACTAACTTTGGTTGTGGTTCAAGCCGTGAGCATGCGCCTTGGGCATTAAACGAATATGGTTTCCGTACCGTTATTGCACCAAGCTTTGCTGATATTTTCTTTAATAACTGTTTTAAAAACGGAATGTTGCCAGTCATTTTGCCTGAAGACATTGTTGATCAGTTATTTAAAGAATGCGCTGTCAATGACGGATATCAATTAACAATTGATTTAGCAGCTCAAGAAGTACGTACGCCAACAGGTGAAGCGTTTAAATTCGAGGTAGATCCATTTCGTAAGCATTGCTTGTTAAATGGCTTGGATGATATTGGTTTAACTCTTCAAAATGCGGACGCAATTCGCGCTTATGAAGAAAAAACCAAACAGGTTCGTCCTTGGGTATTCCAAGAGATAAATTAACCTTTCGGTACATTTTAAACATAGTCATGGCGTCGTGTTCAAACTCTTGCTAACATGCTAAAGCATAACAACAGCTTAAAATTATGCACTAGATGAGGATTGGGCTTGAACAATGAAGAGGAACGTTACTCATAGCTTTTTGTTGAGCCTGTGCGCGATAACACTAAGTGCTTGTCAGAGCACTTACAATGTAGTGGATACTGTTCGTATTAAGCAGGCTGAACAAGAAAATTTGGGGCAGAATGCAGCAATATATTGTTCGGGCGCAAAAAGTTGCGAATTTGAACGGCTAAATGATATTACTGTTGTTGATGCACAGACACGTCGTATTAGTAATCAGGCAATTCATCAAGGAATTGTGAGATTAAATGGTTCGGTGTTAAGTCAAAGCAATAGTTTGTATCTATCTGTGCCTGCCAAACAATATGAAGTGGTGATTCGTTACTATCCGATTTCTCCAGATCGGGCTGAAACGATTCATGTTATTCACCAATTCAAAGCTAACCATCGCTATATGTTTAAAATGTACCGAGACAAATCTAACCGTTCGGGTAGTTTGCTGAATGTTTCTGTACCAGATCCATTATGTGTTGACTTAGAGCAGGATGGGCGGGTAATTCGCCGTTTTTGTCGACCATTTGATGTCACCACAGGACTAGGTGAATTTCTCGAACAGAAAAAACTAACACCACGGCAGTCGTAACGCTGTCTTGTCTTTGAAAATGGAAAACTTCATGTCTAAACAGATTTTAATTTTGGCTGGCGATGGGATTGGTCCTGAAATTGTTGGGGCAGCAGAAAAAGTATTAAATAAAGTAAATGAAAAATTTAATTTGTCGTTGACTTGGGAACATGGCTTGTTAGGTGGTGCAGCGATTGATGCTCATGGAGAGCCGTATCCAGCCGTAACTAGCGAGCAAGCAAAAAAAGCTGATGCCATTTTATTAGGTGCTGTTGGCGGACCAAAGTGGGACATTATTGAACGTTCTATCCGTCCTGAACGCGGTCTTTTAAAAATTCGTAGTGAACTTAACTTATTTGCTAATTTGCGCCCAGCAATCTTATATCCACAATTAGCCGATGCTTCTAGCTTAAAACCTGAGATAGTTGCTGGTTTAGATATTTTGATCGTTCGTGAATTGACTGGTGGTATCTATTTTGGTCAACCACGTGGTATTCGTGAACTCGAAAATGGTGAAAAACAGGGCTATAACACTGACGTTTATTCTGAAAGCGAAATTAAGCGTATTGCAAAAGTTGCTTTTGAACTTGCAGGATTGCGTGGCGGTAAAGTGTGTTCTGTAGATAAGGCCAATGTTTTAGAAGTAACAGAGCTTTGGAAGCAAACGGTCACGGATTTACAGCAAGCCAACTATCCAAATATTCAGCTTTCACATATGTATGTGGACAATGCTGCCATGCAGCTTGTACGTGCGCCTAAACAGTTTGATGTAATCGTGACAGGTAACTTGTTTGGCGATATTTTGTCTGATGAAGCAGCAATGCTTACCGGCTCAATTGGTATGTTGCCATCGGCTTCTTTAGATGAAAATGGCAAAGGCATGTATGAACCTTGTCATGGTTCAGCGCCTGATATTGCAGGGCAAAACGTTGCAAACCCGTTGGCAACCATTCTTTCAGTTGCGATGATGCTTCGTTATACCTTCCGTGAAGAAGCTGCTGCTAAAGCAATTGAAGATGCAGTAGGGCAAGTACTTGATCAAGGTTTACGTACAGCCGATATTATGTCTGAAGGCATGACTAAAGTAGGTACAGCCGAGATGGGTGAAGCAGTTGTTGCTGCTCTTGCTTAATCGCTAGTTTGCTAAAAAACGCAGCTTAAAGCTGCGTTTTTTTATGGTTGTGTTTAGCAAGCTTTACCTTCGTATTGAATAGATTCGGCAATGTCATTTTTGAGTTTAAAAATAACCTTGCAATTAAAGTTAATATCATAAGAGTTGCCGCTCAAATTTCCTGATTGTATGGGAACAGAACCACCTCTCATATCTACATTACTTACCATCGGAATTGGGATGCTTAAGGGCCGTAAAATCGTATAAATAAGTTGATCAGAAGTTTTTTGTGGTGTGCGGGCGACTTGAAAGCCAAGACTTCGTAAGTTGAGATCTTGCTGAATCGTTGTAGATGATTTGCCTATAAAATTTTTTAAATATTCTTGCAAATCTACAGATTGGCGTGGATGACTAGCACAGCCATTAATATTAAATAGCATGAATGAAAGCAAACTCATTTGACATAAGGTAGATATATTCATTTTTTCTCTATATAGAATTATATTTATCATTAAAGAACAATAGGTTGGATTTGCTAACTTGTAAAGTAAAAAAGCAAGATTATGATAAATAGAAGGTGAGTTTGCCTTTAGACTTACTCTTATATTTACAGACTAATAATAATTGCCCAAAACTTAAGGAAGAAGAGTATGAAAAAAATAGTTTTTGCCTTTTTGTGTTTCGGAATAACCACGGTCTATGCTGATAACTGTGATAGTGCTCGTAATACTTATGATGATATTTACTGTACCAATAAAATCTATGCGAGTGCTGATGCAGACCTGAATAAGAATTATCAGGCATTAAGAGCGAAATTAAATACAGCACAAAGAAATACGCTTAAGAAGTCGCAGCTTGCTTGGATACGCCAACGTGATGCTGAATGTACAGATTCTAATAGAAATAGCGTAGACGTGCAGTGTCGTTTACAGACAACGCAAGAAAGAAACCATTGGCTGCAAGAAAGATTGCGTGAATGCCAAACGGTGGGATGTAAAACCAGTCGATTAAGTGAATAAAAAACGCAATAAAAAAGCCACATGATGAAGTGGCTTTTTTGCATTCACTAATTAGCGAGCACGGTACGTAATACGACCTTTGGTTAAGTCATATGGAGTCATTTCGACTTTCACACTGTCGCCAGTAAGAATACGAATATAGTGTTTACGCATTTTACCAGAAATGTGTGCAATAACTTCGTGACCGTTTTCAAGACGTACACGGAACATCGTATTAGGAAGCGTTTCGGTGACAACGCCTTCGAACTCAATGAGTTCCTCTTTATTGGCCATAGCCTACCTGATGATCAAATTGGAAAGGCGCAAATTATAGTCAATTTATTTAAAAAAAACAAGATAGACATCTTCTTGTGAAAGCATCTGGTTAAAGTATGACTAATAAAAAAGATGTAATTTTTTTCACAAAAGAACTCTAATTCTGTTGTCAGTTTGGTCAATCAACGCTAATCTAAAATCATAGTTATTAGGGACTGTTCATGCATAAAGAGTCAACAGCTCCTAAGTATCAATGAAGTATCTACATGGAAGGGCACTGCGTGGGTCAGCTAACAGATGCATCAGTTGTATTACGTTTTGGCTATCAAGCAATTCGTCGTGCAGGATTGCCAACAGAAGAAATATTAACTAAAGCGGGAGTCGCTTTAAATCAGGTCGATACAAACGCACGTACTCCTTTAAGTGCGCAGTATGCCTTTTGGACTGCTGCTCAGGAAGTCAGTAAAGATCCAGACATCGGTTTGCATTTAGGTGAGCATTTACCTTTGTACCGTGGTCAGGTGATTGAACATTTATTTATTAGTAGTGAAACTTTTGGTGAAGGGCTTAAGCGAGCTTTGGCTTACCAGCGACTCATTAGTGATGCATTTGATGCAAAACTGGTGGTTGAAGATGGACGCTGCTATTTGACCAATGGTGAGCAGGTAGGGGCAGACAACCTTGTTAATCGTCATTTTTCAGAATGTGCGATTTCAGGTGTGCTCAGATTCTTCAAATTTATTACCGAAGGCCAGTTTCATCCGATCTTCATTGATTTTAATTTCAGTGAAGGTGCTTCTGAAGATGAATACTTCCGTGTCTATGGCTGTCCGGTAAGCTTAGGGCAGAAAGAAACACGGCTATATTTTGACCCTGCCATTTTAGATTTTCAGCTTTGGCAGGCAGAGCCTGAATTACTTCAATTGCATGAACAATTGGCGATTGAAAAGTTACAAGAACTTGCCCGTTATGATTTAGTGGGTGAGGTTCGTCGTGCGATTGGTTCGACACTTGAAAGTGGAGAAACGACGCTAGAAACCGTAGCGGCACAATTAAATATTACGCCGCGTCGTTTACGGACGCAGTTAAGTGAAGCAAATACCAGCTTCCAGCAAATACTTTCTGACTACCGTTGTCGTTTAGCTAAAAAACTTTTAGCTAACACTAATGAGAGTGTTGAGCGTATTGTGTATTTAACAGGTTTTTCTGAACCGAGTACATTCTATCGCGCGTTTAAGCGCTGGACTAACGAAACACCGGTTGAGTACCGTAAGCGTAAGCAACATCGTTAGAACCAAAAATTGGTTAAGCCTACTCAGGTAGGTTTAACCAATGTGGCCCGAGCGGTGGTTGTGGTAAGTCAAACTGCTCGGGATAATAACATTGAATAAAATAGAGACCATCAGGTGGGGCGGTAATTCCTGCTGCCTTTCGATCTTCGGCTGCGAACATTGTATCAATATGGTCGATTTCATACATGCCTTGCCCAATTTCAAGTAAGCAACCCATAATGTTTCGAACCATATGATGTAAAAAGCCATCAGCTTGAATATCTAAAACTAAATAACGTCCATGTTGAAACAAACGGCAATGCTTTACATGTCGTACAGGTTGATTTGACTGGCAGGCTGCTGCACGGAAGGTTTCAAAGTTATGCGTACCTTCAAATTTGCTGGCAGCTTTAATCATTTTTTGCACGTCTAATTTTTGATAAATATGCGTGACTTGTTTATGTAAAAGTGCAGGGCGATGTGGAGCGTTATATACAACATAGCGGTAGCGACGAGCAGTGGCTTTAAAACGTGCATGGAACTCTTCATCCATCTGTTTAATCCACTGAATTGAAATATCCTTAGGAAGTTGGCTATTTGCTCCCATGATCCATCCACGCTCTGGACGAATCGCATTAGTGTCAAAATGAGCCACCATATTTGTTGCATGTACTCCTGCATCTGTTCGACCAGCACCGTGAAGTGTGATTGGTTCATCAGCGATTTTGCTGAGTACACGCTCTATAGTTTCCTGAACGCTGGCAACGCCTGGCTGTTGTGTTTGCCAACCTCGATATTGAATACCACTAAATTCAATACCGACCGCATAACGTTGCATGGCTTCACCTCTATTTAATGCAGATTTTCATTCCAATGGTTCAACCATTGTTCTGGGGTTGGGTATTTTAAATAGATTTGAAGTGCTTTTGCATAGAGATCTGCATGGCTATGGGCATCATTAATGACAATTTTTGCAGTTTTGGCCCAAGCACTAATTGCATAACGTTGGTCAATACCCCCAAAAGTGACTTGTGTCGCCAAAATTGGTACACATCCACGAGCATAGAGTTCATCTAATGTTGCTAAGAATTCATCGTTTACGGCGATATTACCTGTACCGAAACCTTGCAACACTAAAAAGTGTGGTGGGGCAGGAAGTAAGTGACGTAATTGTTGTACTAAATGCTGTGTTGCAATCGGTTGCATCATCCAGTTTAAAATCTGAAAGGAAGCAGCTTTTTCAATTTGAGCATCTTGTACGATTAATTCATTTTGCTGAGGCGTAAACTCAACGTTACTACTTAACCCTGAAAATGCATCAAGTTCAGTGGTATGCGTTTTTAATGCAGTTTGTGCGTGAAATACTTGATGGTGGAATGCGAGATAAGCACCAACCGGAAGTGCAATGACCTGCTCTAATGCAAGATATAAGTTTTCGATTGCATCAGTAAATTCACGGGTGTTATCACCTTGAATATTGAGTAACGGGTATTGGCTACCAGTAATCACAATATGACAGCTTTGCCCTAAAAAGCGAGCTAAAGTCGCAGCTGCATAACTGAGCGTATCTGTACCATGAATGACAACAAAATGCTGATAGCCTTCTAGTTGTAGTTGTTGTATGCGTTGAATTAGGCGTAACCAGTCAGGTGCTGTACATGCACTGCTATCGACAATATTGGGCGCAGCAAAGCAATCAACTGTTAAGTGTGGGGGAATCACTTTCTCAAGTTGAGGTAGAAATTGGTCATAAGGCATAGGAGCTAATGGTTCACCAATGCAACCAAAAGTACCACCCATATAAAATAAAGCTATTTTTTTCATCTTTTTGCAGGCATAAAAAAGCAGTCATCTCTGACTGCTTATGGTAAATCGAACAGTTCTAAGAAGCTATGCGATTAAGTAGGTTTTTCGCATGTTGTTGTTGTTCTGTGTTGAATTTTTGCTCATCAATCTGTAGTAAATTACGCGCTGCTTGGTTCGCTCCAAACTTAATGTATTGTTCAGCCAATTTTAAATCGAGTTCATTTTCATTTATTTGTTTTAATTCTGGAAAAGCTTCTAAAAGCGGATCCTCTATTTGGGTTTGAGTAGCTGCTTCATTTACTACATCTATATGGTTTTGAGTTTCAAGCTCTGGTGCTGGAACTAAGGCAGGCTCATCTAACGAAAACTCAAGAGGTGCGATAGAAGTCGCTTCTAATGGGGTTTGTTCTATGAGCTTAATTTCATCTAATGATGGAGCTTGTTGAACAGATTTCGTCTCTGAACTTGAAGGATTTAAGTCAAGGTTAAAATCTAATGCATTGATGCTATTTTCTTGGTCTGCCTTTACCTCTACTGCTTGAGATTTTTCCTCAGTTTCATGCAGAGGGGCCAAGTCAAAAGAAAACTCTAAATCGGCCAGCTCATTTGTTTCTTGAGTGGATGATAACTCAGGTTGTTGTGCCGGTTGGTTGGTATTTTCCGTAGCCGAATTCTGTTCGAATGAAAAGTTAAACTCTAAAGGTTCAATTTCAACAGCAGGTTCTTGTTTTACAGGGGTATAGTCTTTCTGTAGGTCATCAAAAGAAGCCTCGGAAGAACTTGTTGTTAATTCATCGAACTGAGCCGTTGTATCTGTGTTTTTCGGTTCTTCATATGTTTGAGCTTGAGGGAAATCAATAGCATCAGGTTGTCTGGATGATTCATATTCTTTTTGTCGAGTTTCTGCTTGAGCTGCTATTTCATTTAAACCTAAGCTACGAATATGGCTAATCAACTGTTGAATTGCAAATTCATCTTTCTGAGCAATATGAATTTCAAGAAGTAATAAATACAGTTCATGTTGAGTATTATCTTTTTTTAGCGCCTGATTGACTTGAGCTTCAGCTGCTGAAAACTGTTTTTCTTGAATGAGCTGTTGAATATTGTGTCGTAAAGCTTCCGGTACAGGATTACTTTGAGGGATAGCAGGAGTATTTTCCTCAATGACCTTGGCTTTGGTTTTTTCACGCGAACTTTTGCTTGATTTAGCACTCGCTTTTTTGCCGGATTTTCTATTTATATTTTTTGGGGAAGTGGCCTCTTGTTTTTGACTATTCTCGCGTTTTTTTAAAATAACGGCGACCACGAGTAATATGATAAACGGAATCACATATAACATTACTTTCCCCTTAAAAAATAAATATTTGCAATATAAAGCGTGCTAACTCTGGTTTTAACTTAATGTTTTTGCTTGTGAGTTTGTTGCTGTGCCTGTAATTGCTGTTGTAACTCTGCCAAACGCGCATTCAAGAGTTGAATACGTTGGTCTTTTAAACTTAAAGTTTGATTTAGTTTGGTTACATTCCTTTGTAATGTAACGGTTTTTTTACGAGTTGTCATAACTTTTACTGCTAACTCAGTATTGTTTTGACTTTGTTGTGTGCTCTTTTTTGCACTTCCATGAGCAGAATTTGGGCTGTTCTCTGCCACAATGCTCATTTCAGCTTGTTGTAAACGATATTTAGCTCTGCCAGAAGAGGGTTTTGCCAAGTGAGTTTCACTCGATTTAGGTTTTAAATGGGAAGCTTTAGTTGTATTTGTTGTTAAGTTTAGCGAACTTCCCTGACGTAAACGGTTTACATCGCCTTGAATAAAAGCATGTCGATTTTGAGCTTGGATATCTCTCATGACTTTAGCTACAGGTTGTTTAGTTTGTGCTGCAATACGATTGGCAATACTCCATAAAGACTCGTTACGTTGTACGATATATTTACCTGTAGGTGCCGGGCCTTTATAAGTGCTAATTTTTTGCTTTTTCGACGCATTTTTACTTAATACATTTTTTTGTTGAGCAGTTTTAGATTGCGCTGCTTTTTTGACGGTAGTTGTTTGATTGCCACCACTTGATTTGAGTGAAGTCGAGGGTTGTTTCTCTACAGCCGATGATTCGGTATTCATTGTAGCTATAGTTGGCTGAGGTATTTGTGTCGAAGGTTTTTCGGTAAAAGGAGCCACAGGAGCAGGGCTAGAACTATTCAAAGCTGGAGCAGTACCAGTGCTAATATTTAGATTATGTTCATTACCTGTGGTTTCTGCCACGGTTGATGTAGTTTCAGTAGGTGTGTACTGAGTACTTTCAGGTAAATTTAATGCGATATCTTTTTCATTTACGATAAATTGCGGTGAAAGTGGACTTTCGTTAATGGCGGCTTTTTTTATAGGCGATGGTTTTAAAACGGTTTTAATATGTTGAAGACGGGTTGCGTTACCTTCACTGACTTTTACGACAATATTCAGTTCAGGATCGATAATAGGACGCGATGAGGTAATCACAATAACGCCAGAACCCTGACCATTTTGGCGTGTATAAAAGTTTAGGTTACCCGGAGGTTGATGAGTTACTCCCAAACCATTGAGATCATCTTGAGTGGCCAAACTGACTTGCAATGGGGTATTAGGATCTGCTTGCTGAAAATTCATTTCTGCATAAAGTAATTCCCCAGGTGCAGATTGAATTTGAATAGGATCTAATGTAATCGCATAAAGAGAAGGCGAAGACATAATGGTGAAAATGGCAATTTTTAATTTGTTATATGCAGTCATCTCAATCCATGACCTGATCAGTCGTAAAGTCGTTCAAAATTATACAATAATGGAATGTAAATAAATTGTTAATTTTTTACAAACCAGTTACGAAAAAGCCGATCAAATGTGATCGGCTTTTTATTTTGACTGAATAATTCAGATCAAATTATGAGCTTTTGTATTCTACTAAAATACGTAACATACGACGTAGAGGCTCAGCAGCACCCCAAAGTAACTGATCGCCTACTGTGAATGCGCCGAGGTACTCTTTACCCATATTGAGTTTACGTAAACGACCTACAGGTACAGTTAGGGTACCAGTTACAGCAACAGGTGTAAGATCAGTCATTGATGCTTCACGTGTATTTGGTACAACTTTAGCCCACTGGTTTGAGTTACGAATCATATCTTCGATCTCATCAAGCGGAACATCTTTTTTCAATTTGATGGTTAATGCTTGAGAGTGGCAACGCATTGCACCGATACGAACACAGTGACCATCGATAGGAACGATTTGAGAGTTACCTAAGATCTTGTTGGTCTCAACTTGTCCTTTCCACTCTTCTTTTGATTGACCGCTTTCAAGCTGTTTATCAATGTAAGGAATTAATGAACCAGCAAGTGGCACACCAAAGTTCGCAGAAGGGAAACCCTCACCGCGTTGTAACTCGGCAACTTGACGGTCAATATCAAGAATTGCAGATTTAGGATCATCTAACAAAGTCTTGGTATTGTTATATAAATAACCCATACCTGTTAACAACTCACGCATGTTTTGTGCGCCAGCGCCTGATGCCGCTTGATAAGTCATTGCAGTCATCCACTCAACCAAATTATTTTGGAAAAGTGCGCCAACACCCATCAACATGAGTGATACTGTACAGTTACCACCAACGAAAGTTTTAGTACCTTTCGCTAAGCCGTCTTTAATTACATTAAGGTTAACCGGATCAAGAACGATGATTGCATCATCAGTCATACGTAAAGTAGATGCCGCATCAATCCAGTAGCCATCCCAACCAGTTGCTTTTAACTTTGGGAAAACTTCAGATGTGTAGTCACCACCTTGACAGGTAATAATGACATCCATTTGCTTCAGACTGGTAATGTCTGTAGCTTCCATAAGTGCTGGGGCAGTCTTACCACCAAATGAAGGAGCTTCACCACCTGCATTACTGGTAGAGAAGTAGAATGGCTCAATATGAGCAAAATCATTCTCTTCAACCATACGTTGCATAAGGACGGAACCGACCATCCCGCGCCAACCGACCAGACCTACTTTCATGTCATTTTGCCTCGGTGCGTTAAAATTGTTAAAGGGGGAGTTGAGTGTATCAAAAGTGCTCACAACTGCAAGCGTTACAGAATCAAAACAGCAATTTTATTGAGTAGAATATCTTGTTTATGTTACATACAAAATTGATAAAGATGACAAAAACATTAAAAAACAAATCATCTTAAAAGAGTAATTTCAATGATTTATATCGAAGTACTGGCAGTAGTGGTGATTTGGTTAAGCTTCTGGTCACTTATTCCTCGTGATGAGTGGTGGTTTCGAGGTGCAGATTTTCCAAGATTACAAATTCTGTTTATTGGCTTAATTGCTTTAATTGGTATGTTGTTTTGGTCGACCGAATGGAACGTATGGCGTGAGCTTTTGCTTGCGGTACTCATCGCAGCGATTGCCTACCAACTTAAAATGGTTTTACCGTATACGCTGTTTTGGAAAAAACAGGTTAAAAAGGTCAAACAGCATCAGCTAGATCCTACAAAACAGATTTCACTGATAGTTTCTAATGTGCTCACCCCGAATGATAAATATCATTTATTACTTGAGCATGTACGGACGTTAAAACCTGATTTATTGCTTACTTTAGAGAGCGATACAACTTGGGAAAATGCTTTAAAAGAGATTGAGAAAGATTATCCATACCGTGTGCCCGTACCTTTAGATAATTTATACGGAATGCATTTATATAGCCGGTTACCGCTTAAAAATACTGAGGTTAAATTCATTTTAAGTAATGAAATACCTTCTATTCATACCACGGTAATTTTGCGATCTGGCATGCCTGTTCAGCTCTACTGTTTACATCCTAAGCCACCTAGCCCAACTGAAGCAAAAGATTCAACACTGCGTGACGCTGAGCTTTTAATTGTCGGAGATCAAATTAAAGATCTTGATGAAAGTTGTATTGTGATGGGGGATTTAAACGACGTAGCGTGGTCACGAACAACCCGTTTATTTCAACGTATTAGTGGGCTACTCGATCCACGAGTGGGGCGGCATTTTATTAATACTTTTCATGCGGACTATCCTTTATTGCGCTGGTCACTTGACCATATCTTTCATAGTACAGACTTCGGTTTAGTAAAAATGCAGCGTTTATCTCATATTGGATCAGACCATTTTCCTGTCTATGTCGTTTTACAAACAGGTCGAATATTTGAAGAAATTCACGAGGAACTAGAACAAACTCAAGCCGATGAAGAAGAAGCTCAAGCCGCGATACAAGAAGGTATTGCTAAAGCTGAAAAAGAAGAAAAAATCGTGACTGATGAAATTGCACAGCCTTATAAAGAGAAAAATATATAAAGTGAGTTGTAAGCAATAACGTACAAAGATTTGAGTCTAGGTCCAATAGGCAGGCAGAGTTAAAACCCGTATTCTACATTCATCGGCACACGGAAGCGGGAATGGATAATCCCAAGTAAGGATGCACTAAGCTGATATGGAACGACATCACGGATAAGATGTTAGAACGGAAGCGATAAAAAGAATTATATACCCTGAAAGCACAACCTCATTTACCCGAGTTTTGCAGGACGCAGAACTCGGGTTGATATTTTATAGATATACCATTTAATTCGTTGTAAATAAAACCAATATTTTTAAGGTATTCTTAATTTTAAAATCTACTTAATTATAAGTCATCGTCCATAAATTTTTTTATATATCTGAGCAATTTTTAATGAAAATAGATACAAAAAACTTTTTTGTTAAGTTTTTGTTTTTATAGATTATTGATGGATAAATCTAGGCTTTGACCTATTTAGATATAAATTGGACTTGTTTAATTGGCAAATCTCAATAGAATGTGCCGATCGTTGACATGTTGGATCGTCAACAGGCATTGTTGTTTACTTCGCCGGATCGGCGGGTTGTGATTTGCTTGTGCATTTAAATTTCTGTTTGGAAATTCGTGTACATATTGAGGTTTCACTCTAAAGTAGTGGTCTTCTCCCTCTCATATTTGATACTTTGCGGTGCATAAGGATTGTCTTATGAAGAATTTTAAATTTAGCCTTGCATGGCAAATTTTAATTGCTTTAATCCTAGGGATAGTTGTCGGGGCTGTTTTACATAACCAGCCTGAAATCAAAGATAGTATTGTAAATAACGTTCTTACTCCATTAGGTAAGATCTTTATTAGCCTGATTAAAATGATTGTAATCCCAATCGTTTTCTCTACATTGATTTTAGGTATTGCTGGTGTTGGCAGTACAAAAAGTCTAGGGCGTCTTGGTTTTAAAACCATTCTCTATTTCGAAATTATTACTACTATTGCTATTTTGGTTGGCTTGTTTGCAGCGAATATCTTCCATCCAGGTTCAGGCATTGATATGTCTCAACTGGTACAAACTGATATTTCTCAATATAAGCATACAACTGAAGAAGTACAGTCACAGTCTCATGGTATTATCCAGACGATATTATCGCTTATCCCAACGAACATTATTAGTTCAATGGCGCATGGCGAAATGTTGCCAGTGATTTTCTTTGCTGTGCTATTTGGTATTGGTTTATCTTCATTACCAGCAACAACAAAAGACCCATTATTAAATGTATTTCATGCTGTATCGGAAACAATGTTCCGTGTAACACACATCATCATGAAATATGCGCCAGTGGGTGTATTTGGCTTAATCGCTGTAACTGTTGCAAACTTCGGTTTTGCTTCGCTTATTCCATTGGGTAAATTGGTTGTATTGGTTTATGGTGCAATCTTATTCTTTGCTTTAGTGGTTTTAGGTATTACTGCAAAAATGTTCAGCATCAATATCTTTACATTGTTTAAGATACTGAAAGATGAATTAATTTTGGCGTATTCGACTGCAAGTTCGGAAACAGTTTTACCGCGTATTATGCAAAAAATGGAAGCTTATGGTGCGCCAAAAGCGATTTCTAGTTTTGTAATTCCAACTGGTTATTCATTTAACCTTGACGGTTCTACGCTTTACCAAAGTATCGCAGCAATCTTTATTGCACAGCTTTACGGCATTGAAATGTCAATCAGCCAACAAGTGATTTTAGTTGTAACGTTAATGATTACTTCTAAAGGTATTGCAGGTGTTCCTGGGGTATCATTTGTTGTGTTATTGGCGACATTAGGCAGTGTTGGTATTCCTGTAGAAGGCTTAGCATTTATTGCTGGTGTTGACCGTATCATGGATATGGCTCGTACTGCGTTGAACGTTGTAGGTAACGCGCTTGCTGTACTTGTAATCAGTAAGTGGGAAAAACAGTACGACTATGAAAAAGCTGCTGCTTATGAAGCATCTCTTAAGTAAGAGAGAAGTTTTTTAGTCGAAAAAAACCCGCGAACATCGCGGGTTTTTTATTGGGTTATTTCAATACACTTTGATATAACTCAAGAGTTTGGTCACACATATCTTTTAAACTAAACATTGTCACAGGAGCGACTGTTTGAGTTTGTTCAATATGATGCTTTACTCTTTCTAATAAAGCTTTTTCATTTTCTGCTTCAACAAGACCCTGCGGGTACACATGAGATAAAATCTCGGCAACACCTCCACGGTTCCAACCAATCACTGGCGTACCGACTGACAGCGCTTCTAATGCTGTTCTACCGAATGTTTCTGCTTGATTGGATAGAGAGAGCACTATATCGCTAAAAGCGAGCCATTCGCGTATATCTGAGCGATGTCCTACAAAGGTAATTTTATCTGCAAGTCCTTTGCTTTGAATGGTGTTTTGCAACTCACTTAAATAGGCTTGTTTTTTTACATCAGCCCCACCCACAACAACAGCATGCAGTTGAGGATATTGCGAATGAAGTTGCTGCATCAGTTCAATTAAACTTTCATGTCCTTTTAAACGCGTGATACGGCCAGGTAGGCAAAGTAAAAATTTATTTTCGAGTTCGGGAAAGTCGTTAAAGACTTGGTTAAACCACTGTGCTGAAGGTTGGTAGTTATGCGGAAAAGCAGCAGGGTCAATGCCTCGATAAATACGGACAATATCTTGTGGTGGACAGTTTTTATAATGGTCTGTGATGTATTTAACTACGCTATCAGAAACAGCGATCACTTTTTCTGCCTGAGTCATGATCGCACTATAACGATTAACTGAATAGAAACCATGTACCGTGCTAATGAGGTGAGGGCGTTTATTCGCTGGTATTTTTCTTAAAGCGAAGTGGGTTAGCCACGCAGGTACGCGAGAGCGCACATGTACAATGTCTGGTTGGTGCTCTTCAATCAGCTGACGTAATGGACGGATTTGCCACAAGCTTGACAATGATTTTTTATGGATAGGCAGCGTTAAATGAGTAGAACCTTCAGCTTCAAGTTGAGACACTAGTCGGCCGCCATTTGAAACAACCAAAGATTGATGGCCTTGTGCAACCAGTGCACGTGCAATTTCCAGTGTGCCGCGTTCTACGCCACCGCTATTGAGTTCTGGGAGAAGTTGCATCACTTTCATTGTTTTTTGCCTTATACGTTCATAAAAGATGAATCATCCATAGATACATCATCTCAAACTAAATCATTATCCGGAGTTTACTATCGTGATAGCGACATGGATGTCGCTGTTGCGTTGTGTTACAAGGATGTAACATCACCGGAACAAAGGATTTTTGCTTACTTTTCATCCCTAAAAAGTAAGGTCTGCCTATCCGAAAGTATTTGAATATCACTTTAAATCGAAGCTGTGCCTATTACTAATCTAAAATTATTACAGCCTTATCTTAATAAATCTCTTCATATCCTTCAGGACGTGTTTTAAAACGACGGTGAAACCACATATATTGAGTTGGTGCGATACGAAGTTGGTTCTCAATAATCTTATTCACACGCGTTGCATCATCGACTTCATCTTCACTTGGCATATTGTCAACCGCTGGTTCAATCAAGATATGATATTTAGGGTCTTGTACATCGCCATGACGATAAAAATATAAAGGCACAGCAACCGCTTTCGAGATTTTTAATAAACGACGGTGAGCGGTTACAGTGGCAGCTGGGACTCCAAAAAATGGTGCCATAACACCTTGTTTAAGCCCAAAGTCTTGATCGGGACTATACCAAATTGCATCACCCTCTTTAAGATGACGAATCAAACCACGCATGTCATCATGATCAATTTGTGCTTTATAAATTGTGCCGCGGCAACGATAAATTAGCATATCGAGGAGGGGGTTGTTTTGAGGGCGATACACAACATCCGGCTCGAAATATTGGGCGCATACATAACCACCTGCATCGAGTAAAGTACTATGTGTACCAAGCAATAAAACACCTTTGCCTTGAGCTTGTGCATTGGTAATGTGTTCTAAGCCTTCAATAGTGACGCGGTTTTTAAACCAGTAAGGTTTATACCATGCGTTTAAGGTCTCAAAAATACCAAGCATCATATCTACAAAAACTTGTTTTGCTTGTTGCTGTACTTTTTCAGGTGACCATTCAGGGAAACAAACTTCTAAATTACGAATTGTGGTTTTACGACGAGACTTTAAATATTTCCAAGCAAGGTTTGCCAATCCATGAGCTAAGCGCCATTGAATTGCCCACGGTAAAATAGCCAAAAGCATCAGGAAAGTAATCGCAATCCACACACCCCAATATTTAGGCAACAAAAAGGACCATTGAAACTCACCGGGCGTATAAGGCTGCTTTTGGCTCATAACGATATAAAGAATTTAAAAAGTTAAAACTGCCAAAAGTGTATCACGAACTGAATTTATCGTCGTAATACACAGGAGTAAATTGAAGGTTTAGGCGCGATAAAGAAAAATAAAGCGGGTTATCGGCGGTGTTCTAGAAGAATACGAACCGCAAGGCCAGCTAATACTGTACCCATGACCCAGCGTTGAATGCTTGCCCAAAGTGGTTTTTTCTGTAGAAAAAGAGCAATGCTACCAGCAGAAAATACAATCAGCGCATTTACTGAAACGCTTACAAAAATTTGTATAGTCCCGAGTTGGATAGACTGCGCTAAAATACTGCCTTGTTGTGGGTGAATAAACTGAGGTAATAAAGATAAATACATAATCGCAATTTTAGGATTAAGTAAATTAGTCAAAAAGCCCATTAAAAATAACTTTAATGGTGAGTCAACCGCTAAATCTTTAACATTAAAAATAGGTGCGGCATTGGGGCGTAAAGCTTTCCATGCTAACCAAAGTAAGTACATCGCACCGGCAATACGAATAGTGTCATATGCATAAGGTACTGCAACAACAAGTGCTGTAATCCCGAAAGATGCGCAAAGCATGTAAAATACAAAACCAACGGCAACGCCACCGAGAGAAATAAATCCTGCGATTTTGCCCTGACTAATGGAACGAGAGATAAGATAAATCATGTTTGGGCCAGGGGTGAGTACCATTGCCAGACAAATTAATCCAAATGCCAAAATTTGAGAGAGATCTAGCATGGAAATATCCTTAAATATTATTATACTGATAGGTATAACATAATTATTTTTATAAATCTTATTTGAAAAAATATCTTAAATTATATTTAAAAAAGCCCCCTAATCTAGGAGGCTTTTTAAATTAATCAGCAGGTAAAAAAATTAATTAATTCCCTTTACTCATTTGCTCAAGTTCATCCCAACGCTCTAACTTTTCAAGGAGTAACTCTTCAATTTCTGCTAGACGCTGGCTTGCTTTGGTTGCCGCATCGGCATCCGTTACGAACCATGAGCCGTCAGCAAGTTTGTCAGAAAGTTCAGCTTGCTCATTTTCTAACTTTTCAATTTCAGCTGGTAATTGCTCAAGTTCACGTTGATCTTTGTAGCTTAATTTGACCTTTTTTACGTTCGTTTGAGCTGCATTTTTTTCAGCTTCTGCTTTAGCCTGAGCTTTTTTTACATCGCCTTTTTGGTCAACGACTCTCTCATTTGGACGCTGAATTAAATAGTCCTGATAACCACCGATATATTCTGCAATACCGCCTTTGCCATCAAATACCCAAGTTGATGTTACAACGTTGTCCATAAAAGCACGGTCATGGCTAATTAGAAGCAAAGTACCTTTATATTCAGACAACATCTCCTCAAGTAGCTCAAGTGTGACCATATCTAAGTCATTCGTTGGCTCATCCATTACAATCAGGTTCGATGGCTTGAGCAATAGTTTTGCTAACAGGACACGATTACGCTCACCACCAGAAAGTGCTTTTACCGGTGTACGAGCTCGTTCCGGAGAGAATAGGAAGTCTTGTAAGTAACTGAGAATATGGCGACGTTGACCATTTACATCAACGAAATCTGAACCTTCAGAAACGTTTTCAGAAACCGACTTTTCAAGGTCAAGCTGATTACGTAATTGGTCGAAGTAAGCAATTTCAAGCTGAGTTCCTGTTTTGACAACACCTTCGTGCTGAACTTCGCCTAAGATCGCTTTAATTAAAGTAGTCTTTCCTACGCCGTTATCACCGACTAAACCAATGCGGTCACCGCGCATAACAATGGCAGAGAAATCTCTAATGAGAGTTTGTCCATCGTAGCTTACGCTTAAATGTTCAATATCAAATACAAGTTTGCCTGAGCGCTGTGCTTCTTGAACGCCCATATTGACTTTGCCTTGTTGGAAACGGCGAGCTTTTGACTCTTCTCGTAATGCTTTAAGGGCACGGACACGACCTTCGTTACGTGTACGACGTGCTTTAATACCTTGACGAATCCATGCTTCTTCTTCGGCAAGTTTCTTTTCAAACAAGGCATTTTGTTTTTCTTCAGCTTCAAGTTGCTGAGCTTTTAGGTCAAGGTAACGAGAATAGTTTCCTTCATAGCTGCGTAATATGCCGCGGTCCAATTCCACAATACGAGTTGCAAGGCGGTCTACAAAAGAACGGTCATGTGAAATAAAGAGTAAGGTTAAATTATTTTGATCAAGCAGGAATTTCTCAAGCCACTCAATACTTTCAACATCTAAGTGGTTAGTTGGCTCATCGAGTAATAACACATCTGGTTGGGTAAGTAGGGCGCGGGCAAGTAAAACACGACGTTTACGGCCACCCGATAGGTCGGCTAGATCTGCATTCGGATCTAACTCCATTTTACCTAAAATCGTGTTGACCTTATTTTCTAATGCCCATCCATCAAGTTGGTCAAGTTTATGCTGTAAAGATCCCATACGATCGCAAGCTTCCATGTCACCAAGTACACAGGCATCACTTGCTTCATGATAGGCTTTAAGTACGGCAGCAGCTTCTCCTGCACCTTCTGCTACAATATCTGCAACTTTGCCCGATGACATTGGAACATCTTGGGCTAACATAGAAACAGTTAAACCATTTTGGACAGAAACTTCACCAGAATCTGGTAGTAGGCTTCCCTCAATGAGTTTAAGTAAAGTAGACTTACCTTCACCATTACGACCAATTAAACAGACTCGTTCGCCACGTTCTAGGTTGAAGTTCGCGCCATCGAGCAGGGCAGGTCCGCCAAAAGCAAGTTGGACATCCCTTAAAGTAATATAGGCCATAATGTTTTCCAAAATCTCAAATGAGGACTTAAATGACTAAACCACCATATCATGATGATCAAGCGTCATTTTCCGCACCCATTGAAGATTTGCAAGTGCGAATTGCATTTTTAGATGATTTAGTTGAGGAATTAAATCAGCAACTCGCGATTCAAACTTTAGAAATAGCTGATTTAAAAAAACAAATGCAATTACTTTATCAACGTGTGGAATCTGCAGATTTATCAGAAGGTGTTGCACCTTTTGATCCATTAACGAATAAACCACCGCATTACTAATTAAAATGGCAAGCGTTACGCTTGCCATTTATTTTCAAAAGTGCAACTTAAAATCCGTGTAAAACGATTTTCCCTTTGGTTGAACCACTTTCAATTTGCTTATGAACCCGTGTTAAGTTTTCAGCATTAATTGGGCTTAAAACCTGAGTCACAGTTGTTTTGATTTTACCTTCATCCACCAGTTTACTGACTTCATTTAGTAGCGCACTTTGTTTTTCCATATCTTCCGTTTGGAACATTGAGCGCGTAAACATAAACTCCCAGTGGACTGAGACAGACTTAGATTTAAACGGTTTAATATCTAACTGATCAGGGTCATCAATAAGTCCAAAATGACCTTGTGGAGCAATTAACTCTACAATATCTGATAAATGTTGATCTGTTTCAGTGGTTGAGAATACATATAAAGGTGCACTTAAACCTAATTGTTTAATTTGTGCAGCTAAAGGCTGACGGTGGTTTAATACATAGTCAGCACCTAGTTGTTCTACCCATTCTTTTGTTTCGGGACGTGAAGCTGTAGCAATAATCGTGAGGTTAGTTAATTGCTTAAGAAGCTGAATGGTAATTGAACCTACCCCACCAGCTCCACCAATCACTAAAATAGTCGTATTAGTAGGCGCAGTCTTTGGAACTTGTAGACGATCAAATAACATTTCCCAAGCTGTGATTGCTGTTAAAGGAAGAGCCGCAGCTTCAGTCGCTTCTAAAGTTTTTGGTTTATGACCGACAATACGTTCATCAACTAATTGCAATTCACTATTACTGCCTTGGCGATTTAAAGCACCTGCATACCAAACCACATCACCAATTTTAAATTGAGTAACTTTATCGCCAATCGCTTCTACCGTGCCTACAGCATCCCATCCAAGAACTTTCCAACCAGATTGTTCAGCACTTACATTTTTACGTATTTTGGTATCGACCGGATTTACTGATACAGCTTGAACACGAACAAGTAAATCATGTCCTTTAGCTACTGGAGTATCGAGTTCAATATCTACGAGTGCCTCTGGGGATGTAATAGGCCCCGCTTTTTGATATGCCACAGCTTTCATAATCATCATTCCTCTTGTTGAGAGTTTGATCATAACGTAAGCTTAAAAATAGTGACTACAGACAAATAACGCTCATAGTGTCAAAAAGGATACTGTAAAATGGCAAAAGCTCGACATTCAAGTTTTGACTGCTCACCAGGTTGTTCAGTTGAGGCAGCGATCAGTTTGATTGATGGCAAATGGAAATGTGTCATTCTTTGGCATTTATTAAATGAAGGAACTTTACGATTTAATGAAATTCGTAAACGAGTTCCAAGCATTACACAAAGAATGCTGACCAATCAGCTTCGGGAATTAGAACAAGATGGCATTATTCATCGTGAGGTTTATCCTCAAGTGCCTCCTAAAGTGGAATATTGTCTAACTGATTTAGGGCGCGGGCTTGAGCAGATACTTCTTGCTTTAAAAACGTGGGGAGATGCGCATCTGGATCAGTTTGGTAAGTTAACTACTCTTGAAACTGAAAAGAGCGCCTAAATATTCTGCCTAGATTGTTAAAAATATCTATGAGGAAATGTTGTAGTTTTTAGCCTTGTCGGTTAATTGGACATTATTTTTATGATGTAACTTGCGTTTTCTGGTCAGCTTATGCAACTCTAATAAAAGAGATTAATAGGTTTTGCTATGGACAATATCGGAATTTGGGTTACCGTTATCATTGTTCTTTTCGTGCTAGGCTCCATTTTTGGTTTAAGAGTGAGTCCACGTGAAAAGGCGCTGGGAATTATGCGAGACAAAGCCCGCAAAATGGGGCTACATCCACGCGTAATTGCTGCACCTGAATGGACACATGTCCCGATGGCAACTGAAAAGCGTGCCAGCATGGTTGCTTACTATAGTGTATTGATCCCCGATGCTCGTTTACCGCTCATGCGTGCTCGCGTTATAGACGGAAAATTAAAAGTTGTGCAAGGCGATGAGAAATTTAATGATTCTCCCATTGCATTAAAAGGGATTTATGCTATTGATATGCAGGCAAACTGTGTAGGCCTTTATTGGGATGAGGAATCGGACCTGAAAGCTACGCAATTAGATGAGATGAAGGCTTATCTGTTGGCCTTGGCTGAAGCCTGATTTTTAAATTTATTGGTATAGGAATAACATTTTATATGGCGAATACCTCGCGCTCTGCATCTCAAAGCACAGCATCTTCTGCCTCTGCTGCACATAAACGTGCCTTAGTGATTGTGGAGTCGCCTGCCAAAGCGAAAACCATCAACAAATATTTAGGTTCGCAGTACATTGTTAAGTCTTCTGTAGGTCACGTACGTGATTTGCCAACAGGTGGCAGTAAAGCAACAGAGAAAAAGCCGGCTGCCCGGACCAAACTCACTGAGGCTGAAAAAGAACAAAAAGCGAATCAGGCTTTAATCAATCGTATGGGCGTCGATCCGGAACATGGATGGCAAGCGCATTACGAAGTTCTGCCTGGCAAAGAAAATGTTGTTGCTGAACTCAAGAAACTTGCTAAAGATGCAGATGCAATCTATCTCGCAACGGACTTGGATAGAGAAGGGGAAGCAATCGCTTGGCACTTACGCGAAGTGATTGGTGGTGACGATAGCCGTTATCATCGTGTGGTATTTAACGAAATTACTAAAAATGCCATTCAAGAAGCATTTAAACAGCCAACACGTCTCGACTTAAACCGTGTTAATGCACAACAAGCACGTCGTTTCTTGGACCGTGTAGTAGGCTTCATGGTTTCGCCATTATTATGGGAAAAGATTGCCCGTGGTTTATCGGCAGGTCGTGTACAGTCTGTAGCGGTAAAGCTTGTTGTTGAACGTGAACGTGAAATTCGTGCTTTTATTCCAGAAGAATATTGGCAAGTCTTTGCAGACACTAAAGCTAAAAAAGATGACATTCGTCTTGAGGCTGTTAAACAGGCGGGTAAAACGCTTAAATTAAAAAATAAAGCTGAAACAGATGCCCTGTTAGATGTATTAAAAGGTGCTGAATATAAAGTTGCCCAGCGTGAAGATAAACCAACTAAGGTGAATCCAAGCGCCCCATACATCACTTCGACTTTGCAACAAGCTGCAAGTACACGTTTAGGTTTCTCTGTAAAGAAAACCATGATGTTGGCGCAGCGCTTGTATGAAGCTGGTTTCATTACTTATATGCGTACTGACTCAACGTTTTTGAGTGATGATGCTGTAAGTATGGTGCGTGCACATATTGAAAGCCAATATGGCGAAAAATATTTACCAGCTAAGCCAAATCGCTATGGTAATAAAGCAGGTGCTCAAGAAGCCCACGAAGCTATTCGTCCATCAAATGTTGCGCTGACTGGTGATCAACTTGCTGGTGTAGAGCGCGATGCTCAGCGTTTGTATGATTTAATTTGGCGTCAGTTCGTAGCTTGCCAAATGACTCCGGCAGAATATTTATCTTCAACTTTAACAGTTGAAGCTGGCAATGTGGAGTTAAAGGCAAAAGGCCGTACGCTTGTATTTGATGGCTTTACTAAAGTTCGTGGCGCCAACAAATCTGATGACGATATCATTTTACCTGCAATTAAAGTGGGTGAAATTTTAAAGCTAGAAAAGCTAGATCCAAGTCAGCATTTTACCAAACCACCAGCTCGTTTTACTGAAGCATCTTTAGTAAAAGAACTTGAAAAACGTGGTATTGGTCGTCCGTCGACTTATGCTGCCATTATTTCTACGATTCAAGAACGTGGTTACGTTAAGTTAGAAAATCGCCGTCTCTTTGCCGAGAAAATGGGTGAGATCGTAACAGATCGTCTTGATGAAAGTTTTAATAACCTAATGAATTATGCATTTACCGCAGATTTAGAAGGTCAGCTCGATAAAGTTGCAACAGGTGAGCGTAACTGGAAAGAATTGTTAGACACATTCTATGGTGATTTTAAAAAGCGTTTGACCAATGCTCAAGGTGAGCAGGGAATGCGTCGTAATCAGCCAGTTGAAGTACCAGCAGTACATTGCCCTGAATGTTCACGTCCAATGCAGATTCGTACGGGCACTACAGGCGTATTCTTAGGGTGTTCTGGCTATAACTTGCCACCTAAAGAACGCTGTAAAGGGACCTTGAACTTAACGCCAGTTGAGTCTTTAGCAGCGTTATCTGATGACGATAGTGCTGAAACAGCAGACTTGATGTCAAAACATCGTTGTCCGAAATGTGGTACAGCAATGGACAGCTACGTCATTGATGGTGGCCGTAAGTTACATGTTTGTGGTAACAACCCGGATTGCGATGGCTATGAGCTTGAAGAAGGCGAGTTCAAGATCAAAGGTTATGATGGCCCAACCATTCCATGTGATAAATGTGATGGTGAAATGCAGCTTAAAACTGGCCGTTTTGGTCCGTATTTCGCTTGTACAAGCTGTGACAATACTCGTAAAGTCTTGAAAAATGGTCAACCTGCACCACCACGTGTAGAACCAATCAAGATGGAACATTTGCGTTCAACCAAGCATGATGATTATTTTGTGTTACGTGATGGCGCGGCTGGTCTGTTCTTGGCTGCAAGTAAGTTTCCGAAAATTCGTGAAACACGTGCACCAAAAGTTGCTGAGCTTCGTAGCGTAGCTGATCAACTTGATCCAAAATACCAGTTTATTTTACAAGCTCCAGATGTAGACCCTGAAGGTAATCCAACCATTGTGAAGTTTAGCCGTAAGAACCAATCACAATATGTGGGTTCTGAAACACCAGAAGGTAAACAAACTAAATGGAGCCTAATTTATCAAGACGGTAAATGGATTGAAGGCTAAATAAGACAGATAAAAAATGCTAGCTCAGCTAGCATTTTTTTCATCTACAACAATAAAAGAAAATATTAATTTTTATGGGGAAAAAGAATGTGGAAAAACATTCGGATTTTATGTCTATTAATTGTTTTATTAATCGTTGCAGTTCAAGCGTGGCGTGACCAAAACCAAGACTGGAATCAGCCTATTGTGGTGGTATTGCACCCAATAAATGCAGATGGCTTACAAACCACACAAGCTTATATTCATCAGTTACAAAACACTGATTTCCAGACGCTTAAAAGCTATTTAAGTGAATGGTCGCAACATTATCGGGGGCAATCAGCAAACTTTGAAATACGTTTGGGGCAACAGTTACAGCAGCGTCCACCTGAGGTGCCACAAAATGCCGGTGTTTTTCATGTGGTTTGGTGGAGTTTAAAGTTTCGTTTTTATGCATGGCGACAACAACAGCCTGAAGATAATGGAGCATCGCTCAAACTTTATTTAAATTATTACGATCCCAATTATCAAAAAGTTTTGGTGCATTCGACTGCTTTAGAAAAGGGCCGTATTGGTAGTGTTAATTTGTTTGCTACACGTGGGCAAGCATCACAAAATCAGGTTGTAATCGTTCATGAGCTATTGCATGGCTTTGGGGCAAAAGATAAATATGATTTAAAAACAGGTCAGCCCATATATCCATTAGGATATGCACAACCTGAAAAAGTACCCCTTTATCCACAAAAGCGAGCAGAAATCATGGGTGGTCGAACACCATTATCTGAGCAGACCAGCAAAATGCCAAGTGATTTACAAGAAACCGTCATAGGTTTACCAACAGCTCAAGAAGTGGGGTGGCTGAAATAAAATTGTGGATAAATACTGTTTTATCCACATCAATTGTTAATAAACGATGCACATCTTATACAGACAATAAATGTGAAGTACATCACTATAATGACATTATATAAACTTCCTAATACCTGATAATAAGAGACGCCGTTATGAAAACTGTAGGTAATGATTTGGTTCGTAATCAGCTACATGCTGATCGTAAATGGTATCTAATATTAGGCTTTGTGCTCATTATTTTCGGTTTGGTGTTATTTAGCTCACTGCCATTTGCCACATTTTCGGTTGTTTTTCTGTTTGGTATTTTAATGATGGTGGGCGGTGTATTGCATTTAATTGCTGCCTTAAGTGTATTTAAAGGCGGTAGCCGATGGCTGTGGGCACTTTTTGGAGTGCTGTATTTAATGGCGGGCTATTATGCATTTTCTACGCCTGTTACTACGGCTGTTGTTTTAACAAGCTTATTATCAATTGCTCTGATTATTGCTGGTGTAATCCGCACTATAAATGCATTTTTACTAAGACCAATTGCAGGGTGGGGCTGGACCTTATTTTCAGGATTATTAACCCTCGCTACAGGTATTTTAATTTTAGTTTCTAAAGATTCTCCGTTTTGGGTGTTAGGAATGTTTTTGGCAGTAGATATTTTATTTCAGGGCATTAACTTTTTAGGACTCGCTTCTGCGATTAAGCATTTACCTTCTAGCTCAAAAACAGTTTCTTAAAATAAATAACGAACAAAAGAGCACTTAGGGTGCTCTTTTTTGTTTTTAGTGAGCGAAGGTCCATCTCATGGCATGGGTCTGTTAAACTAAGCCTTGGTGTTTTAGCGATATGTGTTATGAGTCTTGCAAAGTTAATTAATGAATTAAATGCTCAGCAAAAAAAAGCAGCAACGACTACGGCTCAAAACTGTCTGGTTTTGGCTGGAGCGGGTTGTGGCAAGACGAAAACTATTGTTGCTCGCGCAGCTTATTTAATTGATCAAGGTTTGCCTGCAAATCAAATTCAGATTTTAACGTTCACCCGCCGAGCTGCGAGTGAAATTGTTGCAAGGGTTGAACAGCATGTTGGGGCACAAGCCAAAGGTCTTCGTGCATCCACTTTTCACACCTTTTGCATGTATTTATTACGTCGTAATCCGCAAGCGTTTGGTTTAACCCAATTTAGTATTATTGATCGTGATGATCAGTTACTCATGTTTCGCTTATTGAGAGGCAAAGACAAAGATAATGTTTTGCCTAAAGCGGCAGAGCTGTGTGATTTATATTCTTATGCCCGAAATACGCAATCTAAGCTTTCTGAAGCGTTACTCAAGCAATTACCTGAAGCATATGAATATAAATCACAAATTGCTGAGTTAATGAAAACCTATGAACAGCGTAAAAGAGAGCGTAATTTTTTAGACTATGATGACATTTTGTCGATCGTCGCTGTTCATTTACAAAACTCCGAAGCATTGACGAACTGGGTTGCTGGTTTCTGCCAAGCTTTGTTGGTTGATGAGATGCAAGATACCAACCCTTTACAGTGGGCACTTTTGCAGCCACTGATTGGTAAGGTGAAATTATTTTGTGTGGGAGATGACGCCCAGTCAATTTACGGTTTCCGTGGTGCTGATTTCGAAAACATTCATTCTTTTAAAGAACGTATTCCAGATGCAGTGATTCATACCTTAGATCTGAATTATCGCTCGACTCAAGAAATATTAGATTTATCAAATTGGTTACTCGCCCACAGTCCAATCGATTATCAAAAACAGTTACAGGCTCATCGTGGCAAAGGACAAAAGCCACAACTCCATTTGTTTGGTAATGAATTTGAAGAAGCCAACTGGATTGCACAAGACTTAATAGAGCGACACCAACAGGGCGCAAATTGGTACGACCATATGGTGTTAGTCCGCTCTGGTTACAGCGCACGCTATTTGGAAGGAGCATTTATTGCCGCTGAAATTCCGTATCGTTTTATTGGTGGCGTAAAGTTACTTGAATCAGCGCATGTAAAGGATGTGCTCAGTTTATTACGTATTGTGAGTAACCCACAGGATGACTTGGCTTGGATGCGCTTTTTAACCTTATGGGATGGTATTGGAGATGTGGGTGCCAGCAAGTTAGCGCAAGAGTTAATGAGCATTAGTGAGGTCGAAGAGCGTTGTCAGCGTTTGGAGCGTCATGGAAAAGTTCCTTTACAGGCCATTTTGATTTTGAAACAGCTTGATGTGCTACAGCAGCATGTTGAGGCAAGTATTGGTCTAGCACTTGATGCATTAAGTGAACAGTTAGAGCAAAACTATAAAACTAAAGACTGGTCACGTCGTGCTAGGGATTTCGACCTAGTTAAACAACTTGCGCGTAAACATGCATCTCTTGGTGAGTTTCTTGAAGAATATGTGCTTGAACCAATTTCAATTTCTGAAATTGAAAAAGCGGGTGATGATGATTTAGTGACCTTAATTACAATTCACTCCGCTAAAGGTGCAGAACAGAAAGTGTGTTATGTGCCACATGTCTCACCAAACCAATATCCCTATGCGCGTGCACAGGGCGATTTTGATGAAGTCGAAGAAGAGCGCAGAGTATTGTATGTTGCATTAACACGTGCGGAAAATGAATTGATTTTGACGAAGCAAAATCTCAATACATGGTCACAAGACACGTATGACGAACAAGGCCGCAAAATCGAAAGCTATTTTCTAAATGATTTACCTGCCCATTTGGTTCAGGCCAAAATTCATCGTCAGGTGCCACAGCCATTTGCCAAAAAACAATGGAATACTTCACGAACAGTAAACTTAGGTTTTGGTATCGATCTTGACTAAATTACTGTATAAGACACTGTGAATACTCAAATGTATATTGGCCTTTCTTTTGATGGTCAATGAAGGTTGGAAAATGAAAATATTAGTTCGTAATTTAGATCGTTCAGTGACTGAAGCTGAAGTTTTAGAGCTGTTTAAAGCTTATGGTAAAGTTGAGTCTTGTGTCGTTGTAACCGATAAAGATACGGGTAAATCAAAGGGCTTTGGCTTTGTCGAAATGCCGAATCCGCGTGAAGCCATTAAAGCAATCAAAGGTCTAAATACACTTAAAGTAAAAGGTTACGGTATTCGGGTTAAGGCAGCTGAAGAGTAAGGCTTTTATGCAACAATTTTTAGCTCTTTCTGTGGTTGCTCCAAATGGAACCCGTATAGCTCAGGGAATAAAAACACTTGAAGTTCGTTCATGGGTCCCTGCACAGCTGCCTCTTAAAGATCTATTCATTGTTGAGAACCAAAATTTTTTAATAAATGATGGTGATGAAGAAGAGGGAGTCGCGGTCGCTTTGGTTGATGTTGATTCTATTCATGTTTGGCGAAACGATGAGATTGAACTTGCCTGTGCCTCTGGTTGGAGTGAAGGATATTTTGCTTGGGTTCTAAGTAATGTGCGTCCTATGAAGCGACAGTTGAAAGTTCCGGCTAAACGTAAAATTTATCAAGTCTCTCTGGATTTACCATAAATAACGTTGATTTTATCAATGGAGTCGTTAAGCTAAGAATAGCCATATAGATGGCAATTTTAGAACAGGAAAGTTTAGTTATGTCACGTGTTGCTCGTTATCATGCCGATCGTACCAATCAAAAACTCTATTTTGCACGCTTAGCGTGTCAACAAGCAGAGCAAACTGATCATGTACAGCAGGTACAAGCGTATCGTGAAGCAGCTGTATTTCATTTACATGGTGCGATGTTGGCATTTTTGCAAGAATTGGTACGTTATTACCGTTTAAATGACTTGCAACCGACATTAAAATCTATTGAAGAGCATATGGCGGCAAAAGGACAAGTTTCTCCGGAAGTTTCTGTTTTGCAGCAATTGGCAAAAGATGGCTTCGTTGCAGAATTAAAACGTGCTTACCGTATGTGCCAATATGCACCGGAACCAACTGAACCGACACCGGAAGAAGAAACTTCTTCTAATTTGATCATTAAAGTGACTCAGGGACCACAATCATGGTTACCTGATGTGAAAATTTTGCGTGAATGGCATAGAGAGTTAAGTCATTTAATTGATGGTTTTCGTAACGAAATGGTCGAGTTCTAAAATTAAACTATCTGAGCGCTTGAAATTTAATCCCAGTGCGCCTATATAAATAAGACGAGAGATGCAAAGTGCAAGGGTGCTTTGCCACCATGTTGAAACATGGAGGAAGTATATGTCTATACAGCAATTGAAAGAGTTATTTGGAAATCAAGAAGCAGTGTTGGAATTAGTCCAACTAGAAGGTGGTGAGCTCGCCTTGCGTAATGCTGGTTCTGAAAAAGAGCCCTTGGTTAAAATTCAGTTTAGTGATGAACTAAAGGCAATATTAGGTGAACAGACGCCTATAGTTGCACAACATATGATTCAAGCTGCTTTGTTTGGGCTGTTAGAAAAGCAGGTCAATGAATGGCAGGCTGAAGTTGTGGATGAGCAGCCTAAATTCTTAAGTTAAAAAAAGCGTACTCTTGAGTACGCTTTTTTTGTATGCATTAATGATGTGTAGACTGATGCGCAAGTTCGATTTGATTTAAAATATGATGGCTCATATTCTTAGCCATTTCTTCTTTCGCATAGAATACTTCACCAATGTGTTCGTCTCTAATCACTGCGGCTTCTTCTTTACTTTCTGCACAAATTAAAACCTGAATTTGAGGATTCAATTGCTTCGCAATATCTACAATCCGATGAATATCTAAAATATCCATAGGTGAAATTACCAAGAGTCGTGCGTGCATGATATGCGCTTGAATTAAAACGCCAGGTTCGGTTGCTACACCACTTACAGCCGCAATGTTTGCCTGACGTAGTTTTTCTACGATTTCACGATTCTCTTCTGCAATTACGACTTTAATATTTTGATTAATTAAATTTTCAGTAATACGTCGTCCAACGCCACCATACCCTACAATCACCACTTGATCGCGTAGATAAGATTGATCGACTTCATCTGGCAGCATGGCTAATGGGTCGCCACTACGTTCAAGAAGTCGTGCTAAATGAGAGCGTTCACGAATCCAACGTTGTACAGGCTCAATTGCCGAGAAGATGAAAGAGTTCAGTGTAATTGAGAATAATGCGCCTGCTAAAATCAGGTTTTGAGCTTCTAAAGTTAATAGACCTAAAGAGACACCAAGGGTAGCCAAAATAAATGAAAACTCACCAATTTGAGCAAGGCTGGCCCCGACTGTTAAAGCCGTATTGATTGGATAGCGGAAGAATAAAACTAAAGCCATTGCAGCAAGAGTTTTACCCACCATAATAATCGCGATAACAGCCAAGATATGTAGTGGACGTTCAATAAGGATATGTGGATCAAACAACATTCCTACTGAAACGAAAAATAAAATCGAGAAAATTTCACGTAGTGGTAGCGTTTCTTCTTCTGCTCGATGACTAAAATCTGACTCTTTAACGACCATTCCGGCAAAGAATGCCCCTAATGCCATTGAAACTCCAAAGATGGCATAAGAACCATAGGCAATCGATACAGCAGCAGCGACTACAGTAAGTGTAAATAGCTCTCTTGAACCTAAGCGAGCAACAAACTGCATAATAATAGGCACAACGCGCTTACCGACAATCAGCATAAAGGCAATAAAACCAATAACCTTTAATAGGGTGATTCCAAGAGTTAGCCAAATGTTACCTTCTGCGCCTGCTGGAGCTTTTCCGCCAAGTAAAACAGCTGTAGCTGGAAGAAGTACTAAAACAAGTACCATGACTAAATCTTCAACTAACAACCAGCCCACAGCAATTTTGCCATTTACAGAATCTAGAAGACCACGGTCTCCTAAAGCTTTTAATAATACAACTGTACTCGCACATGACAGGCTTAAGCCAAAAACGAGTGCGGAGCCAAAGCTCCAGCCCCATAACATTGAAACGCCAATACCCAGTAAAGTTGCAACAGCAATTTGTAAGATTGCACCTGGCAAGGCAATGCGGCGGACAAGTAAAAGATCATTTAAGGAAAAATGTATACCAACGCCAAACATGAGGAACATTACACCGAGTTCAGCAAGTTGGTTTGCAAGATGAATATCTGCTTCAACACCAGGAGTATTAGGACTAATAATAATTCCGGCAATGAGATAGCCAATAAGAGGGGGAAGTCGTAGTCGGGCGGCAATATAGCCAAAAAACAGGGCAACGCCGAAACCAACAGCAAGTAAAATAATTAAATCTACGTCATGCGGCACTAAAAACTCCTTTTACGTGAGTTAGGCTAAAGACAAGCATAAAAAATGCCAAGGCGGAATATGTGGAAAGTTTAACAAAAAGGCAGGTATAAAAAAAATGCAAAAAAAAACGACTTCATAAAGAAGTCGTTTTTTTCGAGGCTAAAATTATTTGATTTTAGCTTCTTTGAAAATCACGTGTTGACGGATTTTTGGATCAAATTTTTTGATTTCCATTTTTTCCGGCATAGTACGTTTGTTTTTAGTCGTGGTATAGAAGTAACCTGTACCAGCTGAAGAAACGAGGCGAATCTTATCACGCATTGCTCAGACTCCTTAGATCTTTTGACCTTGAGCACGAAGGTCTGCAACAACCTTTTCGATACCCAATTTGTCAATAATACGCATACCTTTAGTGGTTAAACGAAGACGTACAAAACGTTTTTCGCTTTCTAACCAGAAACGGTGGTGGTGCAGGTTCGGCTCGAACCGGCGCTTGGTTTTGTTGTTGGCGTGTGAGACGTTGTTACCAACGACTGGACGCTTGCCGGTAACTTGGCAAACCTTAGACATGGTGTAACTCCATTGATTTAGCCAACAGCAAATCTGTGGCCAGTCATACTAAATGTAAACGGATGAATTCATTCAAGGGGCGTTTTATACCAAAAATACGATTAAAAGACAAGCGAAATTGGTAAAAACGAGGCATGATCTAGTATAACAGATCATGCCTTGATCAGTTAACGCAACAAGGTTTTCGAAATGAAGCGATGAATCGGTTTATTGAACGGCGGAAGAATATATTTCAAGCTATAAAGTTTTGGATTTGACATGACCGAACGTTCATGTGAAAGCCCAAAAAAGCCCTCCGGTCCGTGATATTTACCCATACCTGACGCACCAATACCGCCAAAAGGTAAATCATCTTGTGCTACATGGGTAATCACCATGTTAATTCCGAAATGCCCTGAATGAGTATGCTGAGAGATATAATCGGCGCGTGCCTGATCATAGTCAAAATAATACATTGCCAAAGGACGTGGTCGACTATTAATAAATTCGATGACTTCTTCTATTTGGTCATATTCTAAAATTGGTAGAACAGGACCAAAAATTTCATTTTGCATAATATCCATTGCAGTTGTTACACCAGTAACCAGAGTCGGTGCAATTTTGCGGACATCATCTAAAATTTCATTTTGAGGATTAATTTCAATAATACGAGCACCCTGATCACGGGCATTTTCTAGATAGCCCTGAATACGGTTGTACTGCTTATCATTAATAATAGATGTGTAGTCTTGATTGTTACGGAAATGAGGATACATTCCAGCCACAATCAATTTAAAGTTTTCAATGAACTCGGCAGTTTTACCACGCGGCAAGAAAATATGGTCAGGCGCAACGCAAGTTTGGCCTGCATTCCATAATTTACCCACAGCAATACGCTGTGCGACATCTTTCATGTCTACGGAAGCATGTACAAGCGCAGGGGATTTACCCCCCAACTCAAGAATGACTGGCACAAGGTTTTGAGCTGCAGCCGCCATGACTGTTTTACCGACAGAAGTCGAGCCTGTGAAAATCATTTTGTCAAAAGGCAGGTGACTAAACGCATCAGAGATCACACCGCCGCCATTAACCACAGCAACCAATTCTTGTGGAAAAGCTTCAGAAAGTGCATTTTCAAGAACCTGTCCAAAATTTGGAGAAGCACTCGAAATTTTGATCATGGCATGGTTACCAGCCGCCAAAGCACAGATGAGTGGGCCAACGGAAAGTAGTAATGGATAGTTCCAAGGTGTAATAATGCCAATAACACCCATTGGTTGATATTGTACCCAACCTTTTGCAGGCTGATGTAATACACTGATATGGCGTTTTGATGGTTTCATCCATCCGGTTAGGTTCTTACTGTAATACTTGATTTGTTCAAGACAGGTAAGTAACTCACCAATTTTGGTTTCCATAATGGCACGATTGCCATAATCAAGGTTAATTGCTTCGGCAATCTGATCTTGATATTTTACCAAGACTCTTTTAAGACGAGCTAAACGATCAATACGCTCTTTAGCAGTGGGTACCGGATGACGTAAGTAGGCAATCTTTTGCTGCTCAAGCAAATCATGTAAATGCTTAACATCATAAGGAACCTGAGTCTCTGGATTTGTTTTTGTTTGACTGTTCATCGGTACTTACCAAATATACTGATATACTTATTTTTTAGAGTAAATACTCTAAAGAGTCAAGTTGGTTTCTGTGTGCAAGTCTTAACCATATGAATTAACGAAGGTTATTAAAATGTCTCTACCTAAAGCTCTGAAGACAAAAGACCGGATTTTACAAATCAGTTTGCAGCTTTTTAATGAGCGTGGCGAACGGTCTGTCACTACCAATCATATTGCTGCAGAGTTGGGGATTAGTCCTGGAAACTTGTATTATCACTTTCGAAACAAGCATGAAATCATTAAGGAATTAATGCACCAATATCAGGTCGAGACTTTAGAAATGCTCTCTTTACCTGAGGACAGACCATTAACGACCAATGACAAAATTAATTATTTTCAGGTACTCAGTGGTCAGCTATGGAACTATCGTTTTATTCACCGTGATGTTTATCATTTAGTTGAAAGTAACGAAGACTTTAAAAAGATCTATCCCCGCTTTGCAGGGCAGGTCATGCAGCAAGGGCAAAGAATTTATCAGGCCTTTGTTGATGCCGGGCTTATGAAAATGACGCCATCGGAAATTGAAGCGCTCATTATTAACCTCTGGATTGTCTTAACCAACTGGACCAACTTTCTATATATGTCCGGACACATTAGTGACAATAACCACCTTGAAGAAAAATGGGTTTGGCAAGCTTTACGTCAAATGGTTTTTTTAGAAGGCCCTTATTTAATGGGGGAAAGCCGTGCGACTTATGAGCAATTATTGGAGTCGCTTGGACCTTCTGATCTTTTTGCCAGCTTATCGTCCCTAAAAGATGAATAGTTGTGCTTGTTTATTTAGAGCGCTAGAATACTCGGCTTATCAAAATTTTGTCTCAATTAAGTGATATTAACCAAATGAATATGACCACTGCCAATACAGCCCGTTTACTGATTACTTGTGAAGACAAGCCTGGGATCGTACAGGCTGTATCGAGCTTTTTGTACCATCAGGGTGCAAACATTACCGCGCTTGATCAGTATGCGACGGAAGCTCAAGGCGGACGTTATTTCATGCGTGTTGAATTTGAACTTGATCATTTACAGTCTCGTAAAGATGCTTTAATTCAGACTTTCGCAGCAAATGTAGCGGAACGTTATGGCATGCAATGGCGTCTTGCTTTTGTTAATGATATTAAAAAGGTTGGTATTTTAGTTTCTAAAGTTGACCATGCTTTGCTTGAGCTATTGTGGCGTCATGCACGTGGTTCTTTACCGTGTGAAATTACCCACGTAATTTCTAACCACGAAGATTTACGTGAAGCAGTTGAAAACTTTGGTATTCCATTTACAGTCATTAAAGTAACCAAAGACAATAAAGCAGAAGCTTATGCTCAAATTCATGAAATGATGCAAGGCAATGACTTGTTAGTTCTTGCGCGTTACATGCAGATTTTAAGCGAAGATTTCGTTTCTAAATGGGAAATGAAAATTATCAATATTCACCACTCATTCTTACCTGCTTTTGTGGGCGCAAACCCATACAAGCAAGCATATGAAAAAGGTGTAAAGTTGATTGGTGCAACAGCTCACTATGTGACTGCTGACCTAGACCAAGGCCCAATTATTGAGCAAGACGTTGAACGTGTGAGCCATGATTATAATGTTGAGCAGTTGCGTGAGCTTGGCGAAGATGTTGAACGTAATGTATTAGCTCGTGCTGTTAAATGGCATTTAGAAGACCGAATTATTGTAGATGGCAATAAGACTGTTGTTTTCTAACAACTTATATTCCTTTAAAAGCATGCTTTTGAGCGTGCTTTTTTTATGGCTAAAATAAATTTAAAATGTTATAACATAACTAGAGTCTGTTGCTCTATAGATTACTTTTAATATCTAGCTACTTAATTATTTTTTAAGCTGAGCGCGATCTGATAAGTGAAAATAGGGAACTTACAAATTTTAGTGCGTTGTCTAAGCATGAGAAAACTAAGGTGATATCACTTTATCAAGTTAGACCTCGCGATAATGAGGAATGTTTTCATAAAAAAGTAGTTGCAAATGAAAACACTTCTCATTTATTATTGTGGCACTTTATTGTTCTATCCGATGTTTGAAATCGTTTCTATAAATTGAAAACCGAAATCATCATCCATTAGGTAATTAGATTCTTATGAGTCAATCTTCCGCAGCCTTAAACTCTCCCAATCCGATGAAAAAGAAAGTCATCACGGCACTAATTGCGGTTGCAATTGGTCATATCGGGGTCTTATGGGCAGTCAGCCACATTAAGCCTGCTGAACTAAAGCCAATTGAAAAGAAACCTTTACAAGTCCGCTTTGTAAAAATTCAAGAGCAACCAAAACCTTTACCACCAAAACCAAAAGAACCGCCTAAAAAGCCGGAACCTAAAAAAGAAGTGAAAGAGGTTAAAGTTGTCGAGAAACCTGTAACTCCACCTAAGAAAGTGGAAAAAATTCAGCAGGTCAAAAAGGCTGAAACACCTAAAGAAACAGTAAAAACAGAACCTAAAGTTGAACCGAAAATAGTAACGCCAACGACTACTGTGACTGAAAAAGTCGTTGAAAAGCCAAAGCCAGTGGTTCAAGAAGCACCTAAAGCTCAACCTGCTCCAGATCCATCGCCAAAACGCGTTTCAATTGGCGGTTCGGGTGTACAGTGGAGCCGCTCACCACGTTTGACTGTTTCACCAAAAGATTTACAGGGCGAAGCACGCTCGGTTGTTGTACTTATTGAAGCCGATGAGAAAGGCAAGATTACTAACGTGCGCGTAACCCGTAGCAGCGGTATTCCAAGTCTAGATGACAAAGTAGTCCGTGCTGTACGTAGTGCAAAATTTAAACCTTATATGGAAAACGGTGTTGCTTATCCAATTAAAGCAGAGCAACCGTTTGACTTAACCCCTTAAACGAATTTGAGTCCCAACGGCTAACCTTAATCAGGAGTTCGAATATGAACTTTTCAATCTATTGGCAACATGCAGATGCAGTGAGTAAAACCCTGTATTTCATCTTATTGGCAATGTCGATTGCTACCTGGACAGTTTTCATCTTACGTTTGATGGGGACTCGCCAACTAAAACAACAAGCTTATGCTCAACTCTCTCAGGCTATTACTTCGCTCAAAGCAAAGTTACAACCTTTGAGTTTTGAACAACGTAAAGCAGTTGCAGAGCAAGCATTATTGCGTCAGATTTCTGCTGAGAAAGCCAATGCTGATAAAGGTATTTCAGTTTTAGGAACAATTGCTTCAATTGCACCATTCGTTGGTTTGTTTGGTACAGTATGGGGTATTTTCCACGCGTTAGTTGCTGTTGGTAAGAGCGGACAGGCAGGTTTAGCTCAAGTGGCTACACCAGTAGGTGAAGCACTTATTATGACTGGTCTTGGCCTTGCAGTTGCGATTCCAGCGGTATTGGCTTATAACATCTGTGTACGTGCGAATCGTGGCCTTGCTCATGATTTACAAGATCAAGCACACAGTTTGTTAATCGACACTATGTTGCAGCAAGACTCAACTGTAAAGTCTGATGTTAAAACTGCACAGCAAAGTTATGTTGGAGGTCAAGCTTAATGGCTTTTCAATTGGGTGAAGACCACGATAGTGGCATGAATGAGATGAATCTCATTCCGCTAATCGACATTATGTTGGTGTTAATGATCATCTTTTTGGTCACAGCAACAGTTGCCAACCCATCGATTCCATTAACGCTTCCTAAAACAACTGCTGAAATTATTGATCCACCACCAAAAGCAATTACGATTAGTATCAATGCAAATGGTGAAGTGGCTTGGGATACTCAAGTAATTAGCCTTGATGAGCTTCAAAAACGTTTCCAAGAAGCAGGTCAAGGTGCGGTTAAACCGACAGTTCAACTTCGCGCTGATAAAGAGTCGAAGTACGATACTGTTGCTCAGGTAATGTCTCGCGCCAGTGAAGCCGGACTGAGCGATATTGCCTTTGTAAGTGAAAACTAAAATCTAGTTTCACGTAATAAAAAAGCAACCAATTCGGTTGCTTTTTTATTTTCTCATTTATTAATTTTTCATGAGATGTTGGAATTTACTATGTAACTTTAACAGTTTAGGTGGAATTGCAAAGTTGCAGTAACCTTGTGAAGGGTTCTTTTCATAGTAATTTTGATGATAGTCTTCTGCTGGATAGAACGTAGGAGCAGGAGATAATTCAGTCACAATATCAAGATCATCATTTTTTAATGTCTGAATGGTGTGTTCCGCTGCCTGCTTTTGCTCTTCATTAAAATAGTAAATAACAGAGCGATATTGAGTACCAATATCATTACCTTGGCGGTTTAAAGTCGTTGGATCATGCGTTGCAAAGAACACATCAAGTAACTGAGAATATGTAACTTGTTGTTCATCAAAGTCGATAAGGACCACTTCAGCATGCTGAGTGTCACCTTGACATACTTGCTCATAAGTTGGGTGAGTTGTATGCCCACCAGCATAACCACTTGTTACTTTTTCTACACCACGTATTTGTAAAAATACAGCTTCGACGCACCAAAAACAGCCGCCGCCAAATAATGCCTGTTGCATTGTTTTTTCCTCTATTTCCTGCCTATTACAATAGGGTTTATCTAGTTAGATTACAAAGTAAAGCGTGTATAAAAAAGTAAAGAAAAGTGCATTACTTATTTCATTTTACTTTAGGTAGACCCTGTCGAACGATTTGAGAAAAATGCTCACTGCTTTGGTCTGCAAATTGTTCAAAATGTTCAGTACGTGGGTTAATGTGTGCAATTTGGTACCACTGTTTCAAGCTAATATTTTGATCGAGTGCTTTAAGATCATATAAATAATTAGGTAAGTAACCAGAGGCAATTAACCGATAATCTTTAGGAAGCTGATATGGGTTAATGGCTTGAACCATATCAAAAATTAAAGTTGTACAATTACTTGTGAGCGTATTGTACCACTTTGGTTCTGTACGTAGTTCATCTGCTTTTTTAAGATATTCTAAAAATAGCGCTTTTTGCTCAGAGCGAGGCATATTGACTGGGAAATTATAAACTTGCTCTTTACGGATATTGCTACGCGTGTAGAGAATATCTTTTTCATCAGATGCAATTAAGCTCAGTTCATATTTTCTAAAGAAGCCGCCAATTGCTGAAAACTCTTCAGTCTTTTCTTTTCGAATTTCGATCGAAAAAACTAAAGGTTGTTGATTTTTAAATTCGAAACTGACTAGCGTATGGGCAATTTGTGGCCCCATCCAGTAAGAAGTAATAATATTTATGCCATTTAACTGGTTCAGGTCAAAAGTACGGGTTTCCCAGCGAACATCATAGGTTCCATCAGGATGCCAGTTGAAGTTACGGACATTATGCAAAGTAATAACATCGCCGTGTTTTTCGTAACTTAGCATATTGGCAACTTCAGGGTTCCAGTCACGGTCTTGACGTGCAGTAATCGAAAAGTACCAAACCAAAGAGCAGGCAAAAGCTAACAGGTAGATTAAAACGTCTGTACGACGGCTAATGATATGCCCATTAAAATATAAACCCGCCATACTTAAAGCAAAGGCAATCCATATGCCAATAATAATACGGCTGCCTAACCAGCCAAAAGGTTGTTGGACCCATAGGGCTAAGCATACCCAAATGCTGGAAAGCACAATAAACAACGTGAATAAACTATGTAAAGCGCCGAAGAGGAGGGCGATAATAAATTCACGTGTTCCGATATTGTGCATAGGCGACCAGAAAATTATTTTTTATAAGTGGCAAATTCGAATGAAGTTCCTGATTTTTCATCTACTTGCTGTTCGCTTGCAGTTTTGTGAAATTCACTCGGTATTGTTGGATAATGTGCATCACCTTGTACATCTAAGTCAACATGAGTGAGCTCAAGACGGTCTGCAATTGACAAGGTTTGCTTAAAGATTTCACCACCACCAATAATGAATAAAGCTTGCTTTTCGGTGTTTTTGGCATCTTCTAAAGCAGCATTTAAAGCATCTTCAATTGAATACGCAATTTTTACGCCGTCAAAATGCCAGTTAATGTCACGGGTAATTACCCAGTTCACACGGTTCGGTAGAGCACGGCCCATAGACTCAAGCGTTTTGCGGCCCATGATCACCACACCACCTTGTGTGATTTCTTTAAAGTGTTTTAAGTCGGCAGAGATATGCCATGGCAACGCATTGCCTTTACCAATACAGTGATTTTTGTCCATTGCGACAACGTGGACAACTTCTACATTTTGCCATGCCATAATCTTATTCTCTAAACCGTAATCTAATGAAATTTAAGCCGTCGTTATACTGCAACTGGTGCTTTAATTGCCGGATGTGACTCGTAACCTACAATCTCGATATCTTCAAATTTGAAGTCGAAAATATCTTTAACATCCGGATTAAGTTTTAATTGGCAAAGTGGTAATGGCTCACGCGTCAATTGTAGTTTTGCTTGCTCAAAATGGTTGGCATAAAGATGCGTATCGCCACCTGTCCAAACAAAATCACCAACACCTAAGCCACACACTTGAGCAATCATATGGGTGAGTAGGGCATAGCTGGCAATATTAAATGGCACGCCTAAGAATACGTCAGCACTACGTTGATAAAGCTGGCATGACAACTTGTTGTCTTGTACGAAGAATTGGAAGAGCGTATGGCAAGGCGGTAAAGCAACTTGTCCGGCCTCATTTGGGTTCCAGCCAGAGACAATTAAACGGCGTGAATTTGGGTTGGTTTTAATTTCATTAATTAACCATTTAATTTGGTCAAAACCATCTTGGTTATAAGTACCATCGGCATTTTTAGTTGCGCCGAAATTACGCCATTGATGGCCATAAACTGGGCCAAGCTCATGTTCTGGGCGGCCGAAACGGGCAGTTTGTTCTGCTGTTGCCCATTCATCCCAAATGGTGACTTTATTGTCTTGTAAGTACTTAACGTTAGTATCGCCTTTTAAGAACCAAAGTAACTCAATCACGATAGAACGAAAGTGAACTTTTTTTGTGGTGAGTAAAGGAAAACCCTTAGAGAGATCAAAACGCATTTGATGACCAAATACAGAACGGGTTCCTGTGCCTGTACGGTCGCCTTTGTCACCGCCATTATCAAGGATATGTTGTAGAAGGTCTAAATATGCACGCATAACACTCTCGAGTTCGGATTAATTTCCATAAAATAAAGGGGAGACGGTTCATGGATTAATAAACCGTGGAAGATAATAGCATGGATTCAGGACTGTTAGGAAAGCGAGCCTTGCTTTGTAATTAAAATCGCTTTGCACGATTTTGATAAATCGAAACAAGAAAAAATCCAACCAGTACAAAGCCTAAAGCTTGTAGTGTTGCGATCCAATTGTGTTGAGGGGGCAGTAACCACATTATAATAGCAACAATAATGAGAGGGTAAATTCTAAGCAGAAACTGGAGCTTAAGTTTATGTGAACTGTGCTCTGAAATTTTTGTTTGTAAATATTGCCCGAAATGAAGCCCGGACCCTAACACGAGACTAAGAACAGTGTAAGTCGGCGATAAAGGCTGGACTTGATTGGCTGCATAAATTGCAGCACAAACGACAATAATGAAGATGAGTTTGATGTGACGCGGTGCGTTATACCAATAAGCCAACATAAAAATGAGCCTATTTGTTAAATAACGATTGAGGTGAAAAAATAAAAGCAGCAAGCGCCATAAATGCGATTCCTTGAACGCCCCAGATCAGCAAGTTAGGCATAGTTTTTACAAAGATAAGTGCAAATAAAAGAGCGATAGGAACCCACGTAAATAGGCGGTAAAGTAAACCAGTCGGGTTACTTTGAGCAAAATGCAATTTAAAGTAACGGCAGATTAAAAAAATAACCCCAGTACCTGTAAACATTAAAATGGTATCTAATGGCAATGGTTGATATTGATATAACCCAATACAGATTAAGAGGGTAATAATTAAAATGATTAATTTTTTAAAAGTCGGGACTTGCGTATTAAACCAAAATTCCAGCATGGCGAATCTTCTTTCTTGGGAGATAAAAACTGTAGCATAAAAAAGAGGAGCCGAAACTCCTCTGATTTAGATGTTAACTGTTCTTTTGAGGGCCCCAGTCATAAATTTTCTTTTGGTAGGCATACCACATCATCCAAAGGCCTATCAGTAGCATTGGAACGGTGAGGATTTGTCCTTTCGTCATCCAGCCAAACAAGATGAAACCTTGGTCGGCATCCGGCTGACGGAAGAATTCCATCACAAAGCGTGCAACACCATAACCCATTAAAAATAGGGCAGATACAGCCATACGTGGGCGTGGTTTTGAGCTAAACCACCACAAAATAATAAAGAGTAATAGCCCTTCGCAAAGCGCTTGATAGATTTGTGATGGGTGACGAACCAGATGTAATGGATCGGTTGGGAAAATCATTCCGAATGGATAATTCGGATCTGTGACCGCACGGCCATATAACTCTCCGCCAATAAAGTTACCAATACGTCCGAACATTAAGCCTGTCGGTACACATGGGGCAATAAAGTCGAGTGTCTGGAACCATGTTTTTTGATATTTTTTACACCAGAATAGCATTGCGATCATGACGCCTAAGAAGCCGCCGTGGAAGCTCATACCACCTGTCCAGACTTGGAATAACCAGATTGGGTTTTCAAGGAATTTATCAAACTCATAGAAAAGCACATAGCCGATACGTCCGCCGAGTACAACACCTAAGGCACCGTAAAACACCAGATCGGAAACCATGTCCGATGTCCAGCCATCACGCTGTTTGGCACGGTAGGAAGCAAGCCCCCAAGCACATAAAAATGCCAATAAATACATGAGTCCATACCAATGGACTTGAAGAGGTCCTAGATGTATTGCGACCGGATCGATATTAGGATAGGTCAGCATTGCTGCTCCTTGATCTTACGTTTTGACAGATTGTAGCGGAATGATGTGAAAAATGTTGTACATTCAATGTGTAAACATAGGGAACAAGAATCAATGTGTATTGTGGCTTTAGCATGGCATGTTCTGGATGATATGCCCTTGTGTCTGATTTCAAATCGTGATGAATTTTATCATCGACCAACCGCATTGTTGCATCAATGGGAACATACGCCAATCATTGCAGGGCAAGACTTACAGTCGGGTGGTACTTGGATGGGTGTTACGCCGCAGGGCCGATGGGCTGTGTTAACCAATTTCCGTGATGGACGTGATAAAAAACAATATGAGACCTCTCGTGGTCATTTGGTTCAGGCTTTTTTAGAGTCTGATTTGTTACCGATTCGCTTTGCTCAGCAATTAGAACAACAGCAACAGAACTTTGCTGGTTTTAACCTGTTTATGGGAACTGCTGATCAGGCGGTCTATATGAGTAACCGCGGTGAGGCTCCTCAAGTATTAGCCAACGGCGTATATGTGGTTTCGAATGGTTTAATGTCCGATCACTGGGAAAAAACCAGACATTTACGTACACGTTTTACGCAAGAGTTCCTGCCTATGCATCAGCACAAAACGGAAGAGTTAAGCTTGCAGCATGCAGCGTGGGATATTTTAGAAGATGAGCGTAAGGTCACCACAGCATTGTTGCCAAACACGGGCATTCAGCCAGAAATGGAAGAATTATTATCATCGACTTTTATTCAAAGCCCCGTATATGGAACACGGTGTTCGAATTTTTTAAGAATGACCAATAATGAATGGATATGGTTGGAAAAGACCCAGCAAGGTGAACATAGTGGTCAAATTGTGCAGCAACAGGTGCTTTTAAACCGTTAGAAAAATGCCGATCAAGTGATCGGCATTTTTTTGGGTAAATCAATTAACCGGCAATAACGCCGCCATCTTTACGGGTAATCACAACAGTTGCTGAGCGTGGGCGCGCAGTTTTATTGCTTGGGTCTTTTTGTGTGGCAGGCCAGTTACTTTCTGGTTTCGCGTAACTTGGTGAATCTTCACCAGGGTGCTGAACATTAATGAAAATTGCTTTGTAGTCAGGAGTCATGGCAATACCAGTAATTTCACATTGCTTTGGTCCGACTAAGAAACGACGTAATGTTGCGTCTGTAACTTTGGCACCTGTTATGGTCTGCTGACCATTTGAAGTTGTTGCTGTACCACCATCACCGATTTGACCCGGCAGAGCTGCAAGCATCATACAGTTAGTAACATCAGTGTAAGCGCCGTCATCGGTTTCAATCCAGAGAACACCGCGTGGGTCAAACCACATACCATCCGGAGATGAAAAATCATTGTTATCTGTTAAGCCAGATAAGTTGATGTTTGAAGCCATTGCTGCTTCTGCGCCAAATAAATAGATATCCCATTTGAAGGTTTCAGCAGTCGTTTTATCATCAGTTTCTTTAAAACGGATAATATGACCGTTTACGTTTCCTTTTTGTTCTTTTGTGCCTGCATATAGGTCTGTATAGTTGCGTGGGTTAGCTGCATCAGTTGCATAGTCTTTACCACGATTTGAGTTATTGGTGAGTGTGACATAAATTTCACCATTTAATGGATTGACCGTACACCATTCTGGGCGGTCCATTTTTGTTGCACCTACAGAATCCGCTGCTAAGCGTGCAAATGTAACAACATCTGCCTGTGACTTAAACGGGTAGGTGGTGTTGCTTTCATTTAAGCCATTTTTGCCATAAGCAAGTTCAATCCATTGACCTGAGCCATCGTTATTAAACTTAGCAACATACAATTTGCCTGCATTCATGTATTTGTCGCCAGCTGTATAACCACCGTTTATATCTTTGGTGTCCCACACAGCGGTTGAAACGAATTTATAGATGTATTCACCACGAGAGTCATCACCCATATAAAATGCTAATGGTTGACCTACTACGGCACGGCAAGCACTGTCTTCATGTGCGAAACGGCCTAATGAAGTACGTTTAACCGGATTTTGGCGTCCATCAAATGGATCAATCTCAACCATCCAGCCAAATGTATTTGGCCCATTTCTGTAATCTTGGGTAGCTTGAGCTGCTTTTACATCGGCATTCCAGCGATCATACAAGTCTTGTGACTCTACTTGACCAATTGCTGTTTCCCAGCCGTAACGCGAACTTGTGCCTAAATAAATTTGTCGCCCTTGTTCATCAACGTTAGGGATTAACTCACCATTTTTATCTTTTAAGTAAATGATCTTGCCATCTTTATCTTTTTTAGGTGCACCTTTTTCATCTTTCTCATACAGATAAGGTTCATCTTTTTTAACGCCTAAACCATAACGTTTTAATGCAATTTTTTCTGCATCTGTACGTGCATATTCATCGCTACCCGAACGTTGGAAATAACCAATAAAGTTTTCTTCAGTGGTTAAATAAGTGCCCCAAGGTGTATAACCGTTACCGCAGTTATTATGAGTGCCACGTGTTTGACGTCCAGCAGGTGAGAAGCGAGTTGCAAGCAGGCTTGAACCTGCTGCAGCACCTGCAAACTCCATAACTGTAGAAGCTGTAATACGACGATTAAAAATAGAGTTTTTAACAATCTCTACTTTTTGAGTGGTTGGATCTTTTTTAATATGAATTACAGAAACCCCATGTGCATTGGTTTCACGAATGACTTCATCTTCAGGGCGGCGTCCATCCACTTTTGTAGGACCTTTGGGATGAAGAAAGGTCTGATTAATATATTCGTGATTCATCACCAACAAACCTTGTGCTGACACAGTCTCGTCAAAGCGGTTTGTTGATGTGTTTAAGCCAAAATAATGCATGCCGTCATGGCAGTCGCCAGAGCGAAACTGGAAGCTTGGGCCAGATGGAATATTATTGTCGTCCCAATCTCCAACTCTTGGATTGATTGAGTCACCTAAAGCGTAGATAACATTGGCTTCATAACCTTCCGGTACAGTCACAATATCATTTAAATTTTTAGCTACGGGCGTAAATGTGAGTTTTTCCGGTTTTTTATTTGGGTCTACAGGTGTGGTTCCACCATTATTAGAGCCAGAGTCATCATCGTTATCATTACAGCCTGTTAAAGTAGAAGCTAAAGTCAGTGCTACTGCACCGCTTGCTGCTTTGGTGATTAAACTACGACGACTGATGTGTTGTTCTAAAATGTCACGAAAGTGGATATTGTCAGAAGTATTATTATCCAATTCTTGGTCTTCATGATATGGCGTCAGCTCTGTCATGGGAAATTCCTAAGTAAATAAAGAGATTGTTCTAAAAGTCTTCATGAGCTTAGTTTGTGAATGTGACGAGGCTTTGACGTTTTGATGATAAGTTAATGAAATATTTGACCGTTTAGTAAAAGGTTGAAGGAATTTTATTTTTTTAATGAGACTTTAAAAATAAAAGAAACCTGCATAAAGCAGGCCTCTTTTATAGTATTTAAAGAAATTATTTCTTCACAACAGATGGTGCAATTGGGTCGGCAGTGATATAGCCAACTGCTGCTGCAAATTTATTACTGTAATTTGTATTAATTGCAGTATCAATTTGAGCAAGTAAATCTGCGCTAATACCAGTACGAACACCATCTTTTTCTTTATAGAAACGGTTCCATTCGTCTCCAGGATGCTGGAAGTTACTCATGATGTAAGTCCAACCATTTACCTCGTCGACTGCATGTAGACCCGTCGATTCAGCACCTGCCGGTGTAGATAAAATACGGATGAGCTGTTTGGTATCAACGTTATAAGCCCATAAGAAGTTATTTAAGTGGTTACCAGAGTCTTCGCCGATAAATAAAGTGCGAAGTTTTTCTGAGAACTTCAAGTTATCAGGGCTAGCAATTTGCTCTGGGTCAGCGGTGTTCCCTAAGCTGTCAAAGCTAATATCTTTACCTTTAATGAGAAGGTTAGATTGGCTAGGTACCCACTCACTATTGATTGCAACATTTGAGCTGTCTTTCTGGCCACCAGTTAATGTGTGCTCCAAAATACCACCAGCAGTGATTTTCGGGAATTTAACGTTGTGCTCAGCAAGATAACCGCTACCACCTTCAACCATTGAATCGACAATATTAGCTAAAGCCGAATAAGCTTTTTTATCTGCAATATTTACTGTTGTGCCTTCATTTTTGGTCAATGCCATTGAAGCACCCATGTAAGCAGCATAACGGTGTGTTTCAAGGAAAGCCGCTGCAAGTTTAGTTCTGTCGCTATTATCTTTAAGCTTGAGATATACGCCAGTTTTACTTAAATAAGTAAATTTAAAACCTTGAGCTTCTAATTCTGCTTTTTGGGCAGTTTGTTGTAGTTTTAAACGCTCTTTTGCAGCTTTGGCTAAAGCTTGTTGTTCAGGAGTACCTTTGTCGCCTGCATCAATAGCCTCTTTCTCTGCTGTTGTTGCATCGCTTGGATATTTAGCAATTTGTAGAACTGACTCAAAAATATCAGTTCCTTTAATGCCGCTCTTGATGAGGTTTTCAATCTCGGCACTTGTTGCATGACCAAGTCTGATCCAAGAAATCTGACCAGTCGTTGTATCACTAAGTACTGTTGTATATTTTGCAACGTAGAGTGTACCTGCAGATAAATCTTTCTCCTTATCTGCAACGAACATAAATAGTCCGCCGTTGGTATAGTCATCACCCATTAACACAGTGCGGTTATCAGGGAAAACCTGTACAAGTTCGTGTGAAATACGGCCTAAACAATAGTGCTTTGTAACGCGACCAGTACCATCTGCATTTACGGTAATTTCTGGCAAGTGGCCATAGTTATATGGATTGGCAATGTTTTCATCGCCATATATATTTTTACTGAAGGCTTTAAGTGTTGAAAGTGATTGACCTAACTTTTGGTCAAAAGCATCTGGTTCGTATTCTTCACTAGAAAGATGAGTTCCCCATGGAGATAAACTTGCACCACAAGTAATCCATAGTCCATGTGCACTTGAAGTATCAACGTTATGGTATTTAATTAAAGTTAAGTGACCTGTCTTTGGATCTTGATCTAAAGTTAAGACAGCAATCGGAGATGATAATTTACCGTAAGTATCACCACCATTTTGGTCTTTTGATAGATATTCAAATTGAACCACATGGAACACTGGGTTACCGGTTACACCCAATGCTTTCTTGTCAGCATCTGTGAAATCTTTGCCTGTTGCTTGTTTGAAACTAATGAGAGAACTACCATCTGGGCAGTCAGAGAAGAATTGACGTTCTTTACCTGCAACTGATTTATCAATAATTGGCTTATTATTAATATCGTAATAACCACCCGCGATGACTTTTCCTCCTTTACCATCAGGCACTTCTGTACCTGTTAAGAAGAATGGTTTGTAAGCGAGTTGGTATTCTGTTTTGCTGCCGTCTTCCCATGAAATAGCAAGTTTTGATGCACATGCTGTTGTGGCAATATCTGCTACCGTTGAAGGAGCTGGCATTGAAGTGAACGTTGCATTCTTAAAGTTAATTGGCTTTGACGGAGTGACAATAGATGAGTCGTTATCGCTATCGTTACAACCTGCTAACGTTGCTGCCGTAGCCATCGCACCTAATGGAAGAAAAGGGATCCCCGTAAACCATTTTAAAATATCGCGACGTGTTGGGTGGTTAGAAGCAGTGGTCATAATAAATCCGTAACTTTTGTGTGTATATTTGTTGAGTCGATTCTATGGATTGAAAATGACACTTTTCTTACATTTTTAAGTCACTTTGAAGACAGTTTATTGCTTTGTAGATTAAAAAGCGTTCTATATAAAAAAAGCCTGAACTTAGAAGTTCAGGATTTTTTATATTATTTTTATTCAGCAGAATGAGTTTTTCTTTTCTCAAGAATTTTGCCGAAGAGTAAGCCTATTTCGAAAAGTAGCCACATTGGAATTGCTAGCATCACCATCGAAATCGCATCGGGTGGGGTAATAAACATCGCTACAAAGAAGCATCCTACAATAATAAAACGTCTTTTTTCAGCAAGGCTTTGCGTATTTACCACACCCATCAAAATGAGTAGCAAGGTCGCGATAGGAATTTCAAAAGTGACACCAAACACCAAAAATAGCTTTAAGCAGAAGCTTAAATAACTATTAATGTCGGTCATTGGTGCTACTGTTTCAGGTGAAACGCTAATAAAGAAATGTAATATGGCAGGCAGGGTAATGTAATAAGCAAAAGCGACACCTGCATAAAATAAAATAATACTACCAATCAGTAACGGCAGCGCTAAATGACGCTCTTTTTGATAAAGCGCTGGACGAACAAAAGACCATATTTCATAAAGAATAAATGGCATTGCCAGCATGAGCGCAACAAATAAATTAAGTTTAAATGGCGCCATAAAGGTTGCTGTAACATCCGTTGCAATCATGGAAGATGAGGCAGGAAGTTGTAACCTTAGAGGCTCAGATAATAATTGATAAGTATGATTTCGAAAGGGTAGTAAACAAAAAAATAAGAATAATGTTACCCCTACAATCCTAAATAAATGACGTCTTAAAACCACCAAATGATTCATGATTGGCATTTGGTCTAGGTTTTCTTGACTATTTACAGCGGTTGAAGGCAGTTGGTTCATACGGCAATCTTCAATTCAACAGGAGATGTTTCTGAAATATCAGTTTGAGGAGCCAAAGGCGTAACTTTAGTCAGATACGGCACTTTGTAATGGCCCGATATAGGAGTACATTTCCGAATAGGCTTTTGTGTTGTTTTAGCTGTTTCAGTTGCTTCTAAAGATTCTGAAACGTGCTGTTTTTGTATTTCTTCAAGCTGTTGTTGTACTTTACGTTCCAATGCTTCAATGCGGTTAAGTTCCTCTTGCATTTCTTTGCGGAACTCAGACAGACGTAGCTCCTGATCAATCTCGTTTTGCAGATTCGTAATATAGCGTTTTAGTCGAACATACCAGCGACCTGCAAAGCGTGCAGCTTCCGGAAGCTTCTCTGGACCTAAAACTAAAATTGCAATAATTGCAAAACAGAGTAACTCTGTCATTCCTACATCAAGCATGGGTCAAACCTTTAGCTTTTCACTGATGTGCTTTCAGATGTTTTAACTTGTGCATCAATTGTACGAGGGCTATTTAAAGATGCAGCTTCGTCTTCTTCACGAACTGACTTTTTAAAATCTCTTACTGCACCGCCTACATCTTTACCGATATTTTTTAGCTTAGATGTACCGAACAATAAAATAACGACAATTGCGAAAATAACGACATGCCAAATAGATAAACCAGCCATGATTTTATACCTCTTTTTAGTTCGCTTTATATCAACAGGTTGCCATGACAGGAATGTGACACTTATATTTCATTTTTAAGACAATATTTATAAGTAGACACTTACGACTAGATTTTTAAAGATATTTTTTTGGGAGGATTTTTAAATTTTATTGAGCTTCGTTCTTAGACGAATTTACTTGAAATAGATCATACATTTCAAAATCAAAAGGTGTAGCATAACAAGCTGATTTTGACGAGCGAGAGGAGAGAGCGTGGCATTATTACTGCCTATATTGGCATTTATCACAGGACTTCTACTTGCTCAGACCTCCATTTCAGAAACCATAAAACCTATTCTCTCAGCTTGGCTTGCACGACTCCTGATTCCGATTGTGATTATTTACAACATGGTCTTTTATCAATCGGGAAGCTTGAGCTTAATGCTTTTTAGTTTTGGTTCGGCATTCATTATTTTCTTTGCTTATTTGGCTTTATTTAAAGACCGCTTATTGGCGCTTTGCGTAAGTTATACCAACATGGGATGGCTTGGTTTTCCTTTTGCTATGGCTTTATTCGGCCCTGAAGCAACTGCTCCAATTGTTGCTTTATATATTGGAATGTCGCTTTTTGGCAATGCTTGGGCTGTGACTGCCGTTACTACGGCACCGCAAAGTAAGCTCAATATATTAAAAAAGGTTTTAACTTCTCCGCCTTGTATATCGATATTCTGTGCTGTTGTGCTCAGACTTTTAGGGGCCCAACATATCGAAAGCCCTGCTATACATTGGGTTTATGAGGTTGCTAAATTTGCAATGACTTTTGCAGGTATGTGTGTGCTTGGAATGTGGCTGCGCCGTACCAGAGTTTATACAAAAGATTTAATTTACAGTACAAAAGCTCAAGCATTTAAAGTGGCCTGTGGATTTGTACTTTGTGGATTAAGTTATAGATTTTTACCGATTCCAAATATAAGTCAGCAAATTGGAGTAATGTTTTTAATGTTCTGTCTGCCGCCAGCAGCCAATATTGTAGCTCTAGAAACTCATTATCAAGGGACGGGTAGATCTGCTGCTTATATCGCTTCAGGAACGATTGTGAGTTGTGTGTGTATTGCGATTTATGCGATGTTTTTACATGTAGCATTATAATTAATTTTAAATTTTCTTCCCCACATTTACTTGTGCGAAGGCGGCATGGATGCCGCCAGTTAGACTGTGGCACAGGGAAGTGCCATCAGTCTAACAAAAGATTTTTGCTTACTTTTCATCTTTGAAAAGTAAGGTTCGCCTATACAAAGTTTAATCTGTTTTAACGCTGTATAGTTTGGCCGTGTGATCAGCCTACTTCTGCAGGCTCTCTCTAAATAACTGCATCGCTTGTCCACGATGACTAATCTTATTTTTTTCTTCTTTAGACAACTCAGCGCTAGAAACTTGTAGCTCAGGCAACCAGAACAGTGGGTCATAACCAAAACCATTTTCACCACGTGGCGCTTCTAAAATTTCACCATGCCAGATGCCTTGGAAAATTTGTGGCAATGGATCTTCCGCATGAGTCACTAAAGCAAGTACGCACACAAACATACCTTCAATCGCTTCACCATTTTTACGAAATGGCAAAAGGTCATTTAATAATTTGGCATTATTCGCTGCATCGTCACCATGTTCTCCAGCATAACGTGCTGAATAAATACCAGGTGCACCCCCTAAAACCGGAACACAAATACCGGAGTCATCAGCCATAGCAGGTTTCCCTGAAATTTTAGAGGCATGACGCGCTTTAATAATGGCATTTTCAATAAAGCTTAAGCCGTCTTCAATGGCGTCGGGAATATTTAGGTGACCCTGAGGAATAATTTCTACAGGCAACTTGAGCTGTTCAAAAAGTTTTTCAAACTCTGCGACTTTACCTTTGTTGTTACTTGCAAGGACTAAAGAGCCCTGATCAAACCAATGTGGGGTAGACATAAGATAACCAAACTTTATAACCAATATTGAACGTGAGCTATGTTACGTGTTTTTTGAAAGGGGATATAGAGCAAAACAAATGGAATATAAAATTAGAAGCTTAAAAAACTAAAACCACCTTATAGGTGATATAAGGTGGTTTTAGTCGAGTAAGTATAAGCTGGATTATTATTGTGCTTGAATCCATTTATCCGCGCGGTCACGTGCCATACGGATTTGCTCTTGAGTTAAGTTTGCAGCAAGAGCCGTCTTTTTACCTTCAGATAAGCTAATCACTTTATTGTCGAGCATGCCATCACGAGTTGAAAGTTCATACCACTGGTAAGCACCTACGTAGTTTTTCTTTTGCTCTTCCATCATCGCAAGGTTGTAGCTTGCACGGTTATCGCCGTTACTTGCCGCTTTTTCGAAATATTTACGAGCCATAGCTTCGTCTTTCTTAACGCCAATACCATCAGCATACATACGGCCAACATTTAATTGCGCAGGTGAAAGACCTTGATCAGCAGCAGCTTTAAACCATGCAAATGCTTGTTTATCGTCTTTTGCTACATCTTTGCCGTATTGATAACGTGTACCAAGATAAAACTGTGCTCCAGCTTGACCAGCTTGAGCCGCTTTTTGAAGGTCATGAATCCCCATTGTGGAGAAGCGCGCAGCTTGGCTCGCAACCGATTGTGGCTGGGCGATATAATCTGCATGAGCCTGCATACTTAGCAGTCCTGCAATTAGTGTGCTAAATAATGTCTTTTTCATAGTGCACTCACTCGATAAATAGCGACTTCACCAAACAAATTCGGAACATGTTTGCTTAACAGGCTTCCCTGCTGGTTTCCATTGACGGCGAGTCGATTAATAATTTGTATTTGATTTTCCGCACATAGTGCTTCGAAATCTTTAAACGTACATAAATGAATGTTGGGGGTGTTATACCACATATATGGTAGAGCATCCGATACAGGCATCATCCCTTTTAATGCTAGAAAAGAGCGAGTCTTCCAGTGTGCAAAGTTTGGAAAAGTGATAATGGCCTGTTTACCCACACGCACCATGTCTCTTAATAAAACATCGGGTGCATCTACGGCTTGCAAAGCCTGTGCCATAACCACATAGTCAAAAGACTGGTCGGCAAAACGGCTTAAACCGAGATTCAAATCTTGTTGAATAATATTTAACCCGCGACTGACGGCAATTGCAATCTTTTCTTGATCAATTTCTAAACCATAAGCACGAATTTGATGCTTTTGGCTCATATGAGCGAGTAATTCACCGTCACCACACCCTAAATCGAGTACGCTAGAGCCGGGTTTAATCCACTTTTCTGCCAGTTGTTGATCAATACGCATTAGCTTGCCTCCAGTGATGTCGATTTTAAATGTTCTTCACCGCCTAAGAAAGCGCGCAGTGTTTTGACATACAGTGGAATCGGGAATAAGAACGAGTCATGACCTTGTTCAGCATCAATATCAAGATAACTTACCGGTTTATGATTGGTAATGAGTGCATCTACAATTTCTTGTGAGCGGCTTGGTGCAAAACGCCAGTCAGTGGTGAACGAGACAATCAGGAACTGGCATTTGGTTTTACTCATCGCTTCTGTAAGCGAGTGGCCATACTCACGCGATGGATCAAAATAATCCAAAGCTTTGGTCATAATGAGATAAGTATTGGCATCAAAGTTACGACTGAACTGTTCACCTTGATAACGGAGATAACTTTCGACCTGAAACTCGACATCAAAACCGTACATAAACTTGCCGGATTTTAAATCACGACCAAATTTTTGTTTCATGGCTTCTTCAGAAAGATAGGTAATATGGCCGACCATACGAGCCAAAATTAGACCACGCTTCGGATAGCTATCATTTTCCAAATAACGGCCATGATGGAAGTCCGGGTCGGACAGGATTGATTGACGTGCCACTTCGTTAAACGCAATATTTTGTGCTGAAAGCTTTGGCGCACTGGCAATAACGACACATTTTTGTAAACGGTCAGGGTAGTCTACCGACCATTGTAATGCCTGCATGCCACCCAAAGAACCACCGACCACCGCATACCAGACACTTATTCCTAAGCGGTCAGAAAGCATGGCTTGAGTTTTGACCCAGTCACGGACCGTTACTAACGGGAAATCTGGACCATAGGGACGATTGTCATTTTCAGGATTTGGTGAAGTTGGACCAGTTGATCCACTACATCCGCCAATATTATTAAGCGCAACTACAAAAAATTTATTTGTGTCGATTGCCTTGCCCGGGCCAATACAGCTATCCCACCATCCAGCTTTTTTATCATCTTCATGGTGATAACCTGCTGCATGATGATGTCCGGAAAGGGCATGGCAGATTAAAATCGCATTTGATTTATCTGCATTTAAAGTGCCGTAAGTTTCAACCATTAACTCAAAGCGCGGTAAAACACGGCCACATTCAAGATGTAAGGGTTCTTCAAATTGGAACTTTTGCGGAGTGACTAACCCCACTGAGTCAGCTGGAAAAGACACGGGAACATTTCGCCTTTTAAATCTTTCAGGAATAAAAAGAAAGGATACCAAGCTAGGTATCCTTTCCAAAGTCTTTTTTTAATTAAACAGCGGCGGCAACAACCTGATCTGTACTTAAAACACCTTGATCAATCAAACGGTTGGTACATGCAATAATAGCTTCAATAGATGAAGTGACTGTGTTGTCGTGAACACCTGCACCAAATGAGCCTCTGCCTGTACCTTTCACTTGAAGTTCAATTAAGGTTAATGCTTTGGCATTTGCACCTGAACTAATACTGCGTTCTTCGTAGTTCAATACATCAATTGGTAATTGAAGTGCATTTAAGAATGCAGAGATAGGACCATTACCTTCGCCACGTAATTGTTGAGTTTCACCTTCAACATCAATCTCAAGTTCAATAATTTGAGTACCATTAATGTCAGATAACTTATAGTTTTTGACCGTGTAATGATGGTTTTTCACTTCAACATACGTGTCTTTAAATAAAGTCCAGATTTGTTTAGCACTAATCTCTGTACCATTCTCATCAGTATATTGTTGAACAACCTGACTAAATTCGATTTGTAAGCGACGAGGCAATACAACGTTATAGTTTGATTCTAATAAGTAAGCGATACCGCCTTTACCAGACTGACTATTCACACGAATGACAGCATCATAGTCGCGGCCCAAATCTTTCGGGTCGATTGGTAAGTAAGGCATATCCCAGATTTCTTCGTTTTTCTGGTATTCAAAGCCTTTTTTGATTGCGTCCTGATGAGAACCAGAGAATGCAGTAAATACCAAGTCACCTGCATATGGATGACGAGGATGTACAGGTAAACCAGTACATTCTTCAACCGTTGCAATGACTTCATTAATATTAGAGAAATCTAATTCTGGTGCTACACCTTGGGTGTACATGTTCAATGCAATTGCAGCAACGTCAACGTTACCGGTACGTTCGCCGTTACCAAATACGCACCCTTCAACACGGTCGGCACCTGCCATAATGGCAAGTTCTGATGCAGCAATACCACAGCCACGGTCATTGTGACAGTGAACAGAAATAATCACGCCATCACGACGTGCCAAATTACGATGCATCCATTCGATTTGGTCTGCATAAACATTTGGTGTTGAAACTTCGACAGTCGCAGGTAAGTTCAAAATAACTTTATGATCTGGGCGTGCATCCCAAATTTCTGTAACCGCATCACAGACTTCTTTTGCTACTTCTAATTCAGTTGCAGAGAAACATTCTGGACTATACTGGAAAATCCAGTCAGTTTCAGGATATTGCGCAGCATATTCTTTCACTTTCTGAGCTGCATTCACCGCCAACTGTTTTGCACCATTTACATCTACATTCAACACTTTTTGACGGAAGGTTGGAGAGTTAGAGTTATAAATATGCACAATTGCGCGCTTAGCACCTACTAAAGCTTCGAAAGTACGCTCAATTAAATGGTCACGTGCCTGAACCAATACTTCAATGTATACATCATCAGGAATATGATTTTCTTCGATCAACATACGAGTAAAATCGAAGTCAATTTGAGACGCAGAAGGGAAGCCGATTTCAATATGTTTAAAACCGATTTTTACAAGCATTTTGAACATTTTGAACTTTTGTTCCATGTTCATCGGTTCAAAAATTGCTTGGTTACCATCACGTAAATCCGTGCTCATCCAGATTGGCGCTTTTGTAATTTCATTATTTGGCCATTGGCGGTCTGGTAAATCGACTCGCTGGTACATACGGCGGTATTTTTTGCTAGGGTCAGCCAACATCATGAGAAAACTCCTTATCTCGTAGCACGGTTGCGTCAAGTATCGTGTGAAAGGCAACGTCTACAGTTATATATGGTATCTAATACAGAAAAATTAAAGGGAATTTGAAAAGGTCTGCTCTAAAATACAGACAAAAATTTATACGCGCGCGAGGCGCAGCATCAGGAGTTCGAGATGATGTCTTGCTTGAGTAGGCTGGGCAAACAAGTAATTCGTTTTCATCTATAGACCATGAAATAGTAAGTTTGGTGGTTTGCAAATATGCTTATTGTTTAGATATACCACATCTAAACGATGATTACACGTTGTGCAAAAGTCTTATATCCATTTTAATTTTAGTGTTCAGAAAATAATTTTCTAATTTTGCGCTGTTTAATGTTTTGTCGAAAATAATTTTCATTGTTTTGCCTTATTGAGAGAAAAATAATTAATTAGTCCAAATAAGGCAAAAATAAATAGAGTTACAGTTCAGCCCATTTACGCATGAGATTATGGTAAAGGTTAGTCAGTTTAATTACTTCACTATGATTATCACCCAGTTGCATTCTTAGGTTTTGTACCGTTTGATCTAAGTTAAAAAGCATATGTCGCTCGGCGTCATCACGAACCATACTTTGCACCCAGAAAAAAGAAGCAATACGGCAGCCAGAAGTAATTGCAGTCACTTCATGTAAGCTGGTGGATGGATATAAAATCATATCTCCTGCAGGGAGTTTCACTTCGTGATAACCATAAGTGTCTTCTACGACCAGATCACCACCTTCATATTCTTCAGGTTCGCTTAAAAATAAAGTGCATGACAAATCAGTTCTAAGCCGTTCGTTTGTACCACGTATGCGTCGGATAGAATTATCTACATGGAAACCAAAAGACTCCTGATTCTCATAACGATTAAAAAGAGGAGGGATGATATCAAGTGGAATTGCAGCAGATAAAAATAAAGGGTGTGTGCCTAGTGCCTCAAGAATAATATTGCTGAGATGGTGAGTAAGAGGGTGATCTTCAGGTAGCTGCTGATTGCGTTTTACAGTTGCAGAGAGTGTACCAGCGGTTACTTTGCCATTGACCCATTCAATTTTATCCATTTCATTACGAAAATATTGGACCTGCTCTTTACTCAAGACATTGGGAATATGATGGATCACGGTGATACCTGCGAGTAATAATAGTAGAAAATTAAAATAGCCTCTAACAAGAGAGGCTATTTTATATTATAAACCATAAAAATATTATGGGATTCTAGGTTAACTTAGTATTTAAAGTTAACTGCTAGAACTGCACTACGGCCTTCTGCTTCTGTTGCATAGTGAGAAGCGTAAGCTTTAGTGAAATAGCGCTTATCAGATAGGTTGTTGATATTTAATTGAAGATCAACATTTTTATTTACGTTGTAACGTGCCATCGCATCGTAACGTACGTAAGATGGAACCCATTTAGTATTTGCTACATCACCATATACTTTGTCAGAGTAAACAGCGCCAGCCCCTACCGTCAATTGTGGAAGTACTTTATAGGTAGTCCATAACGTAGCAGCTTGCTTAGGTACGTTTGGCATTTGGTTGCCATTATAAATAGATTGGTCAGTACATTTTCCGCTACGGCAAGATTTACCATTTTTGGTTAGTTCACTGTCTAAATAAGTATAGCCAGCTGAAATGTTCCATTTATCAGTAATTTCACCATTTAAGCCTAATTCAAAACCATCAACTTTACTTTCACCTACATTTGCATAAGTAGTTGGGTCGATTTGTACACGTGTATTTTGTTTTTCAGTACGGAAAATAGCAGCTGTTAAATTTAGGTGGTTATCTAGGAAATCCCATTTCGTACCGATTTCAAATGTTTGCGCCTCTTCGGGATCAATCATTTGATTATTGGCATTAATTGTTTCGCTATTATCCCCCCAACCTGCATTTAAGCCGACTGGACTAGCTGAGGTTGCGTAGCTTGTATAGATTGAGCCATTCTCTGTTGGTTTAAATGTAATGCCCGCTTGATAGGTCACGAAATCTGAATCATTTTTTGCTGTATAGGCCGCTGCACTAGAAGTAGCTAAGAAGTTTTGTTCAGCTTCAAACTTATCCCAACGCAGGCCAAGATCTAATAACCATTTTGGTGTGATCTCAATATTGTCGAGTAAGTAGACAGAAGTACTTTCTACAGTTGCATCAAAGTCTGGGCGTGCTTGTAAACGGTCAACAAATGGCTTTTGAGTTGGACCATTGAGCGAGGTACACCAATTTGTTGATAAGTCTGAACAATCGCTATAGAAGCCAGTACTAGAAACATTACCTTTGGCATCAATAATGTTATAGCCGCCTTTATCAGTCTTTTGTTTGCTGTACTCTGCTCCTACATTAAATCTGTGCTTTAAGAAGCCAGTATCAAATTTACCTGTAAGTGCTAATTGATCAGTAAATGTTTCACTATCTGTAATAGCTGAGTTCAAACGATGCCAAACAAGACCTTTGCCAACATTACCTTTTGAGTCATCTGGGTTTGTCCAGACATAATTATTTTTTGATTTGGCATACATGGCCGTATTAGTAATAGTTATATTGTCGGTAAGGTCGTGTTCTAATTTAATTGTACCGATGTGATTTTCTTGCTTTTGAAAATCTCGATCTTTCCAGCCGTAATATGTACCTTGTTTGACTTCAGCCGGTTTACCTTGAGCTTTTCCAAGAGATGAATCCCAATAAGGAATACCTGAATCAGGTTTATCATCAGTTTGTAAATAATAGTAGCTCAAAGTTGCACGTGTCGGTGTATCTAAGCCAAAAGTAATACTTGGTGCAATACCAACACGTTTATATTCAGCCCCATTACTTTGGCCAGCCTTTTCATTTTGATGTCCCAAAACAGCTACACGTGCTGCAATGCCATTTCCAAAATCTTTATTACCATCTAAAGTGATACGTTGGTAGTTATCAGTACCAGCGGCTACTGAGCCTTCTAGAAAATCACCCTTTTTAGCTACCTTGGAAATCATATTGATGCTGCCACCAACTGAACCTGCACCACCCATTGCTGATGCAGAACCTTTGGTTACCTCTACTTGCTCGACCGCAAACATTTCACGGTTTTGTGAGGTAGAGTTGCGGATACCATCAATATACATAGAGCTTTCCGAACTATAACCACGGATGAAAGGTCGGTCACCATTCGGATTACCTCCTTCACCTGCACCTAAAGTAATGCCAGGAACAGTACGCAATGCATCTGCTAAAGTTGTTACTTTTGTATCTTCTATAAGTTGTTTTGAGATAACTGACACTGATTTAGGAGTATCTAGAAGGGGAGCAACGAATTTAGAGTTTGCTGATTGATCAACCTTTAAAGATTCTTCTTGAGTCGCTTTAGTATGGATAGTTGGTAATTGCGAAACTGCTTCTTGCGCCATCGCAGTTGTTGCAATCATCGAGAGCGATGAAGCGATTGCAGAGGAAACAATTTTTTTACGTGTTCTAATCAATGACATGACTTTCAGGACTTAAATATAAACGTTATGCGAATAATAATAATTCTTATTTATATGTACAGTTTGTGTTAATTGGATTTGCCGATAGAATTGTGAAGGAAATGTGAAAGTTTTAATCACTTTTAGTTGCAAAATGGTCCTAATTATTTGATTAAACTTAACTGTTTGGAAAATCGATAACTTTATTAAAATTAATTGTAATTTTAGATTTGTAAAGAATAGTTAAAAAATTACTTTTGCTTAACGTTGCATTAAAAAAAATTAAAAAATCATAAAATTACTGTGAAATTTCCTAAAAATACGTCCTTCAATTTTATGATCTGATCGGTTAATTTTGTATATCTTGAAAGTTGTCATATAATACAGCACTTTTTTAAAAACTGTTCCTACTAACTAATTTTTATCGAGGAAGCCATGCAAGTAACGACTGAAGCGGTTTCGGGCGTTGCCCGTCGTTTAAATGTTTCTGTACCGACGAGCCGTATTAACGAGCAATTTGAAGCTCGTTTGAAGCGCACTGCCAAAACTGTGAAGATCAACGGCTTCCGTCCGGGCAAAGTACCTGCAAACGTTGTTCGCCGCGAATACGGTGCAAGTATTTATCAAGAAGTTGTGAATGACATCATTCGTGACAGCGTATTTGAAGCAATTCAACAAGAAAAAATCAATGCGGTAGGTATGCCGAACATTGAGAAAGTTGAACACAAAGAAGATGCTTTAGTTTTTGAAGCAACTGTAGAAGTTTATCCTGAAGTTGAAGTAAAAGCATTTGACGGTTTGGAAGTTGAACGTAAAACAGCTGAAATTAAAGACGCTGACGTTGACACCATGATCGAAAACTTGCAAAAGCAACGTCAAACTTGGGCTGTAACCAAGGGTATGGCGAAAAAAGACATGCAAGTGACTTTTGACTTCGAAGGTTCTATCGACGGTGAGAAGTTCGAAGGCGGTTCTGCTGAAGACTTTAAACTTGTGTTAGGTTCAGGCCGTATGATTCCTGGCTTCGAAGACGGCATCATTGGCATGAAAGCTGGTGAAGAGAAAGTTATTGATGTAACTTTCCCTGAAGATTACCAAGCTGAAAACTTAGCGGGTAAAGCAGCTCAGTTCAAAATCACTGTGAAGCAAGTTGAAAAGCCTAAACTTCCAGAGATTGATGCTGAATTCTTAAAAATCTTCGGTGTTTCTGAAGAAGAAGGCATTGAAAAATTAAAAGCTGACGTTCGTAAAAACATGGAACGTGAAGTTCGCAATGGTTTACGTAACCAAGTTAAACAAGCTGCATTTGATGCTCTTGTTGCTGCTAACGAAATTGAAGTTCCAGCTGCAATGGTTGCTCAAGAAATTGACCGTCAACGTCAACAAATGGTTCAACAGTTCACTCAACAATTTGGTGGTGCAGGCGCGCAATCTTTTGACAAGAGCATGCTTCCTGACGAATTGTTCAAAGAACAAGCAGAACGTTCTGTTAAGCTTGGCGTATTGGTAAGCAAAGTATTAGCTGATGCTAAACTTGAAGTTGACCAAGCACGTGTTGATGCTTACATCGACGACATGGCTTCTTCTTATGAAGATCCAACTGAAGTGATTGAATACTTCAAAAATGATGCTCAACAACGCGCTCAAATTGAAGCTGTTGTGTTAGAAGATCAAGTTGTTGATCACATCTTAGCTTCTGCTAAAGTGACTGACAAAGCAGTATCTTACGAAGATTTATTGAAAGAACAACAAGCTCGCCGTATGGGCTAATCTTTTGAGAAGTCAGGAAAAGGCGCTTTAGGCGCCTTTTTCATTTTTAGGTATATGGTTAATTTGAGTACGTCTTAAGTACTTAGGTATAAATAATATAATATTTCAGTGCGAACCTTTTGCAATTTGAGAAATTATCCCGCATATTGTTGCCATAGGTTAAGTCACAAAAATTTAGGAATAAATAACGTATGTATGTTCCAACAATTGAAAATGCTTTAGTTCCTGTTGTGGTTGAACAATCTTCTCGCGGCGAACGTTCTTTTGATATTTATTCACGACTTTTACGTGAGCGCGTCATTTTTCTAACTGGTGAAGTTGAAGACAACATGGCAAATTTGATTGTTGCCCAAATGTTGTTCTTGGAAGCTGAAAACCCAGATAAAGATATCCATCTTTATATTAACTCGCCAGGTGGTTCGGTCACTGCTGGTATGGCGATTTATGACACGATGCAATTTATTAAACCTGATGTAGTGACATACTGTATGGGGCAGGCTGCATCTATGGGCGCATTCTTATTAAATGCTGGTGCTAAAGGTAAACGCTATTGCCTTGAAAATGCACGTGTAATGATTCACCAACCATTAGGTGGATTCCGTGGTCAAGCATCAGATATTGAAATTCATGCTCGTGAAATTCTATTTATTAAAGAGCGCTTGAACCGTTTGATGGCAGAACACAGTGGTCAAGACTATGACACGATTGCTCGTGATACCGATCGTGATAACTTTATGACTGCACAAGCAGCAAAAGAATATGGCTTGGTCGATCAGGTATTAAGTAAGCGTCCATAAGGGAAAATATTAAGTGGCTTGAGTTGTTGGAAAACGCCTCCATATAGTCATTTAACCCTATCGCTTGCCCTCATATTTAAGATTCTATTTGTGGAGAGAATATGTCCGAACATCCTCAAGGACAAAAACATTGTTCATTTTGCGGTAAAACGCAGTCTGAAGTCGGGAAACTGATTGCGGGCGAGGACGCATATATTTGTAATGAGTGTGTAGATGTCTGCTTAGACCTTGTACAAACCAGCCAACAGGTTGAAGCAGGTGACTGGGCGAGCAAGGCATTGCCAAAACCACATGAAATACGTGCTGCGCTTGATCAATATGTAATTGGTCAGGATCTTGCCAAAAAGACATTATCTGTTGCCGTTTATAACCATTATAAGCGTTTGAAAGTTGGGCAATCTGGCCATGTGTCTAAAGATGTGGAAATTGCTAAAAGTAACATTCTACTGATTGGGCCTACCGGTTCAGGTAAAACATTACTTGCTCAAACATTGGCTCGTTTGTTAGATGTGCCGTTTGCAATGGCAGATGCGACTACTTTGACTGAAGCGGGTTATGTTGGCGAAGACGTTGAAAATATCGTACAAAAGCTTTTGCAAAAAGCAGATTACGATGTAGAAAAAGCTCAAAAGGGCATTATCTACATTGATGAAATCGACAAGATTACACGTAAATCTGAAAATCCGTCGATTACTCGTGATGTGTCTGGTGAAGGTGTACAACAAGCTTTGCTTAAGATGATTGAAGGTACTGTAGCCTCAATTCCACCACAAGGTGGACGTAAGCATCCGCAGCAAGAGTTCATTCAAATTGATACCTCAAATATCCTATTTATTTGTGGTGGTGCATTTGCTGGACTGGAAAAAATTGTACAACAGCGTCAAGAGAAAGGTGGAATTGGCTTTACGGCTGATGTTAAAAACAAAGATGAAACCAAAAAACTTGCTGAATTATTCCGTCAAGTTGAGCCAACTGATTTAGTTAAATTTGGTTTAATTCCAGAATTCATTGGCCGTTTACCAGTGATTGCAACGCTTGAAGAGCTTGATGAAGAAGCGTTAATGCAAATTCTAACTGAACCGAAAAATGCATTAACTCGTCAGTATCAATACCTGTTCAATATGGAAAATGTTGACCTCGTATTTGAAGATTCAGCTTTACGTGCAGTGGCTAAGCGAGCGCTTGAGCGTAATACCGGAGCTCGTGGCCTACGTTCGATTTTGGAAAATGTTCTACTTGAAACGATGTATGACTTGCCAAGCCGTACAGATGTAGGAACAGTTTTCATTAATGAAGCAGTCATTAATGGTGAAGCTGAACCTGTTTATAAGTCTGAACGTCAGCCTAAAGAAGCAGTAACACATGAAAGTGTTGCTAAGGCAGATTTAAAAGTAATTGATTCGAAGTCTGCTTAGATTTCATTCATCTAAAAAGCATGAATTGCCTCGGTGATTCATGCTTTTTTTGTTTTCAATTCATGTAGGTGGTGTTAATCTAAAAAAACAAAATACGCATAGTTTTGCGATATAGAAAAATCAGAAGAAAACGCTTTGAGGGATGTCATGCGTTATTTAATTATTGCTTTAAGTTGTGCCGCATTACTTGCAGGTTGCCAAAGTTCATCACATTTAGAAAAGAATTCAGGTGAGCTGACTGCCACTTTACCTAAAGTTGATGTTGATAAAGAACCCGGTTTATTGGATCAATATCGTTTAGGCGGCTTCACTGTAGGGGGATGGGTAAATCAAAAGTTAGGTCAGACATTTGCGCCAGTTAAACCCCAAAATGAGCAGGCAGCAGTTGTCTATCTTTACCGTCCAGACACGAAATGGAATCGTCAGGAAATTGCAGCTATCAATTTATTTGTAAATGGCAAACGAATTCCAAGTTTATTGCATAACCATTATTACTGGATTGAACTGCCAGCAGGAACTTACCGTATTTCAGCGAGCCGCCCTTTGTTGGGGATTCATTTTCAAGAACCTAAATATATCGATATTACGGTAGATGCAGGCGCATCTTATTATTTGAAGTATGATGAAGAAAATAAAATGGACCGTAGTGAGCGCACGGGTCCATTTATGTTAATGCAAGATAATATTGGTCGTAGAGAAATTGCATTTACCGAGCTTAAATCTTCTAGCTATAATTTTGTTGCTGAAGATACTTCAGGAAAAATACGTCATAAACCCCAAGAATTAAAACCTGCTAAATATAATGAAAAGTCAGATGTACATCTGATAAAACCATTTAAATTGTGGAACCCTTTAACTTGGTAACAATTTGAGGTCGATAAAGAAAAGTTAAGACTTTTCTTTATCTTTCATTAATGGTGCAATAATTTTTAGCATTTCTTCTTGCATATGATCTCGTGCTTTAGGGTCATTAAAAGTTTGCTGTCCCAATTCCATCATATATTCTGAAATTTGTCCCATAATCTGTACGTTTTTACGGGTAATTGATTGGCCTTCTGGGGTTTTTAAAAACTTTAAATTTGCTTGGATTTCTTCTTCGGTATACGTTTTTAAATAAATATCTTGTAAGGCTTGAGTCGTTTTAGGGCTACTAATCAGCTGGTTACTCGAATCTTTTAAAAGTAAGCCTAACTTTTTCGCTGCCTCTTTTTCTTTCGGGCCTAAAGTTTTGATGCCCGTAATATTGCTAATGATCTGTTCAGCTTGTTGATCATAGTAAGGCGTTAACTCATTGATTGATTCTTTCAATAGATAATCAATTTGGCTCATTTGCATGAGTTCTTTTACTGAACTTAACTTGGCAGGAGAAGCAAATAAGCTCGTGGTAATACAGCTTAGACAGAGACTGATTGAAAGATTTTTAAGAATAGGGCGAATAGTCATGAAATGACCTATATGCAGTGTAGGGCGGGTGGGTATATTCATTAATAGCACAGATTGGCGAACCAATTGTTACAATTCTTTTCAATTTCAAAAAAATATTAAAAGGCATAAAAAAAGCACCGAATCCGGTGCTTTTCTTGATTAGCCAGCTGCGGCATCGATTACTGGAATTTTACCAATTTTCGCTTGCCAGATTTTTGGAGCTACTGCGTGAATTGAAGTACCGTTTACATCAACTGCAACAGATACAGGCATATCTTCCACTACAAATTTGTAGATTGCTTCCATACCCAAGTCTGCAAATGCAACCACTTCAGCTTCGCGAACAGCTTTAGATACGAGGTAAGCTGCACCGCCCACTGCCATGAGGTAAGTTGCTTTGTTGTCCTTGATTGCTTCAATTGCTGTAGGACCACGATCAGCTTTACCAATCATACCGAATAGACCAGTATGCTCGAGTACTTTACGTGTGAATTTGTCCATACGTGTAGCCGTTGTAGGACCAGCAGGACCAACCACTTCATCACGTACCGGATCAACAGGACCAACGTAGTAAATAAACTTACCTTTAAGATCAACCGGTAACTCTTCACCGTTATCGATCATTTCAACCATACGTTTATGTGCAGCATCACGACCTGTGTACATTGTACCGCTAAGAAGTAATGTGTCACCCGGTTTCCAAGAGTCCATTTCTTCTTGAGTAATGGTATCAAGGTTTACACGTTTAGATTGTGAAGCATCCCAAGTTACAGATGGGTAGTCTTCAAGTTTTGGTGCTTGAATGTGAGCTACACCTGAACCATCAAGCTGGAAGTGAGCGTGACGAGTCGCAGCACAGTTAGGAATCATACCTACTGGTTTGCCAGCAGCGTGACATGGGTAGTCTTTGATTTTAATGTCAAGAACAGTCGTTAAACCGCCAAGACCTTGTGCACCAATACCAAGAGCGTTTACTTTTTCAAAGATTTCGATACGAAGTTCTTCGATTTTGTTCTCTGGTCCACGGCGAAGTAATTCGTCCATGTTGATTTCTTCCATGAGTGCTTCTTTCGCAAGCATCATGGCTTTTTCAGCAGTACCACCAATACCGATACCGAGCATACCAGGAGGACACCAACCTGCACCCATAGTTGGAACAGTTTTAAGAACCCAGTCAACAATCGAGTCAGATGGGTTAAGCATCGCAAGTTTAGATTTGTTTTCTGAACCGCCACCTTTAGCAGCAACTGTAATATCTACTTTGTTACCTGGTACGAGTTTGTAGTGAATAACGGCAGGGGTGTTGTCTTTTGTATTTTTACGACCAAATGCAGGGTCAGCAAGAACAGATGCGCGAAGAACGTTGCTGTTTTCAAGGTAACCTTGGCGAACACCTTCATTTACTGCATCGTCTAAGCTCATTGTTAAATCAAATTTAACATCTAAGCCCACTTCAAGGAAAACGTTAACAATACCAGTATCTTGGCAAATTGGACGATGACCTTCCGCACACATGCGAGAGTTAATTAAAATCTGTGCAATTGCATCCTTTGCAGCTTTGTTTTCTTCGCGATCATAAGCACGGCTCATCGCTTGGATAAAGTCTTGCGGGTGATAGTACGAAATAAACTGTAGGGCGTCCTTGATTGATGTAATCAAGTCATCTTGTTTGATAATCGTTGTCATACCAAAAAATCTCTTGAGCGGGCTGTTAGCTAGCGGGCTAAATTATATGACAAAAAGACAATCTTGTGGGGGATTGGTTGATCTTTTGACCGAAAGTCGAATAACACAAAGGCTAAGTTATTTAAAATTAAGAACAACCTAGAATCAGGCTTATTTCTTAAAAAATAAAAAAAGCCATTTGAGCGGATATCAAATGGCGAGAGGTAGAAAAGATTAAATGATATTAATTATTTGGCAGCAGCTTGCTGCTCGGCCTGAATGGCTGTTAATGCGATAGTAAAGACGATGTCATCTACTAAAGCACCACGAGACAAGTCATTGACTGGCTTATTTAGGCCTTGCAGCATTGGGCCAACGCTAACTACATTTGCTGCACGTTGTACTGCTTTGTAAGTCGTGTTACCCGTATTTAAGTCGGGGAAAATAAATACATTGGCACGGCCAGCAACGCGTGAGTCTGGCGCCTTTTGGCGTCCTACACTTTCAACTGAAGCCGCATCGTATTGTAGTGGACCGTCAATCAGTAAATCAGGCCGGCGTTGCTGTGCAATTTGAGTTGCTTGTTGCACTTTTTCAACATCAGCACCCGTTCCAGATGTACCAGTTGAGTAGCTGATCATGGCAATACGTGGGTCAATTCCAAACGCTTTTGCAGAGTCAGCAGACTGAATCGCAATTTCGGCAAGCTGTTCGGCTGTAGGGTCTGGGTTAATTGCACAGTCACCGTAGACATAGACTTCATCTGGTAAAAGCATAAAGAAAATGGATGAAACCAGTGAGTATGCTGGTGCAGTTTTAATCAGCTGGAACGCTGGACGCACTGTATTGGCGGTTGTATGAACTGCCCCTGAAACTAATCCATCCACATGATCTAAAGCCAGCATCATGGTGCCGAGAACTACAGTATCTTGTAATTGCTCTTTAGCTTGTAAGTCGTTGAGTTTGCCTTTGCGGAGTTCGACCATTGGTGCAATATATTGGTCACGGATCTGATCTGGATCAATAATTTCTAACCCGGCTGGTAACTCGATACCACGTGCTTTTGCTACGTCATGTACAGCTTCTGGTTTTGCTAACAAAATACAATGCGCAATACCACGAGCCTGACATATAGCGGCAGCTTCAATAGTGCGTGGCTCATCACCTTCTGGAAGGACAATCCGTTTTTTAGCTGCAATCGATTTTTGTACCAGTTCATGACGGAATGCAGAAGGGGAAAGGCGTGGTGTAGCACCGTTATTACTATGCTGTTTAAGCCATTCGACATCTATGTGACTGGAAACAAATCGGGTCACTTGCTCGGCACGTTCAGTGTCATCGGTTGGAATTTCATTACCAAAATCGGATAGGCGCTGCGCAGTTTCTAGTGTATTTAAATGGGTGTGTAAAATTGGCAACCCTTGTTTGATAGCACTTTGGCAAAACTCTAAAAGCTTGGGAGCAGGAGCTTCACGCTCAGTCAACACCAAGCCTGCCAGTGGAATGCCATTACTGGTGGCGAGACTACTTGCCAGTAATACATCGGTACGTTCAGAAGCGCTAATAATCAGTTCGCCAGCAATGAATTTATTCAGTTCATATTCAATGCTTGAAGCAATTAAACTTGAGTGCAAAATACGACGTGTTTTTGCTTCGCCTTGATTTACCCATTGGCCATCAATCACGCTCGCGATGTCTAATGTTCTAGGTACACTTAAGGTATTACTAAACGGAACTAGACCAATAATTGGTAAATCGCTTGATCCAAAGTAGCGGTTATATTTTTGCAATTCTGCCGTAAATTTTGCGATGTCTTCGGTTGGACGTAACGACGGGTCAAATGCGACAGGTATTTGAGCTGTTTCTTCAGACAACCCGCGTGTACGCATAAAGAGTACGCCCGCTGTTCGGTTAGAGGTTGCACCGCCAAACTGCCGTAAGTGAGCTTCAACTTTCTCTGCTGTTTTACGTGGGTTTTGAATATCTGCTGTACTGACTAAAACCACTTCAGCATCAAGCGCTTGTGCAAGGCTTGCATTAAGTTCACTGGCAAAATGGTCTTGCCCATTGGGTAATAAGCCTTCAACAATAATCACATTATTATCTGCTGCGATACTGCGATGAAGACTTACTGCTTCTTCAAGTAACTCATCGACTTCACCAGCCGCAATGCGTTGGGTTAGCTTTTCATGAGAAATGGATTGAACAGTTTTGCTTTGAAATAAATGACCAAATAAAGAGGTAGTTCGGTCTAAATTTTCTTGATCTACCTGAGAGAACGGTTTTAAAAAGCCTGCTTTAATCCCATTACAATCAAGTGCATAAATCATACCTAAGCAGGCAGAGGTTAAACCAACCCCTTCACCTGTAGGAATTAATAAAATTGTATTCATATAAACCTATAAATAAATGAATAGCGTTTTTTGACTACTGTAATTAAGCAAGGCTAACTTCAGGAGATGTATTTTGTGAAACCTCTACAACCTGACGAGTTTCTTTGGCAATACGGCCTTCTTCATCGGTTGGAATCACCCAGATTTGTGGACCTGTGCCGCTATCAATACGGCCTTCTGTACCACGTTTTAAATTGTTGTTTTGGTCTTTATCGAGCTGTAAACCGAAATGAGGTAAATAAGCTAGAGTTTTTTCACGTATATAAGCTGAGTTCTCACCAATACCGCCTGTAAAGATCAAGCCATCAATACTTGGTAAACCACAACTTAGGGCAGCAAGTGATTTTGCAAGGCGATAGCTAAATACTTCAATCGCAAGGCAAGCATCTTCATTGCCATTTTCAGCAGCTTCAATCACTGTACGCATATCGTTAGAGAGTTGTGATAAGCCAAGTAATCCACTTTCGTTATTTAAAACTTTATCGATTTTTGCTAAGTCCCAGCCAAGATTTTTAGCAAGGAAGCTGTGTAAGCTTGGATCGACATCACCACTACGTGTTCCCATTACAACACCTTCAAGTGGAGTAAGGCCCATAGAAGTATCAACACTTTGTCCATTCCACACTGCACAAGTCGAGCTACCATTGCCCAAGTGTGCTGTTAACCAACCGCCTTTTTGGAATTTTCCTGCCAGTTCACTGCCGCGGTCAGACACATAAGCATGGCTTGTACCGTGGAAACCATAGCGACGAACATTATGTTCTGTATATAAAAACTTAGGGATTGCATAACGGTATGCATGCGCAGGCATAGTTTGATGAAATGCGGTGTCAAATACGGCAACTTGAGGTAATTCAGGGAAGAGACGCATCGTTGCTTCAATCCCGATTAAGTGAGCAGGATTATGAAGCGGTGCAAGCGGAGTGGCTGCACGAATACGTTCTACAATTTCAGGGGTGAGTAGTTCAGCTTTGGTAAGGCTTCCACCATGTACGACACGGTGACCGATTGCTTGAGGTTTATAGTTTGCAAGACGTGCAAGTAAAGTTTCTAAAGCTTTGGCGTGGTCAGCATAAGGAATTGAAAGCTCTAGCGGTTCTCCACCGACGGTAATCCCTTTAATACGAGCATCAGCTGCCCCTAAGTTTTCTGCTAAACCGTAAATACGATCTTCACGACGCTCTGAAACCAGTGCGTATTTAATAGATGAAGAACCGCAATTAATAACTAATACTGATGTAGCCACGTTGAAATACCCAAGTCCTGATATAAAAATAGTTTTCCTAACTTCCTGATCAAAAGGCATTAATTGTGTGATGCATTAAGAGCAGGTTGTGATGTTTTAACATGTGTTGTTTTTCTGTCCAAGATAGACTTTAGCCCATTAGACTTAAGCACTATCGACCATTAAATTTTTTATAACTAATATTCGCTCAGTATAAAGCTTAAGCACTGTATTTATTGTTTTTTTGTAGAAGAATTAAACAGTTTTTTGTATATATTTATGAAAGGTAGATTTCTATTTAATGTATTTTTCAAATATTTGGTATAAATTTTTTAAGAAAAAAGAAGTGCTGTTATTTTAATCAAACTAGAGGGGAGTATTACAAATAATATACGTAAATGAAATTAAATTTTAATCGTTTATATATAGGTTAAAATGAATAAATCATAAACATTTTTAATATAAAACTTAGTATAAAAAAGTCGGTATTAATACATTTATAAGAATATTTTATTGCTTTGATATTATGAGAATTTTCTCATAGTTAATAGAGGCAGATATACCAATAAATATAGTCAAAAATAAAACCAGCTTCTCGTTTAAAACTTAAACATAATTTGTATTTAATACCGATGCTCGAGTATTACCGTAAAGTTGACTAGGGCTTGCATGTCGCTTTTTGCCTTAATAATATTGTTCCTCCCCCTTATCAAATGATGATGAAATATATCATTTGGTCTATTTTTATGTTCCGGCTTATCCGGTTGTACAGGAGCGTCCAGCATGGACTTGCCGAATCCAGTATTGGCAAAAGTTACTGAACGTGTAATTGCGCGTAGCCAAAAAACTCGTTCTGCATATTTACAACGTATTGAACATGCCCAAGGCAAATTCCCAGCTCGTGGTGCACTCTCATGTGCCAACCTGGCTCATGGTTTTGCTGGCATGGAAGATAATGAAAAATTAATTATTAAAGTTGGCCGTGAACCAAATATTGGCATTGTGTCTTCATATAATGAAATGCTTTCAGCACATGCCCCATATAAAACATTCCCTGACATTATAAAAACAGCTGCACGTGAAAATGGTGGTGTTGCACAGTTTGCGGGCGGTGTACCGGCAATGTGTGATGGTATTACTCAAGGTAATGCCGGTATGGAATTATCACTATTTTCACGTGAAACCATTGCGATGGGGACTGCGATTGCACTTTCCCATAACATGTTCGATGCCGCATTGTGTCTCGGGGTATGCGATAAGATTGTTCCGGGCTTGCTGATTGGTGCTTTGCAGTTTGGTTATCTACCCACCATTTTTGTACCTGCGGGGCCAATGAGTAGCGGTTTGTCGAATGATGATAAAGCTAAAATCCGCCAGCAATTCGCGACAGGTCAAGTAGGACGCGATGCCCTACTTGAAGCTGAATCGGCTGCCTATCATGGTCAAGGAACATGTACATTCTATGGTACTGCGAACAGTAACCAAATGTTGATGGAAGTGATGGGCTTACATTTGCCAAGTGCGGCATTTGTTCATCCTCATACGCCATTACGTGATGCGCTCACTGCCGAAGCTGCTAAACGTGTACTTGACTTAACTGCCGAGCGAGGCAACTACACGCCGATTGGCTATGTTATTGATGAAAAAGCCATTATTAATGGTATTGTGGCTTTACTGGCTACAGGCGGTTCAACCAACCATACGTTGCATCTTATTGCGATTGCACGTGCGGCTGGCATCTTAATTGACTGGGATGACTTTGATGAGTTGTCTGCTGTTGTTCCATTGCTCGCAAAAATCTATCCAAATGGCAAGGCCGATGTAAACCATTTCCAAGCTGCGGGTGGGGTAGCATTCCTTATTCGTAACTTACTTGAGGCTGGTTTGTTACATAACGATGTGACGACCGTCGCTGGTAAAGGTTTACAGCATTACACCAAAGAACCGAAATTGATTGACGGTAAGCTTACTTGGGTTGACGGGGTAGTTCAAAGCCTTGATGACAAAGTACTCCGTAGCATTGATGCGCCGTTTCAGCCAGATGGCGGCTTGCGCTTAATGCAAGGTCGCCTTGGCCGTGGTGTTATCAAGATTTCTGCGGTTGCACCAGAGCACCGTAAAGTGAAAGCACCGGCAATTGTTTTTGACTCGCAAGAAGCGGTACAGGCAGCGTTTGATCGTGGTGAATTACACCGAGACTTTATTGCGGTTGTTCGTTTCCAAGGTGCGCGTGCTAATGGTATGCCTGAGTTGCACCGCTTGACTCCTGTGTTGGGTGTTTTACAAGATCAAGGCTTCCATGTTGCATTAGTAACCGATGGCCGTATGTCTGGTGCTTCAGGCAAAGTGCCGGCAGTCATTCATTTGTCTCCAGAAGCGTTATTGAACGGTCCGATTGGCAAAGTTCAAACCGGGGATATGTTAATTATTGATGCTGAAGCTGGTGTACTCGATATTGAGTTAGATGAGCAGACTTGGCAGTCACGTCCTGTTGCTCAACCAGAACATCAGGCAGAAAACGAAGTTGGTTTTGGCCGTGAATTATTTGGTGTGTTCCGTGCGGCAGCAGCGCCTGCTGAACATGGCGCATCTGTGTTTGGTGCACTTGTTGGCGAAGAGCCACAAGGGCAGATTTAAGACAAAGGAATTACAAAGTAATGAGCAAGATTGAAGATGTTGTCAAATTAGGTCCAGTAATTCCGGTGTTGGCTTTTGACTCTGCCGAACAAGGTGAACATGTCTCACGTGCGTTGCATGCTGGTGGTGTAAAGGTACTGGAAATTACTTTACGTACAGCTGCTGGGCTTGCTGCCATTGAACGTGCATCTCAGTTAGCAGATGACATTGTGGTGGGTGTGGGAACAATTACCAAGCCTGAGCATTGTGCACAAGCTAAAAAAGCTGGTGCTAAATTTGGGGTATCACCTGGTTTGACCAAAGACTTGCATTTGGCTGCACAAGATGCAGGTTTACCTCTTTTACCAGGCGTAATGACACCGAGTGATCTCATTCAAGCGATTGAGTTGGGCTACGACATTGTGAAGTTTTTCCCTGCTCAACAGGCAGGTGGGGTTGAGATGCTAAAAGCATTTTATGGTCCATTTCCAAACTTACGTTTCTGCCCAACAGGTGGAATTACAGCAGAGACAGCTCCAGATTTCTTAAAGCAACCTAATGTGGTGTGTGTAGGTGGGTCATGGTTAACGCCTAAACCTGTTGTCGCTGCACAAGATTGGGCTGAAATTACCCGTTTAGCCCAAATTGCAAGTCAGTTGTGAGTTTTACGAAAGTAATTGTGGTTTAAAAATCTAAAGTGTCTTTTAGGTGCTTTAGATTTTTTGTGATGCTGTGACTGGCGGTTGCCAGTCATACTAAATATAAAAAATGAGTGCTTCAACAATGAGTATATCTCTGGTTGAAGACCTTTATTTAGGCAGTGCCTAGATAACATTATTCCAAGGAGAAAGTGTCACATGGAGACGGTTCAGGGTGGCATGTTGCTTGTCTATACTTTAATTGCGATCGTTGCTTTGATTGTCATGATCGCGAAGTTTAGAATTTACCCCTTTTTAGTTCTTATTATTGTTTCTCTAGGTTTAGCTCTTGCAGTTGGCATGCCAATGGACGGGATTGTTAAATCATATGAAGCAGGTACCGGTAAAACACTAGGTCACCTTGCGATTGTGATTGCGTTAGGAACCATGCTTGGCAAGATGATGGCCGAGTCAGGCGGTGCAGAACGAATAGCAATTACTTTAATTAAATGGTTTGGTGAAAAACATATTCACTGGGCGATGATGTTCATTGCGTTAATTGTAGGGCTTCCGGTATTTTTTGAAGTTGGTTTTGTACTTCTTATTCCAATTGCATTCAATATTGCCAAACGTACAGGTAAATCATTATTAATTGTTGGTTTACCTATGGTTGCGGGTTTATCGGTCGTACATGGGTTGATTCCACCGCATCCAGCCGCCTTGCTTGCGGTACAGGCTTACCATGCCGACATCGGTAAAACCATTATGTACAGTTTATTGGTTGGCGTCCCGACGGCGGTTGTTGCAGGTCCATTATATGCATTATGGATCAACAAATATGTCAAATTGCCTGAAAATAATCCTTTAGCAAAGCAGTTTGTTGAAGCAGATGCTAACAATACACGTGAATTGCCGAGCTTTGGGATTACCTTATTTACGATCATGCTACCGGTTGCATTGATGCTAGTTGGTAGTTGGGCAGATGTTTTCTTTGCACCAAAAACATTCCCAAATGAGTTATTACGCTTTATTGGTACTTCTGATATTGCATTGCTTATTGCTGTTTTGGTCAGCTTTATTACTTTTGGCACCATGCAGGGTTTTAACCGTGAACAAATTGAAAAATTCTGTGGTGGATGCCTAGCTTCAATTGCGGGTATTTTGCTGATTGTTGGTGCTGGTGGCGGTTTCGGCGGTATTTTAAGAGACAGTGGAATTTCTAATGAAATCGTCTCTACTGCTTTAAAAGCAAACCTTTCACCATTGTTATTAGGATGGCTTGTTGCTGCTCTCATACGTCTGGCAACAGGTTCGGCTACTGTTGCGATGGCCACGGCTTGTAGCATTGTTGCACCTATTGCGGCAGCAGCAGGTGTAGTCGTTAGACCTGAACTTTTAGTATTAGCAACAGGTTCTGGATCATTAATTTTCTCGCATGTAAACGATGCTGGTTTCTGGCTAATCAAAGAATATTTTGGAATGACAGTTGGGCAGACACTGAAGACTTGGTCTGTACTGGAAACAATTATTTCGGTACTTGGTTTGTCTTTCACATTGTTGCTTAGTGCTGTTTTGTAATTAGAGGTAGGTAATCCATGATAGTGATAGCAATGGGTGTTTGTGGCACAGGGAAAACCCTTATTGGTGAGTTGTTATCAGAGCGTTTGGCTTGTGAGTTTCTTGATGGCGATACGCTTCATTCAGCTGCAAATAAAAGTAAGATGAGCCAAGGTATCCCTTTAACCGATGAAGACCGCTTGCCGTGGTTGCAAGCTATTCGTCAGGCAATTGAAGCAAAACAAAGAGATGGTGAAACGGCTGTGTTTACATGCTCATCTTTAAAGCGGATGTATCGCGATATTTTAAGAGGGCAGGACCAAAATGTTAAGTTTGTATATCTAAAAGGTTCTTATGAACTATTACAGCAAAGACTTGCAGAAAGATCTGGTCATTTTTTTGATCCGGCATTGTTACAAACCCAACTAGATACATTAGAGGAACCTGATGTGAATGAAGCAATTGCTATTGATATTGCTCTCACACCAGAACAGATCATTGAACAAGTTATCCAGAAGCTAGAGGTAACTGATAGTGTGTGTCGGGGGTAAATTCATCTAGAAAATATCGAAACTATCCATGCTTTAAGAATTCACCTTGTGGCCTACGGTTCAAGCAAGGTGAGTACTGATAATAATAGTGGTATTGATCCGAAGAAGAACTGATTACAGTGTACGGTTCGGGGATATATAAAGACATACAAATAATAAGGTATTAAGAAGAATGAATCAGTTAAATAATTTGCAGCATAAATTCCCAGTAGTGGACGGTATTCCTGAAAGTGTACGTTTGCCATCTCAAATTCATCAGCGTGTTTCACTCGTGGATGGTGAGTTGAAGTTATGGGCTGGTGCAACCAAGAAAACATTATCTCCAATCTGGATTCAGCAGCCTGACGGTAGCCTAGAGCAAGTTGAACTTGGTAGTTATCCAGTCATGGGTGAGAAAGAAAGCGATGAAGCATTAGAAGCAGCGGTACGAGCTTATAACAATGGTCGTGGCGAATGGCCAATGATGAAGGTTAGTGAGCGTATTGCATGTATGCAAAATTTCATTCAGCGCATGGTAGAGCAACGAGATCTGATTATTAAGCTGATCATGTGGGAAATTGGCAAGAGCTTGGCTGATTCAGAGAAAGAGTTTGATCGTACTATTACCTACATGCGTCAAACCATTGATGCCCTGAAAGATCTGGATAATGCCAACTCCCGCTTTGTAATTGCTGAAGGCACCATTGGTCAAATTCGTCGTACTCCATTAGGTGTTGTGTTGTGTATGGGACCATACAACTACCCGCTAAACGAAACCTTCGCGACCCTGATCCCAGCTATGCTGATGGGTAATACCATTATTTTTAAACCGCCTCAATTTGGAACTTTACTATTTGAACCATTGTTAGAGGCATTTCGTGATTCATTTCCAAAAGGGGTGATCAATACCATTTATGCACCAGGTTCTCTAGTGGTGCCGCATTTGCTGGCATCTGGGCAAATTAATGTACTGGCACTGATTGGTTCTAGTAAAGTAGCTGATCACTTGAAAAAACAACATCCTAAATCTCACCGTCTGCGTGCGATTTTGGGGTTGGATGCTAAGAATGCAGCTATCATTTTGCCAGATGCTGATTTGGACCTGACAGTGAAAGAGTGTCTGTTGGGTGCATTGTCATTCAATGGTCAGCGTTGTACAGCTTTAAAAATGCTGATGGTGCACCGTTCGATAGCCGATGAGTTTGTTAACCGTTTAACGACTGAGCTGGCTAAGTTGAAAGTAGGTATGCCGTGGGAAAAAGGTGTATCTATTACGCCGCTACCAGGTATGCATCGTACAGCCTACATGACTGAAGTGATTGAAGATGCAGTGGCAAAAGGAGCAAAAGTGGTTAATCCGGAAGGTGGTGAATTTTGCAAAACCATGTTCTATCCGGCCGTAGTTTATCCAGTGACTGAGGGGATGAGACTGTATCGCGAAGAACAGTTTGGTCCAGTGGTACCAGTTGCTGTTTATGATGATATTGAAACTGTATTGGATTATGTCACTACTTCTGATCATGGTCAGCAGGTGAGTATTTTTGGTAGTGACCCAGCGCAAATTGGCCATTTAGTAGACACACTCGTACATCAAGTTTGTCGTGTAAATATCAACTGTCAGTGTCAACGTGGTCCTGATGTATTCCCATTTGGTGGTCGTAAAGATTCTGCAGAAGGTACACTTTCTGTGCATGATGCGCTTCGTGCATTCTCGATCCGCTCTATGATTGCGGCTAAACAGACGGATGACAGTAAAGGTATGCTGGCTTCTATGGTGTCTGAGCACTATTCTAAATTTGTGAATACCGACTTTATTTTCTAATTGATCTATGGTTAAAAAACCAGCCTTCGGGCTGGCTTTTTTATGGGAAATAACAAAATAAAAACGCCTGATATGGATCAGGCGTTTTTATTTAAGTAGGAGTAAGTAGGAGGCTTATTGACGAATTTGACCGTCACCTAACACAATCCATTTTTGAGAAGTTAAACCTTCTAAGCCAACAGGGCCGCGTGCATGAATTTTATCTGTTGAGATACCAATTTCAGCACCTAAACCATATTCAAAGCCATCGGCAAAACGAGTTGATGCATTAACTACGACAGAGCTTGAATCTACACGAGCCAAGAACTGACGTGCCAAAGTATAGTTCTCTGTCACAATTGCATCGGTATGATGCGAACCATATTTGTTGATATGGTCAATTGCTTCATCAATACCGCTAACCACTTTAACTGCAAGAATTGGCCCTAAATATTCGGTATACCAATCTTCTTCTGTCGCAGGTTTTACAGTAGTACCCAAAATACGACGTGTTTCTGGGCAACCACGTAACTCAACTTGTTTTTCAGCATAAAGCTCAGCAATGTGTGGTAAGAAAACTTCTGCAATTTTTTCATCAACGAGCAGAGTTTCCATTGCATTACAAACGCCGTAACGATGTGTTTTAGCATTCAAGGTAATTGGTAACGCTTTTTGTAAGTCAGCTTGTGCTTCTACAAACACATGACAGTTACCATCAAGATGCTTAATCACAGGAATGCGAGCTTCGTTGGTTACACGCTCAATTAAGCTTTTACCACCACGTGGAACAATAACATCTACATACTCAGCCATAGTAATGAGATGACCAACCGCTGCGCGGTCAGAAGTTTCAATCACTTGTACTGAGTGCTCAGGTAAACCAGCAACTTTTAAGCCATGCTTCACTGCTTCTGCGATTGCTTTATTTGACTCAAGTGCTTCTGAGCCACCACGTAAAATAATGGCATTGCCCGATTTAATTGCTAAGGATGCAGCTTCAAGTGTGACATTTGGACGTGATTCGTAAATCATACCAACGACACCTAGAGGTACACGCATTTTCCCAATTTGAATGCCTGTGGGGCGATATGCAAGATCCGTAATTTCCCCAATTGGATCGACAAGCGCGATCACATCTTTTAAACCTTGCAACATCCCTTTAAAACGTGCGGGCGTAAGCTCAAGACGATCAAGTAAGGCGCTGTCGAGCTGGTTGCTACGGCCTTTTTCCATGTCGATTTGATTCGCCGCCAAGATAGCTGCTTGGTTGTTTTCCAATGCAGTATAAATAGCAGAGAGTGCATGATTTTTAAGTGAGGTAGAAGCACTTGTTAAGACGCGTGAAGCATCACGTGCTTGTTGCCCAACTTTTTGCATATATTGTTCAATTGAATCTTGCATAGCATTTTTTAATCATTTACCAATGACTACGATAGTAGCAGTCAAATGCGGAACAATGAATGGCTTTTTTTCAAAAATGTGACCGCTATAAAAAAACATTTAAATATTTTGCAAACTATTCGCGGCTTAAACAGGATGAGCGGTCAATTCAGCGATTGCGTATATTTCAGACAATTGTTTAGAATGTTATTGTGCAATACAAACAAATACAAATTTTAAAGATTTGTGCATAAAAGATTACGTGTTCAAGAAGGAACTCTTGCAGCATAAAAAAATTACAGCAAGGAGGAAGCAAGGATATGAATTCCATTATTCAAATGGATTCGGAGATAAACCAAGCTTATGCCGGTTTTGGGTTTTTCGATATCTACCATAGAGATAGTTTTAAACAGCCAGCTCGTACCACATGGATTGACGGTTGGAAAATTGAATACATGGCGATTGCAGACCCACAAACGATTCACAAAACACCGATTGTGATTGTTGGCGGTGCTTTTCAAAATTTTAACTCGTATAAATATTGTGTTGAACAACTATTTGAAAGTGGCCCAGTGATTTTAATCGACTTGCCATCTATGGGCGCAAATCAACAAATTACCAATCGAAATACCGGAATTTCTGCTGGAACATTAGAGCTTCCCGATTTGTCGGAAATGTTAGGACGTTGGCTAGATATCGTCGGAATTCAAAAAGTTTCTGTAATGGGAATGTCGTTGGGTTCAGTTGTTGCTTCTTGTTTTGCTTATCATCGTCCAGATTTGATGGACCGTATGATTTTAATGGGTGTTATGCAAAAGACCCGTAAAAGCTGGCGGATGATTCTGGAAGAGTCGCTCAAACTCATGCAAGAAAATCGTATGGAAGAGTTTGGGCAAGCGGTAATTTTATATTTGGTGAATCATGCCAAATTAGATAAAACGCGTATGTCGCCTACAGCTAAAAAATTATTTTTTAGGCAAATGGCAGAATTTACGGGTACTGAACGAGAGCGTTATGAAATTAACTGTAATCGCCTTTTGCGTTTAACAGATGTACCTATTCCAGAATGTAAGACACTGATCGCAGCAGGGCAGTACGATAGTTTTACTTTACCTCATGAAAATGCCAATTTTGCTTTGCAATGTCCGGATATGGAATTTGCTCTGATTGCTAACGCCGACCATGTGCCGCAGCTCCAGCGCCGTAAAGAAACTATGAGTTTGTTCACTTCATTTTTGAAGGGTGAATCTATCCAAAATCTGGATGGCATTATTCCAATGACGCGTGAGCAAATACAAAACATGGAACGCCGAGGTGAAGAGCGTATACCAGTTCTCCAGCCTAAAACGAAACTGAGCCACCGTGAATGTGAAACAGAGGTGCCAGTGACGATTGTTGACGTGACTTTCTTTGGGATGTATTTGAAGTTAGATGATGTAGCACAGCTTGAGTTTGTAAATGAACACCCACGTGATTTGGCTTTACATTTAGAAGATGAAGAGGGTGCTTTCTCGATTGAGTGTTTAATTTTTGAAGCTACTGAACAAGGAGTCCGTGCCTTATTTAAACATGGTAGCTTTGAGCTTGCTGACCGTTTAAGCCGCTTCATTGCTCGCCAGAAACAAGCAGCTTAACGTTTAATTCTTTTATGATTTGGAAGCCTCAAAACTCACGAGGCTTCCATTTTTTATTTTAATTGAGCATGGATAGTCCAGACTAAGTCGCCTAAATGCTCTTCATCGCTGTCTTTAGAAACTTGTCCAAAGAATATTTGCGGTTGTTCAACGTTAACTTGACTAAAGCCTGCATCTTTAAAAAAGTCTTTCACTTCTAGTGGAGTCTTAAAATGAAAACTAAATGAGCTTCGAGACATAAGTTTAAGTAATTTACTGCTGTTCCAGATAATACTAGCAAGTTTGTTTTTAACGGGTTCAGGATACAGGTCAGTTAAATAATGAAGCTTTTTAGAGGAAGCGCCATAGTGGGCAATGGATTGGAACAGTTGCTTTAATAAGTCTTTATCAAAATAGTTAATTAAACCTTCACTGATTACAACCAGTGGGCGGTTAGAGTCAAAAACTTCAAATGCTTGAGCAAAGGCTTCGGTAAATAAATCGACTGATAAAACTTCAGGTGCATTTTTTTCAATTTGTTGTAGTGCATTTTGTTTTGTTTGAGCCATATCAGGTAAATCAAGCTCTCGATAGCTAATGGAAGGATAATGCTGCCTAAACCACCAACCACGTGGTGATAAACCACAAGCAATTTCAAGCACCTGTAAATCAGGGTTTTCTTGAATTAACTTCTCTAAATCATGATCAAGCATGGTATGGCGCTGTTTAAGCGTCGTGCGCATGCTGCCGCCCACATATTTCTCTGCCCAAGACTCTAATGGGTGAACTAAATATGCCAGTGATTTGCCTTTACTGGTGGCAAGTGCTTCATGTGAGATCCCCATTTGATACCAGATATAGCCTGTATAGTGGGCTGTAAAAGAAATGTGGCGGTGTTTTGAAAGGTGTTGTGTCATTCGTCCTGAACTCGATTTATTGTTTTTGTGTGGTTTGACTGACAATTTTTTAATTATCAGTCAAATATGGTCTTGCACTAGAATTTAGAATGAGTTTTTAAATTCTTCAATGGCTGTTTTGACAGCTTGCCATTCATTTCCAAGCGATAAAGTTTCACCAACTTGGATTTGTGGAATTCGACCACGCATACGTTCTAAACGCTCTTGGTTTGGTAGTTCTAAGTTTGCAATACCTTCAAGTGCTGTACATGCTGCACTACGGTCATTACACACTAACCCCATATCACAGCCTGCTGCCAGAGCCGCTTGAATACGCGCATCTGCACCACCAGCCACACAAGCAGCTTGCATGCTTAAGTCATCGGAGAAAAGTACGCCATTAAACTTCAAGCGATTACGAAGGACTTCTTGAATCCAGAAAGATGAGAAACCAGCCGGATTTGGATCAACCTGATCGTAAATCACATGTGCCGGCATGAGCGCATCTAGCTCAGGCATAAGCTTAATAAAGCTTTGCATGTCATGATTATAAATTTCGTCATAGCTACGGCTATCGATTGCAGCTGCGACATGTGAATCGGCTTTTACCGAACCGTGACCAGGGAAGTGCTTACCGGTATTTGCCATGCCGGCTTTTTTCATACCGCGCATAAATGCACCAGCAAGTGGAGCGATATCTTCGATATTTTTAGAGAAGCCACGGTCACCAATCACATCACTAATCGCATTGAGGTCTAGAACCGGTGCAAAACTAAAATCGATACCGACTGCAAGCACTTCAGTCGCCATTAACCAGCCGCACTGTTCAGCTAATTCAAGTGCTTTTTGAGGTTGAGTTATATAGAGCTCGCCAAAACGGCCCATGGCTGGCAATAATGTAAAGCCAGATTTTAGACGTTGAACGCGACCACCTTCTTGGTCGACAGCAATCAAAATATCTGGGCGAACTTGGCGCATATGGTCGGTTAAAGCACGGACTTGTTGTGGTGATTCAATATTTCGTGCAAATAAAATCATGCCACCGACTTGCGGAGCTTGTAATAGTTCAATATCTTCTTGAGTAAGTTCTGTGCCGGCTATGTCCAGCATCAACGCGCCAATCATATTGGTTCCATTTGAATTTTGATTGAAAAACAATAAGCGAATTTTGCAATGATTTGCTACATTTTGTCAGTACAGAATATGATAAAACTACACGGTATAAACAATTTAGTTGGTTAAGATGTTGAATCTGCTTAGTTCATATCGATAACAGAGCGTGTAAGATACGAACACCCAAGGAAGTATTAAGAATTTATGAAACTTCAAACTATAGCTTGTGCAGTAGCAATCGCGACTGGCGGTTTATTCTTCTCTCATACGATGAACGAAGCAAGAGCAGCAACCAATACTGCTGCTGTTTCTCAATCGATCCAGCCAACGCAAGAGCAAGCCTTGGTGGCTCGTCAACTGGCAACTTTAGTAGACCGCCAACATTATTTAAATATGCGTCTGGATGCGAACACATCTAACCGTATTCTTGATATGTACTTAGACAGTCTTGATCCGGACCACTCATTATTTTTAGACGCTGAAGTTCAAAACTATAAAAAGCTCTATGGTTCAAATTTTGGTGCTTCATTAAAAGCGGGGAATTTAACTGGGCCATTTGCTATTCACCAGCAATATCGTGAGCGCTTAAAACAGTTTTATGAGTTCATGCTTGCTGAGTTGAAGAAACCACAAAACTTAAAACAGCCAAATACTTTTATTGAAGTAGATCGCGAAAAAGCACCGTATTTTAAAACGTCAGCTGAACAGCAAAATCACTGGCGTAAAATGCTGGTTTCTCAGTTAATTAATTTAACAATTAGCCGTGAAGAAGAGCAGGCAAAACAAAAGGCGTTAAAAGAGAACCCTTCACTTGCTGATGGTCAAGATTTAACAGGCCCAGAAGATTTAACGCCAGCTCAGACTTTGACTAAGCGTTATACGCGTCAGCTTGAAAGAATTAGTCGTGTGAAAAGCGACGATGTGTTGGATAAAACATTAAATGCAATGTTGGCAACTTATGATCCGCACAGTAACTATTATCCGCCAATTGATGCGATAGAGCTGAACCGCCAAACAACCTTACAACTTGAAGGTATTGGGGTATCGATTCGCCCAGAACGTGGTAATGAAGATTACACCAAGATTGAAACTATTGTAGAAGGTGGTCCTGCAAGTAAGTCTGGTCAAGTGAAATCAGGAGACCGAATCGTTGGTGTCGCTCAAGAGGGCGGCAAAATGATCGATGTGGTCGGCTGGTCGAGTTCGGAAATTGTTGGGTTGATTCGTGGTAAGCGCGGTACAAAAGTAACGTTGAAGCTTCTTGGTGCTGGTGCATCAATGAGTCAAGCACGCAATGTGACTTTGGTACGTGATGTTATTCAAGAAGAAGATGCCGGTGTTCGTTCACGTACAGTTGAAGTGACACGTGATGGTAAAAAGCATCTATTAGGTGTGATTGAAATTCCGTCGTTCTATTTTGACTATCGTTCACGTCGTGCTGGTCAGCAATATCGCTCAGTTTCTGAAGATACGGCAAATGCTTTTGAGGCATTAAAAGCCAAGAAAGTTGAAGGTATTATTATTGACTTGCGTAATGACCCAGGTGGTTCATTAGAAGAAGTTGCACGTATGCTTGGACAAGTGATTAAGTCAGGTCCAGTTGTGCAAATTCGTGATGGTAATGGCAACGTAAGTGTATTTGAAGACAACGATGGTGGTCAGCAAATCTATACAGGTCCACTCGCTGTATTGGTGAACTTAGCCTCAGCATCTGCAAGTGAAATTTACTCTGCTGCAATTCAAGATTATGAGCGTGGCATTATCATTGGTAGTACAACCACAGGTAAAGGTACAGCTCAGGTCCAACTCGATACTTTGGCATATGGTCAAGCAACCTTAACTCAGCGTAAATTCTACCGTGTAACGGGTGGTAGTACGCAAAACAAAGGTGTAGTGCCAGATATTAAGCTTGTTGATATCTATAACGAAGAGTTTGGTGAGCGTAAATCGAAAAATGCGTTGAAGTGGGATACGATTCCGACTGCACCATTTAAGCGTGAAGGTTCAGTGCAGCCATATGTAGCGAAGCTGTCTCAACTTTCGGAACAACGTGTTGCTGTTGATCCACAGTTTAAGTATTTAAATAAACGTACAGCAATTGCGAAGGTTACGAGTGACCAGAAACAAGTTGTGCTTGATATTGATAAGCGCCGTGCAGAGCTTTTGAGTTTAGAAAAGCAAACTTTAGATGCTGAAAATGAACGTCGTATAGCAACAGGTCAAAAACCTTTCCCTAACTGGGAAAGCTATCAGGCTTCTCTAGATGCTCTAGCTGAATCTCGTGCCAAAATGAAAGCTAATCAACGTCCTGCGTTGCCAGAAGAAGAAACGTTCGTAAATGAAGCTGCGAATGTATTGATGGATTATGCGAAATTGCAGAACCGTTAAGTTCTCTTGTCTGTTTTATGCAAAAGCACGCTGCTCTCAGCGTGCTTTTTTAATTTTTATGTCAGTAAACTGTCATGCATTTATCATCAAAGTGTCAAGAAAGCTGCTTAATCTTTAAGCATGAAAATAAATATACTGATGGATGGCGCTATGCAAGGCTCATACGCGACAGCACTATTAAAACAACAGCAACTTCCTGAAAGCTTCCAATTCTATTTTAAACAAAAACAGCATTTGTCTAATACTCAGGAATTGCACCAACTTCACGAGTTGGTTCGTCCTCGTTTAAAAATTGCGATTGTGACAGAAACATGGCCGCCTGAAATTAATGGTGTAGCACTCTCTTTGTTGCAGTTATGCCAAGGTTTACAGAAACAAGGGCATAAAATTCTACTTGTTCGACCTGAGCAAAAAGCCAAATGTCATGATTTTTTGCCAGAACAAGAATGTCTGGTCATGTCACAAGCGATTCCAAAATATCCAACTTTGCAATTTGGCTGGCCCCAATATTTAAAAGTTTCAAAAGCTTTTGAAAAATTTGTGCCAGATGTCGTACATATTGTGACTGAAGGACCGTTAGGTTTAACAGCCATGCAAGCCGCAAAAGCCAAAGATATTCCGGTCTCTAGCGGTTTTCATTCGCCGTTTCAAGATTTTAGCAGGTTCTTCGATTTGGCCTTTTTGGTGAAGCCGATTCAAAAATACCTTTGCTGGTTCCATAACAATACTCAGGTGACCTGTGTTCCGAGCAAGGACACGGAAGAGGCTTTACGCGGTTTTGGCATTACATGTCCTCTAGTTGTTGTTGGGCGAGGAGTGGATACTACTCGTTTTTCACCAAAACATCGCTCAGAAAGCTTACGCCAGCAATGGGGCGTTGATTCCGATACACGTGTCATGTTGTATGTAGGTCGTTTATCACCGGAAAAAGAAGTCCAGCTGATCGTTGAGAGTTATGCAGCTATGCAAAACATTCAGCAACAGAAAACTAAACTGGTTGTGGTGGGAGATGGCCCGGATCTTGCTCGATTAAAAGCGCTACCTGAAGCGAAAAATGTTATTTTTACGGGTAGTTTGCGCGGGCACGATTTGGCAGTCGCATATGCAAGTGCCGATGTCTTTGTATTTGCAAGCCAAGTTGAAACGTTTGGTAACGTAGTTTTGGAAGCAATGGCGAGCGGTTTGCCAGTTATCGCGTATGATTATGCATGTGCACACCAGTATTTAATACATGGCGTAAACGGTTGGTTAAGCCCACTTGGGCATAAGAACCATTTTATACAACAAATTTATCAGCTTCCTTCAATACAACAACTTAGAGAAATGGGCATACAAGCCTGTCATAAAGTACAGCAAAGCGGTTGGCAACTTCCGGTACAGCAATTAGAACAGGCATTTTATCAGGTAGTGAAGGAACCCTCGGCGGACTTCACCTAAGTATCCTAAAATAGGAGAACAACCATGAAATTTAAGAATGCAAAAATAAAAATACTCGATCTCGATTTACGAGGCTGCTTATATCTCAATAATTTCTCTCATTCACAGCGTGTGGCATTATTCTTTAAAATTATTAGCCGTGCTGGTGACGGACCTTTTTGGTACCTTATGTTGGCAATTGTATGGGGAATGCAGGGCATTACCTATAGCTTGCAAATTATCTATTTGCTACTTGGTGGTTCGGTTGGAACAGCAATTTATAAATTCTTAAAACATAAAACCACGCGTCCACGTCCTTACCAAGTACATCAGGTGATTGTTCTCGGTGAAAGACCACTCGATCACTTTAGTTTTCCATCAGGTCATACGTTACATGCTGTCATGGTGACAATTGTGTTGGGGTATATCCAACCTGTGTTGCTTGCAGCGATGTTGCCGTTCATGGTGCTTGTGGCATTGTCTCGTATGGTACTTGGACTTCACTATCCGAGTGATGTGATTGTGGGCGCACTTATTGGTGCAGCAGTAGCAAGTCTGATTATTTTTGTCGCGCCATTATTGGGCATTGCTTTATAACGAACAGTAATTTTTATCAGCTTAAGCTATCGATTAGGTTTGTGGATTTGCTAAAGTACACAGTTCTTGATTTAGCAGATTAAACAGATAGGAGCCGCTATGGGCTTACGTTGGACAGATACGATTGATATTGCCATTGAATTGTCAGAAGCACATCCAGAAGTTGATCCGCAATGGATTCGTTTTACCGATTTACATGCATGGGTTTGTGCGTTACCAGACTTTAGTGATGACCCAAATAAATCAACCGAAGGATTGCTAGAAGCCATCCAGATGGCTTGGTTGGATGAAGTTCGCTAAAAACAGTAGAAAAAATCGCAACTTTTACACATTCAAAGCTGATTATTGCCTATGACATCGGTATAATGCGGCAAATTTTTTAAAGTTTAAATCTTAAAATAAAGGAGCCACTCATGGCAATTGAACGTACTTTGTCTATCGTAAAGCCAGATGCTGTGTCTAAAAACCACATCGGTGAAATTTTTGCTCGTTTCGAAAAAGCGGGTTTAAAAATTGTTGCGACTAAAATGAAACACCTTTCTCAAGCTGATGCTGAAGGTTTCTATGCAGAGCACAAAGAACGCGGTTTCTTTGGTGACTTAGTTGCATTCATGACTTCTGGTCCAGTTGTTGTATCTGTTCTTGAAGGTGAAAACGCAGTTCTTGCTCACCGTGAAATCTTAGGTGCTACAAACCCTAAAGAAGCGGCTCCTGGTACTATCCGTGCTGATTTCGCTGTAAGCATCGATGAAAATGCTGCTCACGGTTCTGACTCAGTTGCTTCTGCAGAGCGTGAAATTGCTTACTTCTTTGCTGACAACGAGATCTGCCCACGCACTCGTTAATCGAAAGCATTCAAACCAGATAAGTGGTATACTACTTATCTGGTTTTTTTATTCTCTCAAGAGCATATTGTTTGATTCTTGAACAATATATTCTTTTTTTGACATGGTTTAGGTAAATACACATGAGTTCTGCAGTGGTCGTTTCATCTGAAAATCTTGATGGACAGCAGCAATCTTCGTCCACGCCAGCATCGCCTGCTGCCGAAAAAGTGAATTTACTCGGCATGTCACGTGCTGAATTAGAAAAATTCTTTGAAGATATTGGTGAGAAAAAGTTTCGTGCCGGTCAGGTTATGAAATGGATTCATCAATACTTTGTTACTGATTTTGCTGAAATGACTAATATTTCAGGCAAATTGCGTGCAAAGCTTGAACAAATTTGTGAAATTAAAGCTCCTGAAGTGGTACACCGTCATTATTCAAAAGACGGAACACGTAAATGGGTGTTTCGCGTAGGTGAAGGTTCTGGCTCTTTAGTAGAAACTGTATTAATTCCTGCCGAAGATAAAACAGGTTCACGCAAAACTTTGTGTATTTCTTCACAAGTGGGCTGTGCATTGGACTGCTCATTTTGTTCAACAGGTAAGCAAGGTTTTCAGCGCGATTTAACGCCGGATGAAATTATTGGGCAACTTTGGATGGCAAACTATTCCTATATGGAAGAAGTGCCTGTTGCTGAGCGCGAGCGTTCAGTGACCAATGTCGTGATGATGGGTATGGGTGAGCCATTGCTCAACTACGATGCCGTATTAAGCTCAATGCACATTATGCTCGATGACTTTGCTTATGGTATGTCAAAACGTCGTGTGACTTTGTCAACGTCAGGTGTTGTGCCAAAAATTGATCAACTTGCAAAAGATATTGATGTTGCTTTAGCAATTTCCCTACATGCGCCAAATGATGAATTGCGTAATGAACTTGTGCCTATTAATAAAAAATATCCATTGGCTCAGTTGATTGCGGCATGTCAGCGTTATATTGCTAAAGATGGTAATGAAAGTGCGCGTAAACATGTGACCATTGAATATGTCATGTTAGAAGGTGTGAACGACCAACCTGAACATGCACAGCAGTTGCTTAAATTACTTAAAAACTTACCAAGTAAAATTAACTTGATTCCATTTAATCCGTTCCCTCATGCGCCATATGGACGCTCAAGTCGAAATCGTATCATCTCTTTCCAAAAAACTTTGTCTGATGCAGGATTTGTGTGTACGATTCGTCAAACACGTGGCGATGATATTGATGCCGCATGTGGACAATTGGTCGGCCAAGTTGCTGACCGTACGCGTCGTGCTGAGCAGTGGCAAAAGAAAGTGGCTCAACGACAAGAGATTTTACGTACACAAGGATAATATTGAGGGCAGACTTTGAGTACTCCGAAGTTGAAGATCATGTTATGTATGGGGGTTGCTGTTGCACTTTTGGCAAGTGGTTGTCAGACTTCGCAAACGGTTAAAAAGGACCCGGAAAAAGCAGTAAAAGTGCGTACGCAGCTTGCTGCCGAATACATTCGTTCTGGTGACTTGGATTCTGCAAAGCGTTCTCTTGACCAAGCGTTAAGTGTCGATAGTCGTGATGCAACGGCAAATATGATGATGGGTATTTTATTGCAACAAGAAGGCAGTAAATCCAATTTAGAAAAAGCAGAACATTACTTTAAGCGTGCAATTTCGTCTGAACCAGACAATGCTCAGGCACGTAATAATTATGGTACGTATTTGTACCAAATGGAGCGTTATAATGATGCTATTGAGCAATTTCGTATTGCTGGTGCAACATTAGGCTATGATCAACGTTACCAGGCTTTAGAAAATCTGGGGCGAATTTATTTAAAACTAGGCGATATTGCGAGTGCTGAAAAAACATTCAAACAAGCACTTCTTGCTAACCGCGACTCTTATATTTCAATGTTAGAGTTAGCAGAAATTTTTTATTTGCAGCAGCAGATTCCGGCTGCTACACAAATGTATGAACAATATGTTCGTACAGTGGGGCAGAAAAATCAGGGTGCACGCGCACTTTGGATTGGTTTAAGAGTGGCTCGAGCCAATGCGGATAAAATGGGAATGCAAGTTTTAGTAAACCAGTTACGTGCTTTATTCCCGGAAAGTCCAGAATATCAACGTTATTTGCAATTACAGTATAGTACTGAGGCCGTATGGAAATAAATCCTAATTCACAGCAGCCAACTGGCTCAAGCTTACCGACTTCTGCTTTAGGAAATATTCAACGTCCTGGTGAGTATTTACGTCAAATTCGTGTTTCTCAGAAAAAAGAATTAGAGCAAGTATCTTCAGATTTAAATATGCCGCTGAAAACGCTCAATGCGTTAGAGCAAGACGACTATAAATCTTTGCCAGAAGCGACTTTTATCAAAGGCTATTATCGTTCTTATGCGAAGTATTTAAATACTGATGCAACTGCAATTATCCAGCGTTTTGATGAGATTTATGCAAACGATACTGGGCTTTTGCCAAATCATGCTTTAAACAACTCACCAATTAAAATCATGGGTAAATTACCGGGTTCTAATAGTGATCGTAACAAAAAATGGTTAAAGCGCGCACTGCTTGCAATTTTGATTATTGCTGTTGTGTCATTAATTGTGATGGGTGTCCAAAAATGGACCTCAAACAAAGAAGATGCTGAGCTGCCAAAAGCAAATCAGTCTAATGTTGAAGTTTTACCTATGAAAGGGAACACCTCTGCAACAGTGGGTGACCAATTGGTGTTAAACTTTAACCGTCCAACTTCTGTTCATATTGTAGATGCAACAGGGAAGGTTTTAGCGACGGGTCGTCAGGCATCGACTTTAACCTTAAATGGTGAGTCTCCATTCCAGATTCGTCTTGATGATGCAACGGCTGTGTCATTAAGTCTAAACCAAGAACAGATTTCATTGTCTCCATATACGGTAAACGGTAAAGCTGAATTCCGTTTATCCCGCTAATACCATGAGTTGAGCGATACAATGATAGAGAACCCAATTAAACGTCGACCAACACGTAAAATCCGTGTTGGTTCGGTCTATGTCGGTGGCGATGCACCTATTAGTGTGCAAAGTATGACAAATACCGAAACTTGCGATGTTGACGCAACTGTGGCTCAGATTGAGCGTTGTGTTGATGCAGGTGCAGATATTATGCGTGTTTCAGTGCCTTCTATGGAAGCTGCTGAAGCCTTTGGTGCAATCCGTAAGCGTGTTTCAGTTCCATTAGTAGCTGATATCCATTTTGACCATAGAATTGCTTTGGCAGTTGCAGATTATGGTGCGGACTGCTTGCGTATTAACCCGGGCAATATCGGTTCAGACCAGAAAGTTCGTGAAGTTGTGGCTGCGGCACGTCATCACGGTATTTCTATGCGTATTGGCGTGAATGCGGGTTCTCTAGAAAAAGATTTACAGAAAAAATATGGCGAGCCTACAGGGCAGGCACTTCTTGAGTCAGCTTTACGTCATATTGATATTTTAGACCGTCTTGACTTCCATGAGTTTAAAGTCAGCGTAAAAGCATCGAATGTATTTTTAACTATGGATGCTTATCGTTTACTCTCTCAACAAATTGATAATCCATTACACCTTGGAGTGACTGAAGCTGGTATTTACCGTACAGGTACTGTGAAATCAGCGATTGCTCTTGGTGGGTTATTAATGGAAGGCATTGGCGATACGATGCGTATTTCGCTTGCTGCTGAACCTGAAGATGAAATCAAGATCGGTTTTGATATCTTAAAATCGCTTGGTCTACGTTCTAACGGTATCAACTTTATTGCTTGTCCAAGTTGTTCTCGACAAGAATTTAACGTGATTCAGGTGATGCAGGCTTTAGAAGAGCGTTTAGAAGATATCCGTACACCAATGGACGTTTCGGTTATTGGCTGTAAGGTAAATGGCCCAGGTGAAGCAAAAGAAGCAGATATCGGGGTTGTGGGGGCTGCACCTCGTTCATTGGTTTATCGTAATGGTGAGAAAAGCCATTTAATTGATACCAATCAATTGGTTGATGAAATCGAAACTATGGTTCGTCAACGTGTCCAAGAGCTTGAAGAAGCTAAATCTAAAGAAATTATTCGTAGTTCATCATGAGTTCAATTGTCGCAATCAAAGGTTTTAACGACGTTTTACCAACGCAAACAGCAGCGTGGAGACGTCTCGAGCAGCATTTAGCATCTTTAATGGATGCTTATGGTTACCAACAAATTCGTTTGCCGATCGTTGAACAAACGGGACTGTTTAAACGTGCTATTGGTGATGCAACCGATATCGTAGAAAAAGAAATGTACACATTCTTCGATAAAGGAAACCCACCTGAATCACTGACTTTACGTCCGGAAGGAACAGCGGGTTGTGTTCGTGCGTTGGTTGAACATAACTTGTTGCGTGGTGCTACGCCACGTGTGTGGTATATGGGACCTATGTTCCGTTATGAAAAACCACAAAAAGGCCGTTACCGCCAGTTCCACCAGTTTGGTGTGGAAACTTTTGGTGTAGCGACTCCTGATATCGACGCTGAATTGATTATGTTGACTGCGCGTTTGTGGAAGCGTATGGGTGTTGATCACATGGTTCAACTTGAGTTGAATACTTTGGGTGAAACAGATGAGCGTACGGAATATCGTAATGCTTTGGTTGCGTTCTTAAATGAACATAAAGATGCTTTGGATGAAGATTCACAGCGCCGTTTAACAACAAACCCATTACGTATTTTAGATTCTAAAATTGAGTCGACTCAGAAAATTCTGGAAAATGCGCCGAAATTACATGACTTCTTAAAAGAAGACAGTTTAAGCCACTTCCAGCAATTACAAGATTATTTGACTGCCGCAGGCATTAAATTTGTAATTAACCAAAAATTGGTACGTGGTCTAGATTATTACAATAAAACTGTTTTTGAATGGACAACAACAGCATTAGGGTCGCAAGGTACAGTATGTGCAGGTGGACGCTATGATGGTTTGGTTGGCCAGTTAAAAGGTAAGGCTGATCAGTCTGTTCCAGCGGTCGGTTTTGCAATGGGGATGGAGCGTTTATTGCTTCTACTTGAGCAAGTCGAACAGGCTGAAATTGTACGTGACTGTGAAGCGTTCTTGGTTGCGGAGCCTGCTTATCAATCTAAAGCTTTAGTTCTAGCAGAACAATTACGTGACCAGTTAGAAGCTGCGAATAGTAACATCCGCATTAAAACGGGTTCACAAGGCAGCATGAAGAGTCAGATGAAAAAAGCTGATCAGGCTGGGGCTGTTTACGCCATAATTTTGGGTGAACGTGAGTGGGAAGCACAGCAGCTTGCTGTAAAAGAGTTGGCAACAGCTGAGCAATCACAAGTTGCGTTGGCTGAACTCGTACCATTCTTAATTGAAAAATTTACAAAATAAACTGAAACATCTGGAAAAGGACAATCACATGAGCTTAAGTGATGAAGAACAATTCGACAGCTTAAAGTCGTTCGCCAAAAAATATGGTTCTGCCATGATTAGCGGGATTCTCATTGCATTGATTGCCTTTTTCGGGTGGGAATATTGGCAAAAAAGAAACCTTGCAACGAGTCAGACAGAAACTGCAAAAGTACAGCAGTTAATGGATGAAGCAAATGCAACAGCCGATAATCCAAATGCTTTAGCTTCAATAACAGCTTCGGCAGATAAGATTGTAAAAGACGATATTGATTCAGTTCAGGCGATACAAACTCAATTTGTATTGGCAAAACTTGCATATGAAAAACAAGATTATGCTGCTGCTGAAAAAGCTTTGAAAAAAGTTGAGAATTCAAAAGTAAAAGATGAAGGACTGATTCAGGTTGTAAAATTGCGTTTAGCAGATGCACAATTGGCGCAAAACAAATATGATGAAGCTCTAAAAACCTTGTCTGGTGATGTCGATCCGGCATTTAAAGCAACAGTAGAAGAGTTACGCGGTGATATCTTTGTTGCTAAGAAAGATATTGATTCTGCTAAAAAAGCATATCAAGCTGCATGGGATTCGTTACTGGAACGTAAACAAGAGCGACAAATTTTACAAATTAAACTCGAAAGTGTTGGCGTTTTAGTTGAAGATCCACAGATTGAGCGCCCAATTTTGGAAACACAGGTGGAAGAGTCTTAATGAATCAGAAATTCAAACTGCCTTTGGCAATTGCAATCGCATCGGCTGTATTGGTCGGATGTTCTAGCAACAAAGTAAAAGAAGCAAAACCAAATCCACTACCGAAATTGACTGAGTCAAATAAGAGTTTGGTGCCCGTGTTTTCACGCAGTGTTTCTTCTACGAATAAGGCAGATCCATTACGTTTACAACTTGACGCTAGCGAAGGTGTCGTTTTTACCCTTGATCCTAAGGGTGAAGTTGCTGCATATCGTGGTAAACAACGTCTTTGGGAGAAAAAAGTTAGTAAATTGGGCTTAAGCTCTGGTGTTGAAGCAGCTGAAGGTATTGTTGTTGTTGGTAACAGTAAAGGTCAGTTATTTGCTTTAGATCAGGCAACCGGTGAACAAAAATGGACTGCACAATTATCTGGTGCTTTATTAAGTCCTTCTTTAATTCAGTCTGGCCGCGTGATTACAATTGCAAATGACGGTACTGTATTTGCACATGATGTATCATCTGGACAACAAGTTTGGGCATATAAATTGCCAAATGTTCAGTTCAGTTTACGTGGTCAACCATCGCCAGTGAGTCTTGACCCTCGCACTGTTTTAATTGCTTCTGCAAATGCATATGTTTATGCAATTGATACGATTAGTGGTATTCCGCGCTTCCAACGCCGTGTTGCAGTAAGTGAAGGGCGTTCTGATATTCAGCGTTTAATTGACATTGATGGTGATCCGGTTGTTGCGGGTCAACTCATGGTAACAACTAGTTTCCAAGGCCAAGTAACTGTTACTGATCTTGCTTCTCAACGTGTGGTTTGGAGTGAAGATTCAAGTAGCACCAAGCGTCCAGAAGTTTATGATAATAAAGTGTTTGTTTCGTCAACTGACGGCAAGCTTACTGCTTATGACTTAACAACAGGCGAACAGCTTTGGCAAAATGATAGTCTCTTAAACCGTCATTTAAGTAATCCTGTCGTCTTGGGATCGGACCTTATTGTTGGTGATTTGGATGGTGTTTTACACCTAATCGACCCGACAACAGGTAAGTTGATTGGTCGTTCTAAAACAAGTGGTGAGGTCAATACATTACGTGTGATTGAGAATCAGCTCTATGTTTCGACCCGAAAAGGCGATTTAAGTATTTGGCAGAATCGTTAATTTTGTTCGCTTGTGCTAAAATAGCCGCTTAACAAATTACGCTGTTAAAAATATCGGGGTGTTTGAATTAAATCAGTTCAAAGCCCCGTCTTTTATTATGGTCATATCTGACCTTAAAATATATCTCCTGTACTGTTTCTAATGCTCATGCCATGAGATATGGCTGGTCTTGAATTAAGGTTATTGTATGAAACCCGTTATTGCGCTCATTGGTCGTCCGAATGTCGGAAAATCAACGTTATTTAACCAGATTACCAAGAGTCGTGATGCACTTGTAGCCGACTTCGCGGGTTTGACTCGTGACCGTAAATATGGTGATGCGACTTATCAAAATAAGTCTTTCATTGTTGTTGATACTGGCGGTATTGGTGAAAGTGAAGGCGGTATCGATAACTACATGGCCGAGCAGTCGAAAACAGCCATCAATGAAGCAGATATTATTATTTTTGTAGTTGATGCGCGTGCCGGATTGTTAGCTTCCGATGAGCAAATTGCCCGTGAATTACGTACTTTAGGCAAGAAAATTTATCTTGTTGCCAATAAGGTTGATGGTGTTCATGCTGAAGCTGCTTTGGTTGAGTTCTACAAGCTTGGTATGGGTGAACCATTACAAGTTGCAGCGAGCCATGGCCGTGGCGTACAACAAATGCTTGAGGATGTACTTCAAGATATTCCGGAAGATGAAAATCCTGAAGAGCATGACAAAGATACCGGATTGCGTCTAGCAATTATTGGTCGTCCGAACGTAGGTAAATCAACGTTAGTAAATCGCTTACTTGGTGAAGACCGTGTGGTAGCGTTTGACCAACCGGGTACAACTCGTGACTCTATTTATATTCCGTTCGAGCGTGAAGGTCGTAAATACACTTTAATTGATACAGCAGGTGTACGCCGTAAAGGTAAAGTTGATGAAATGATTGAGAAATTCTCAATTGTGAAGACTTTACAAGCGATGAAAGATGCACATGTGGTGGTGGTTGTAGTTGACGCCCGTGAAGGTATTGTTGAGCAAGACTTACATTTAATTGGCTATGCGCTGGAAGCTGGGCGTGCCATGGTCATTGCGATCAATAAATGGGACAACATGAGTGAATACGACCGCAAGCAGTGTAAGCTTGATGTTGAGCGCCGTTTTGACTTTATTCCTTGGGCTCGAATTCACCTTATTTCTGCTCTACATGGTACTGGGGTGGGTGAGTTATATCCATCAATTCACCGTGCTTATGAGTCTGCAAACTTAAAGGTATCTCCTGCGAAATTGACGCAGATTTTGAATGATGCAACTGATCAGCATCAGCCGCCGACAGTTCAAGGTCGTCGTATTAAAATGCGTTATGCGCACATGGGTGGGCAAAATCCACCGACTATTGTGATTCACGGTAACAAGGTGGATAAGACTCCTGCAGATTACCGCCGTTATTTAGAGAATGTGTTCCGTAAGGTTTATAAGCTTGAAGGTACACCAGTTAAAATTGAATTTAAGACTTCTGAAAACCCGTTTGAAGGCCGTAAGAGTCAGGTCGATGAGCGTACAGCTGCACGTCGTCGTCGTTATATTCAGAAATTCAAAAAAGCAGAAAAGAAATTTAAACGTTAATCTGTTTTTAATTGAAAAAGCCCAAAGTCTTCTTTGGGCTTTTTATTGTATTGTCTAATCAGGTATCAGTAAGGTTTTAATGCTAGCAGTGAATTATGGATGGTTCGGATTAATAAAATGAATAGTAAACATGTGGACATTTATATAGGAAAACTCAATGATTTTTTAAATCGAAAACAACACGACTTTCCCGACTTTCATACATTTAATGAGTATAAAAAACAGCAAATACAACATATTAAAAATAAACTGATTGCTCAAAAGCTAGAGATAGCACCAACTGATTTAGTATTTGCAAAACATGAGTATGGCAAACCTTACTTACTGGACCATGCCCTGCATTTTAATCATTCCCATAGCCAACAATATTATGCTTTAGCGCTGAGTGAGCGAATTAAAGATATTGGTATAGATGTTGAAGAGCTTGATCGTAAAGTACGTCTGGATAGTCTGGCACAACATGCTTTTCATCCTGATGAATATGCAACGTGGCAAAGTCTAGAACAAGATAGAGAATATTGGTTTAAAGTCTGGACGACTAAAGAAGCTGTTTTAAAAGCATCGGGTCTTGGTATACGTTTAGATTTAAATACCTTAAACACCCAAGCACATCCTACAAATCAGGGCGGATTATGTTCGCATGAGCTTATTGGGACATTTGCCTACCAAAACTTTGTGTTAGGTAATATGATCTTAACAGTCGCATGGCGTTCAGAACAATCATGCCGTGGATTCCAGTTTCCTTCTATTCAGATTCATTCACTTGACCGTTAAATCTAAATTACTCTCATAAAAAAACCGCGAATTACGCGGTTTTTTGAGTTGAGGGTAAGCTATAAAATTAAGCTTGACCTTCAACAGCAGCAGCTTGAGCACGTTGCATGTTTGCTTCGAACTCTGCATCAAAGTTAATTGGAGTAAGAAGTAACTGTGGGAAGCTACCTTTTGTTACTAGATCGTTTACCGCTTCACGTAAGAACGGGAACAAAATGTTCGGGCAGTATGCACCCAAAATGTAAGGTAAACGGTCTTCTTCGATATTATCGATTAAGAAAATACCAGATTGAGTTACATCTACGATGAACGCTGTTTCATTGTCGTTATTGGCTTGAACCACAACTTTTAAAGATACTTCAAAGTGAGTTGGGTCAATCTTTTCAGCAGCTGAAGAAAGATTGATGTTAAGTTCAGGTTGCCATTGTTTAGTGAAAACTTGTGCCCCTGGAACCTCAAAAGAAATATCTTTTGTATAAATACGCTCTAAAGCTAATTGTGGTTGAACTTGTTGTTCTTCGCTCATTGTTTTTTCCTTAATATGGATGCGATGTTAAGCCAATAATTCGTCGAGTTTACCTTCACGCTCTAAAGCATAAAGTTGGTCAAAACCACCGATAAACTGATCATTAATAAAAATTTGTGGAACAGTGCGATGATTTGTACGTTGCATTAATTCAGCACGTACTTCTGGCGCTTCAACAGAAAGATTTACTTCTTTGTAAGCAACACCTTTACGCTCAAGTAATTGTTTAGCGCGAACGCAGTACGGGCATACAGAAGTTGAGTAAACAATGACATTTGCTGCCATAACAATTCTCCTTAAGCTTTTGGTTTGCTTTTAACGAGAGGTAAGCCTTGAGCTTTCCAGTTACTGATACCACCATCAAGGCGATAGCTGTCATGGTGAGCGACTTTCTGTAAAGCGCTGCCAGCAACTTGCCCTAGGTTGCAAATAAATACCAATGGACGGTCACTTGCTTTTAATTCATCAGCATGACTTGCAATTTGGCTATAAGGAATATTGCGGCTACCACTAATGTGACCTTCGCGGAAGTCTTTGCTATCGCGTAAGTCAATCAAAAGGGCATTTTTCGCTTTCACTAAAATACCAAGCGACTGTGGAGAAATTTTACGACCGTTACGTTGACCTTCAAAAATGAAGAACAATACGATCAAGACTCCGAGTGTACCAAACAAAATGGGGTGATTCCCCATAAACTCTAACCAGCGTTCCACAAGTCACCTAAAAAAATTAAAAACAAAATTGACCTAGAGTATAGCGTATATAGATGGTGATCAAAATCACCACTTCAAGGGCAAATGGGGTAGAAAATTAGTTTTTTTGCTGCGCTTCTTGAATCTCATCGATTAAACGTAAAAAGCTGTCTAGGCGGCGTGGTAAAATTTCACCTGCTTCAACAGCCTGTTTTAAGCCACAGTTCTTTTCATGAGTATGAGTGCAATTACGGAACTGACACGAACCTAAATGTGCTTCGATTTCAGGGAAGCCCATACGAATTTTATCTAAATCGAGATGCCAAAGTCCAAACTCGCGAATTCCCGGTGAATCAATTAAGGCGCCATTTTTACCAAAGTTGATTAAACGAGTAGAAGTCGTGGTGTGCTGTCCAAGTGCTGAGTTTTCAGAAATGATATTGGTTTTTTGTTCAGCATCTGGAATGAGCACATTAATAAGTGAGCTTTTCCCAACCCCTGACTGACCTACAAAAGCTACTGTCTCGCCATCAAGACGCTGGGACAATGTTGAGATGTCACCTTTAGAATGACAAATCATGACTTCATAGCCTAAATTTTCATACTCTTTGAGCATGTCGAGAATCGGATCATTTTCAGTGAGTAAATCTGATTTATTAAGCACTAAAAGAGCCGGAATATTCGCATCTGCACATGCCACTAAGTAGCGATCAATCAAAGTAGGTGCTGGTTCTGGCAGTGGGGCAAAAACAATAACGATTAAGCTGATATTCGCAGCTACAGGTTTTACTTTGTGATAGCGATCCGGGCGTGTAAGTAAAGATGTACGTGGATGAATTGCGGTAATAATCCCTAAACCTGTATTAGGGTCAGCTTGCCACTTCACTCGGTCACCAGTGACCAGTAATTCAAGGTTTGTACGGGTGTGACAGCGCCAAACGCTATTTAATTCAATCGGTTTCCAAAACGGTTCTGGTTCGCCTTCAGCGACTTGCGGTTTTTCTGGGTGATGAGCGGGTACAGAAAGTGCCTGTACTTCAAGTTGACGTCCATAGTGCTGTACAACCAGCCCATCTAGATCTTGTGAAGTATCGACTTCTTCTTGGCGAGTTTTATGCTGTTTTTCAATACGACGTTGCTGTTGCTCAGTTAAACGACGCTTACGAATTAGAGCCATTCATATCCCAAAAAAACCATTGTTTGAAGACCGCAAAAATAGCACGAAGCTGGTATGGAATTACAGCGCAGAAGCAAGAAATTTGCTACTATTGATGTTTTTACGGCACTTTAGAACGTACATTCATGAGCAGTACTTTAAATACACGATTAATTTGGATTGATCTGGAAATGACAGGTTTAGATACCGACAACGACCAGATTATTGAAATTGCAACAATTATTACAGATGATCATTTAAATGTACTTGCCGAAGGTCCGGTTTTGGCTATTCATCAACCTGATCGTATTTTAAATGCAATGGATGAGTGGAATACGCGTCAGCACGGCCAGTCAGGTTTAATTGAACGAGTTCGTCGTAGTAAATTGACCGCTCGTGATGCTGAGTTACAGACTTTAGAATTCCTAAAAAAATGGGTAAATCCAAAAGTTTCACCAATGTGTGGTAACTCGATTTGTCAGGATCGCCGTTTCTTACATCGTCTTATGCCTGAACTAGAGCAGTATTTCCACTATCGTAATCTTGACGTATCTACAGTAAAAGAACTCTCAAAACGCTGGCGTCCTGAAATTATGAGTGGTCTGAAAAAAAATGCATCACATTTAGCTATGGATGACATTCGTGATTCCATTTCTGAGCTTAAGTATTACCGCGAATACTTCTTTATTATGAATACTGACGGTAAAGATTGATTAGGTTATTCAAGTAAGAAGAAAAGGGGGCGAAAGCTCCCTTTTTTATTGTTTAAAGGACATTGTTACAATAATGCCAAGTGGGAATTTGGCTTTCATATTCATTTTGCTTAAAATGATGTTTTAAGTTTATTTATTATAAAAAGAGAGCATTTATGCAAAGTAATAACCCGATACTGACACGCGTTGAAACGGTCAGTGACTATAGTCAACCGATGACCGTGCAAGGTGCGATTCAAAAATCTGTTATGTTGACCATCATTGCTGCTGCAGTGGGTGTCGCTTTATTTTTCTATGCAGCCTTTACTGCAAATGTTGGTATTGCTTATGCGGCTTCAATTGTGGGTGCAATTGGCGGCTTGGTTTTAGCTTTAATTACGACTTTTAAACCAACGACTGCACCAACTTTAGCAATTCCTTATGCTTTATTTGAAGGGGCTTTCTTAGGTGGTATTTCTTTTACTTTCCAGTTGAAATATCCGGGCGTTCCTCTTCAAGCGTTATTGGCAACTTTCGTCACGACTTTGGTGATGTTTGGTCTATATAAGTTTCAAATCATACGCGCAACTGAAAAGTTCAAATCAGTTGTGATCTCTGCATCTTTGGCGATCTTTATTGTATTTATCGTGCAGATGGTGATGCGTTTAGCGTTTGGCTCAAGCATTCCTTATATTTTTGAAAGCAACTGGTTAGGTATTGGTTTTGCTGCTTTTGTTGCAGTGATTGCTTCACTGAACCTAATTTTAGATTTTGATTTGATCGAAACTAATGCAGCATATCGTGCACCAAAATTCATGGAATGGTTGTGTGGTATTGCCTTACTTGCAACTTTAGTATGGATGTATATCTCGTTCTTACGTTTGCTTGGCTTATTGTCTGACGACTAAAAATGAGTTGGTAAAAAGTTGCTCCTAAATCGGAGCGATTTTTTTTCGTGCGATTTTTGAAAAAAGATGCATTATGCAATTTCGAAAAACGTTGAATATTGGCATTATGCTGAAAATTGTTTTGAGTGAGATCGGCATGACACAAGGACTTTTAGCAGGTAAACGCTTTTTGATTGCAGGCGTTGCTAGTAAATTATCAATTGCTTATGGTATTGCACAAGCATTACACCGTGAAGGTGCTGAGCTTGCATTTACTTATCCAAACGAAAAATTAAAAAAACGTGTAGATGAGTTTGCTGAGCAATTCGGTTCTAAGCTTGTGTTTCCATGTGATGTTGCCGTTGATGCTGAAATTGATAATGCATTTGCGGAACTTGCAAAACATTGGGACGGCGTAGACGGTGTTGTGCACTCAATCGGCTTTGCACCTGCGCACACGCTTGATGGTGACTTCACTGACGTGACTGACCGTGACGGTTTTAAAATTGCTCATGACATTAGCGCATACAGCTTTGTTGCAATGGCACGTGCTGCAAAACCTTTATTGCAAGCTCGCCAAGGTTGTTTATTAACTTTGACTTACCAAGGTTCTGAGCGCGTTATGCCTAACTACAACGTAATGGGTATGGCAAAAGCATCTTTAGAAGCTGGCGTTCGTTACTTGGCATCAAGTTTGGGTATTGACGGTATCCGTGTAAACGCAATTTCTGCGGGTCCAATTCGTACTTTAGCTGCTTCTGGTATTAAATCTTTCCGTAAAATGCTAGATGCTAACGAAAAAGTTGCGCCATTAAAACGTAACGTAACCATTGAAGAAGTGGGTAATGCAGCGTTATTCCTATGCTCACCTTGGGCTTCAGGTATTACTGGTGAAATCTTATATGTAGATGCTGGTTTCAATACTGTAGGTATGAGCCAATCTATGATGGATGATGAATAAGTCTTAAGATTTATTCAGACATAAAAAAAGCCGTAGTTGAAGGACTACGGCTTTTTACTGGGCGCAAGTTATTGCGGCAGTTCTTTTACAGGTGAACCACCTAATGCCTGCATAAGGGTGACATAAGCGTTGTATTGGCTTTGTTTGGTTTCAACAAGACTCAAGCGCGCAGTACGTGTAGTTTGCTGTGCATCAAGAAGTGTTTTTAACGCAACAGCGCCATAACGGTAGCGGACTTCAGTTAAACGTTCAGTTTTTTCTGCAAGTTCGACATTACGCTCTTGTAACGCTACTTGTTTGTCGAGTTCTGTGCGGCTTGATAACGCGTTTTCTACATCAGCAAAAGCCTGATAAAGCGTTTGGCGATATTGAATAATCGCTTTTTCATAATCTAGGTTGCTAATCGCGATATCTTTTTTCATATCGTTATATTGCAAAAACGGTAAGCTTAAACTCGCTCCAAGCGTAAGGGCAGGGTTACGTAATAACTCCGTTAACGATGTGCTGCTTGAACCTAAACTACTGGTTAAGCTAATTGACGGATAGTAGCTTGCTTTAGTCGCATCTTTAGTTGCCAATGCCTTTCTTAAACGAAGCTCAGCTGCTTGCAAGTCTGGGCGACGTGACAAAATATCCGCTGGTAAACCCGCACCAATAGCAGGTAGCGCTGTACGTGGTAAACGCTGTGGCTCTTGAATATTGAGTTGCTGTACTGGCTGATGCAATAACACAGCAATGGCTGTACGCGTTTCAACAAGCTGTTGCTCAATCTGGCTTAAACTTGCTTTTTGGCTTTGAACAGACTGCTCGGCTTGCGTAAGGTCTAATCCTGAAACTGCACCTGCTTTATACTGAGTTTGAACCAATTGATAAAGCTTTTGTGAAGTGGCTAAGCTTTGCTGCGCAGTTGCATAACGTTCATTTAAATAGCCGAGTTGCCAGTAGAGTTTCGCAGTAGTGGCAATCAAACTTTGACCAGTAGCTTGAAGATCTTGTTCGGTTGCTAAGGCTTCCCATTTACTTGCTTCAGTTTGACGAGCAAGCTTGCCAAACAAATCAAGTTCATAGCTCACCCCAGCACTCATTGATAAACCTTTCGCACTGTCATCTCCCGAATTTAAGTCGAAAGAATGCCCTGTAGAAACACTAGAGCTGGTCCGTAAGCCTTGTTTATTCGCGGTTAAATCAGCTTGCAAGCGTGCTTGCTGGAGTGTGATTCCCGCAACAGCCAAATCACTATTGCGCTCTAAAACATTAGTTACGAGTTGGTTGAGCTGTGTATCTCCAAACAATGTCCACCAACGGTCAGAATATTGCTCAACCGATGCTGTTTTAGCTTTAGCCTTATCGTACTGAAAACTGCCCGGAACTTGTACAGCTGGTGCTTGGTAAGGTGTTTTTACTACAGCGGCACATCCCACAAGAGAACTAGTGAGGAGAAGTGCTGCGCTAAGTTTAGTCATAGAAAAAGACATGCAATTTTCCTTATTCTCGTGATAGTGCTGCAACAGGGTCAAGTTTTGCTGCATTCTTGGCAGGTAAGAAGCCGAATACGACACCAATCAATGTTGAACACACAAACGCAGCAACAATTGATGTGGTTGAATAGGCGACAGCAAAGTTGCCACCGGCAAACTTATTAATCAGTTGTCCTAAGCCAAGTGATAGCAGTACGCCAAGTACACCACCAATCAAACATACTAAAATTGCTTCAATCAGGAACTGCTGCAAAATATCACTTTGTCGAGCACCCACAGCCATACGTACACCAATTTCTTGCGTACGTTCAGTCACCGAAACCAGCATAATATTCATTACCCCGATACCACCAACTACCAGAGAAATTACAGCAATTGCTGATACTAAGAGGGTCATAGTACTTGTGGTTTTCTCAATGGTTTGTCGGATACTGTCACTGTTCATGGTGAAAATATCTTGGGCACCGTGGCGTTGGGTTAATAAGTTAACAATGGCGTTTTCAGCAGCACTGGTCGAGTATTTATCATTAATACGTACGACAATATTACGGACATGCGCTTGCCCTAACATACGGCTCATGACCGTGGTATAAGGCATATATACATTCAGCGTGTCATCCGAACCCATTCCACTGGTCTGAGGTTCTACAATGCCGATAATACGAGCTGGTACGCTACCCAGTAACACGACTTGCCCGATTGGGTTAGTACCATCGCTAAAGAATTGTTTTTGCGTATTGGTATCAATGACTACATCTTGTGAACGGTCGCGGACACTTCGTTGATCAAAGGTTTGGCCGTCTTTAAAAACTAGACCTTTTACATCAAAATAATCGTTACTTACGCCGTTAATAGTCGCGTTTGCTTCATTTTGTTGATAACGCATGGTCTTGGATGTACTGACCATCGGGCTGACTGCACTGACATAAGGCTGTGTCATTAATGCATCGGCATCGGCAGGAACCAGCGTTTTAAAATTGGCTGTCTTGGAGTTATCACCAAAACCACGACCTTGGAATACCGTAATTGTGTTGGTGCCTAAACTGCTAATGTTACTCAAAATCTGTTGTTGAGAGCCATTACCTAGCGCAACTACCGTTACGACCGAAGCAATACCAATAATGATCCCCAACATGGTTAAGAAAGTACGCATGCGGTGGGCATTCATGGACAGTAAAGCCATTTGAAAGGCTTCGGATAAGCGATCTAGGGTTGAACGCCAAGCCGAAATACTTTTGCCTTTTTTCTGCTTATTTTGTAAAGCAGGTGCTGCATCTGGATCAGATTTAACTTCTTCTAAAGACTGGTCTGGAACATTAGGGCGGTCACTAATAATTTCCCCATCACTAATTTCGATAATACGCGTTGCATTCTTTGCAACTTGCATATCGTGCGTTACCAAAATAATCGTATGGCCAGCCGCGTTGAGTTCACGCAAAATTCGCATCACTTCAACGCCGCTATGTGAATCGAGTGCCCCTGTTGGTTCGTCGGCCAAGATCACATCGCCGCCATTCATTAAGGCACGTGCAATCGACACACGTTGCTGTTGACCACCTGAAAGCTGACTTGGTCGGTTTTGCGTTTTAGTACCTAAACCTAACTCCGTGAGCAGGGCAGTAGCTCGCTGTTTACGGTCTGCTGGAGTAACACCAGCATAAACAGCTGGAACCTCAACGTTACCTTCAGCTGATAAGTCACCCAGTAAATGATAGCGCTGGAAAATAAAGCCAAAATATTCACGGCGTAACTGCGCTAACTGGTCGGGCTCTAGCTTACCGGTTTCTTGACCATTAACCTTATAACTACCACTTGTTGGGCGGTCCAGACAGCCCAAAATATTCATGAGTGTTGATTTCCCAGAGCCGGACTGACCGACAATGGCAACCAGTTCACCTTCATAAATGGTCAGGTCAATGCCTTTTAAAATTTGAATCGTGCTTTCGCCAGCAGGGAATTCCCGGACCAGATTGCTGACTTCAAGCAAAGCTTGTTTTGTCATGCTTACATTCCCATTGGACCACTACGGCGACGGTTATTACCACTGTTTGCAGAAGCTGCAGAGTTTTCTGAACTATCAGCAATCACAACTTGGTCACCTTGTTTTAATCCGGCAAGTACTTGTGCATTTACACGGTTATTAATACCTACCAAAATTTGTGTTGGTTTAGTCGTACCATCTGCTTGTAAAACGCGAACTACACTCAGAGTTGCTTTGCCTTGTTCAATAAGCTGTTTTTGTTCAGGAGTTAAATTTAAGCGTTCTAAACGGGCGCCGTTACCTTGATGCTTGCGTTCTGCACTTGGAGTAGAACTTGCTTTATCTGCTGATTGACCTTGTTGTTTTCTTTGGCCAGAAAATTGTTTGCTACTTAACGCAGAAGATGGAACCAATAAGGCATTTTTTGCTGAATTTAATACGATATAAACTTGTGCAGTCATATCAATACGCAATTTGCCGTCCGTATTTGGAACATCAAATAAAGCGTTGTAGTAAACAGCTGAGCTTGTTGTTGAACTTGTGGTGCTGTTTGATTCACTAGAGATTGAATCTGGAGCAGGTTCAATTTGACGTAAGGTTGCATAGCGCTTGGTTTCATCACCTAAGGTCGTGAAATAGACCTGCTGACCTTTTTCCACTTTCATAATATCGGCTTCACTCACCTGTGCTTTAATCGTCATATTTTGAAGTTTTGCAATTTTGACGATAGTAGGAGCGCTTTGGTTTGCGTTTACCGTTTGACCTTCTTCAGTCACAATCGCAACAACCGTACCATCAGTTGGTGCAACAATACGTGTATAGCCAATATTGGTTTGTGCTGTTGAACGCGTTATTTTTGCAGACTCAATTTGTGCATCTAATGCTTTAACTTGTGCCTGAGCTGTTTTATAAGCAGCTTCAGCCGACTCTAAATCTGCACGAGGTGTTGCATCTTGAGCATACATTTGTTGTTGACGACGATATTCGAGTTGTTTCTCGTTTAAAGAAGCGATTTGCTGAAGACGCTGTGCCTCTAAATTTTTAATATTAGCATCAGATGTTTTTAAACTGTTTTCTTGGGTGGTCGAGTCAATTTGTGCAATAAGTTGACCTTGTTTTACTTGATCACCAAGCTGCACATACATCTTTTTAACCTGACCAGATACCTGAGCACCCACACTAATGAGCTTGGTTGCATCAAGTGTACCGGTTGCAAGCACATTATTCTCAATATCTCCGCGAGTTACCTCTGCTGTAATATATTGAGGTTGCTGTTGTTTAGGCTTTAAGAATTTCCAAGCTAAGACAGCAATAATGGCGATACAGACGACAATAATTACGAGTTTAATTGGCTTTATTTTTGGCATGGCGAGAGGTCGAAAAGTCTAAAATTTAACTTAGTATAAGAGTCAAATGAGGATAAAACGTGAATTTTTATGATATTTCAATAAAGCAGGCAAATGATTTGGCTGCCCTAATGTATAAATAATGTTTTTCCACACAGCTCGGCAATGGCTTGTTGCATTAAATGTTGGGCATTCTCATTTGACATGCCTTTGATTGCGGCATCAATTTGTAAAAGTAGAGCAGACCATCCCAAAAATTGCTGTGGATTGAGTCTTCTTAATGCTTGTTGATATAAGCTAACTTTTGTTTTCCATATACCCAGTTGTAATGCATTATGTGGTTGTTCAAACAACTGCATTAATAAACGCATTTCTTTACTTAATGTCCATAAGATCAAGCTTTCCGGTTCACCGGAACCGATTAAATATTGAAAGATCTTAATGGACTGAGCAAGATTACCTTCTAATAACGCATCGCTTAAATCGTAAGTGGTGTAACGAGACTGATCTTGTAGACACGCATATAACTGTTCAATTTGAATTAGTTTCTGGTCTGGAAAAGTATCTCTTACCCGCATCAAGCTATTTTTAGCAGCGAGCAGGTTATGCTCATGATGCTGCATGAGCCACTGCCAAGCATCATTGTCGAGTTGAATTTCTAACTTCTCAGCCTCAGCGGCTAATATTCGTTGGCGGTCTTGCGGATAGTTAGCAGTAAGGGCAACAACCACACCGTTCGCTTCAACAACTTGGAAAAAAGCAGATTTTAAGCTGCTACTGTCTTGTTTGGGTAAAACAATTAACAGCAGGTTAGTTTCATTATGTTGGATATAACTTTTTAGTTGTTTTAAACCATTGGCATCGGGCTTGATATTGCCGTGAACTTCAATCGCAAGTTGCTGAGAAAATAAAGATAGGCTGTTCAGTGCATTAAAGACATTTTTCCAGTCACTTACACTACTAATATCATAGCGCTGTCTTTCAATGTCTTGTTGCTGCCAGCTTTTGCGAAAAGTGTCGAGTAAATTTTGTTCTAATAAAGGTTCCTGTCCATGCAGGATCCACGCACCCCGAGCTTCCGGAATGCGTTTGAGGGCTTGTAAATAGTCAAGTTTCATTACTTAAGAAAAGATACGTCTATGGTTGAGCTTTTGGTAAGCGATTGGCTGAAATTTGACGAGTAATTTGCTGTGCAAGGTCATCAATTACAATACGTTGCAAGTAACTCTCTTGCTGGTTCTCAGTGTTGACCGTTGCCAAGTCATATTGATAACTACGAGCTGCGGTTAAAGTACGCGGCTCTGTAATTTTATTACCTTGACGGTCTTCGATTTGGAAAGTTACAGTCAAGCGTAATAACACTTCTGTAAGTTTACCATTTAGAAGCTGACGACGAGGCGTGTATTCTAAAACACGAAGAACATAGGCGTCATTGTCATTGCTGAGCTGAACACCATTTGCCGTTAAATACACTTTTAATTGTGTTTCAAGGTCATCGGTTTTTGCCGGTAACTCAAGGCTTAATTTTTTATAAACAAGTGGAGTCGCAGTCGGGTTGGTTCCTTTTAAATGGAAACCACACCCGACTAAGCCTGCACTAAGGCCTAAGGTTAAAACAACAGCGGCTAAACGTTGGGCTAAGTGCATGCTTGATCCTCTCATTAATACCTGTAATTAAACCACGAGGTTAACCAATTTGTTTGGAACCACAATCTCTTTTTTGGTTGGTCCTGTTAAGAACTGCTGAACTTCTGGTAATGCTTTCGCTTGAGCTAATAACTCATCTTTAGAAATATCAACAGAAACTTCAAGTTTACCGCGAAGTTTACCATTTACTTGTACAACAATCGTTTGAGTATTGCGGGTTAATGCAGAAGCATCAACTTCAGGGAAAGTTGCTTCTGTTAAGTCCGTACCAAACTGAGCCAATAAAGTCTGGCTTAAATGCGGAGCAAATGGAGCAAGTAAAGTTAACAATGTGGTGATTGCTTCACGTTCTACAGCAACGTCATTGTCATCTTTTGCTTCAAACTTATTGCTTGCGTTTAACAATTCCATCAATGCAGCAATTGCAGTATTGAACGCATGACGACGCTCAATATCATCACTTACTTTTTGAATGGTTTCGTGTGTCTTACGACGTAAATCTTGAGCATCTTTAGACAAGTTTGCTTTATCGATTGCTGTTGCAGAGTTTCCTTTTTCAAGGAAGCTTGCTGCTAGACGCCATACACGTTTCAAGAAACGGTTTGCACCTTCAACACCTGCATCAGACCATTCTAAAGATTGATCTGGTGGTGCAGCAAACATCATAAATACACGAGCTGTATCTGCGCCGTATTGATCAATAATGGCTTGTGGGTCAATACCGTTATTTTTCGACTTGGACATTTTTTCTTGTCCGCCGATAATCACTTCTTGACCATCACCTGAATATTTTGCAGAAATGATGCGGCCTTTCTCATCACGTTCTAATTCGATGTCAGCAGGGTTGAACCAAGTTTTCTTACCATTTTCTGCTTCACGATAGAAAGTATCTGCAAGCACCATGCCTTGAGTTAACAAGTTGGTAAATGGCTCATTACCTTGTACGACACCTTCATCACGCATTAATTTGTGGAAGAAACGTGCATAAAGTAAGTGAAGAATCGCGTGTTCAACACCACCAATATACTGGTTTACAGGAAGCCAGTTTTTAGCTGCTTCAGGTTTTACCATACCACCAGTAAAGTCTGGAGATGCATAGCGTGCGTAGTACCAAGATGATTCTACGAATGTGTCCAATGTATCTGTTTCACGGCGTGCATCGCCACCACAGCAAGGACATTTCGTTTCATAGAATTCAGGCATCTTATTTAATGGGTTACCTGAACCATCTGGAACAACATCAGTTGGTAATACAACCGGAAGTTGATCTTCAGGAACTGTGACTTGACCACAAGTATCACAGTTAATCATTGGAATTGGGCAACCCCAGTAACGTTGACGAGAAACACCCCAGTCACGTAAACGGAATTGAACTTTAGAATTTGCTAAACCTTGTGGTTCTAATTTTGCAAGGAATGCATCGAATGCAGCTTGGAATTCTAGACCGTCAAACTCGCCAGAGTTAACAAGTTTACCTTCTTTAGAACCGTACCATTCTTGCCACTCGGTAGCAGAATAATCTGCATCGTCAGCACCTTTGGCATCAATCACTTGCTTAATTGGCAAGTTGAACTTGTTTGCAAATTCAAAGTCACGTTCATCATGTGCTGGTACAGCCATCACTGCGCCAGAACCGTAAGACATTAATACGTAGTTCGCAATCCAGACAGGAAGCTCTTCGCCAGTTACAGGGTGTTTTACGAACAAACCTGTTGCCATACCTTTCTTCTCGGCTGTAGCCAAGTCAGCTTCTGCAACTGAACCCATGCGGCATTCTTCAATAAATGCAGCCAATTCAGGGTTATTTTCAGCAGCTTTAAGCGCAAGAGGGTGTTCTGCTGCAACGGCAACGTATGTCACACCCATAAGTGTGTCGGCACGTGTTGTATAAACAGTTAAGCCATCAGCATAAATTTCAGTATTGGCAGATGGGAAGGTAATTTCCATACCAGTAGAGCGACCAATCCAGTTACGCTGCATGGTCAACACTTGTTGAGGCCAGCCGTCTTGTAGAGTGTCTAGGTCGTCTAATAATTCTTGTGCATAGTCCGTAATACGGAAGTAGTACATTGGAATATCGCGTTTTTCAACCAATGCACCTGAACGCCAACCACGACCATTTTCAACTTGTTCGTTTGCCAAAACTGTTTGGTCAACCGGGTCCCAGTTTACTGTTGAAAGTTTACGGTAGATTAAACCTTTTTTATAAAGCTGAACGAACAACCATTGTTCCCAGTGATAGTACTCTGGTGTACACGTTGCAAATTCACGATCCCAATCTATAGATAGACCTAATTTTTTTAATTGGTCACGCATGTAAGCGATGTTTTCAAATGTCCATTTTGCCGGAGCAACTTTATGGGCAATTGCAGCATTTTCCGCTGGTAAACCAAATGCATCCCAACCCATAGGTTGTAATACGGTTTCGCCTTTTAAACGGTAAAAACGGCTAATTACATCGCCAATGGTATAGTTACGCACATGACCCATGTGCAGTTTGCCACTTGGGTAAGGGAACATTGACAGGATGTAGCGATGTTTACCTTCGACAGTGTCGGCAACTTTAAAGACTTTACGATTTTCCCAATCTTGTTGGACTGATGGTTCAATCGTGTTTGCTTGATATTCTGGGTCAATGTGAGAAATAGTCATAGACGTAAGCTATACAACGAAAATTGAAATGAAAGATTGCTGCACAGCATAGCGCAAAATAGAGGAAAATGTCAGTTTTTAGAGCAGGATTTTATCTTTTAATCTGCGCTATAAAATTTCCCAATCTATTCTTGTTTATTTTAAATAATCGAAGAGTGGTAAAAATATTCACCACTCTCATTTTAATTATCTTGGTGCCGATACAGAAGGGGCAGGTGGGACCGGGACAGCAGGTGCACCTTTTTCCACTGCTACGTTAGTTACTTCTTGCACGACTTTATCTTTATCCTGAGATGGTTGTTCTAAGTTTGATGTTGGATTTTTCAACAATGGTTGACTGCCGTAAGTCGAAACTTTGTTCAAATGTTTTGCTCCTTTAGGTGGTGGCGTCGTGGTGTAATGTGTCGAGCCACTTTGATCCATCCATTTATAATATTGCTGTGCCTGACTTTGACTTGAGCAAAGTAAAATTGCTGTTGTAACGGCTGTATACAGGCTTGTTTTTAAATAAGATAAATTCATATTAGTTCTTCCCCAATGTAAACTGATTATATTTAAATAAACTTTATAAATAAGCAATTTGGAATGGATCGTTTTATATAAAAATAATGAATTTTTAATAAATAATGAGCTAAGAAGAGTAAATTCACGATTCAATATTAGATTAAAAAAGCAGCAGCTAAATTTTTTTATGGAAAAACCTTTTCTTTATTCTTGACTTTGTATATAGAAACAACAAAAATGCTTTCTCTAGTTTTATATGCATTTACTCGATCACCCTTCGAATAACTGTCATGTTTTGTAATAGACATTCTCTCTAGCCGAGAGATTGATTTTACTAAAGTATGTATATCCAGACATGCTTTATTAATGTTAAAACAGCTTATACGGCTGAAAAACAGAAATTTTTCTATTGCAACGAAAACTAGACAATATGTGTGCTATAACAGTGCAGACAATTCAATGAATGAAACACTATTTATGCCTTCCATAAAATAGTGATATAAGATTTTAGGGTGAATCACGTTGGAACTTTTATCTGGTGGTGAAATGCTCGTTCGCGCTCTTGCGGACGAAGGCGTTGAACATGTTTTTGGTTATCCAGGCGGCGCAGTATTACATATTTATGATGCGCTATTTCAACAAGACAAAATCAATCATTACCTCGTGCGCCATGAGCAAGCTGCTGGTCATATGGCAGATGCCTACTCGCGTGCTACAGGTAAGACAGGCGTAGTACTAGTCACTTCTGGTCCAGGCGCAACCAATACAGTAACTCCAATTGCAACAGCTTATATGGACTCAATCCCAATGGTGGTTTTGTCTGGCCAGGTTGCATCACATCTGATTGGTGAGGACGCTTTCCAGGAAACTGACATGGTTGGTATTTCACGTCCTATCGTGAAACACAGCTTTCAGGTCCGCCACGCAAGTGAAATCCCTGCAATTATTAAAAAAGCATTCTATATCGCATCAAGTGGGCGCCCTGGTCCAGTTGTAGTCGATATTCCTAAAGATGCGACTAACCCTGCAGAAAAGTTTGCATACGAATACCCTGAAAAAGTGAAGATGCGTTCATATCAACCACCTTCACGCGGCCACTCTGGTCAAATTCGTAAAGCAATTGATGAGTTACTTACTGCAAAACGTCCTGTTATTTATACAGGCGGTGGTGTTGTACAAGGGAATGCTTCTGCGTTATTAACCGAACTTGCACATTTACTTGGTTATCCGGTAACTAACACACTTATGGGGTTAGGCGGATTCCCGGGCGATGACCCACAGTTTATTGGCATGTTAGGTATGCACGGTACATATGAAGCCAATATGGCAATGCACCATGCAGACGTAATTTTGGCGATTGGTGCGCGTTTTGATGACCGCGTAACAAATAACCCAGCCAAATTCTGCCCGAACTCAAAAGTGATTCATGTTGATATCGACCCTGCAACCATTTCAAAAACGATTATGGCGCATATTCCGATCGTTGGTGCAGTAGAGCCTGTTCTTCAAGAAATGTTGGCACAGTTAAAACAATTAAATGTGTCTAAACCAAATCCTGAAGCAATTGCGGCTTGGTGGTCTCAAATCAATGAATGGCGCAAAGTTCATGGTTTGAAATATGAAAATCCATCTGATGGCACTATGAAGCCACAGCAGGTTGTTGAAACTTTATATAAAGTGACCAATGGCGATGCCATTATTACTTCTGACGTAGGTCAACATCAGATGTTTGGTGCACTTTATTATAAGTACAAACGTCCTCGCCAATGGATCAACTCAGGTGGTCTTGGCACCATGGGTGTTGGTTTACCTTATGCAATGGCTGCGAAGCTTGCTTTCCCAGACCAACAAGTTGTTTGTATTACGGGTGAAGCTTCAATTCAGATGTGTATTCAGGAACTTTCAACCTGTAAACAATATGGCTTGAACGTAAAAATCTTGTGCTTGAACAACCGTGCATTAGGTATGGTGAAACAATGGCAAGATATGAACTATGAAGGTCGTCATTCAAGTTCTTATGTTGAGTCATTACCTGACTTTGCCAAGTTAATGGAAGCTTATGGTCATGTAGGCATTCAAATTAATCATGCCGATGAACTTGAATCTAAGCTTGCAGAAGCAATGGCAATCAATGATAAATGCGTATTTATCAACGTTATGGTTGACCGTAGCGAACACGTTTATCCAATGCAGGTTGCAGGTCAATCTATGCGTGATATGTGGATTTCTAAAGGGGAGCGCATTTAATGAGACACATTATTTCTGTACTCGTTGAAAACGAAGCTGGTGCGCTTTCTCGTTTGGTGGGCTTATTCAGTCAACGTAACTACAACATTGAAACACTTAATGTTGCACCAACCGAAGATCCGACATTATCGCGTTTGACGTTAACGACTTATGGCGATGACCATAAGATCGAACAAATTACGAAACAGCTCAACAAGCTTGTTGAGGTGGTAAAAGTAGTTGATTTATCAGAAGGTTCACACATTGAGCGTGAACTCATGCTAATCAAAGTAAAAGCATTAGGTGCTTCACGTGCTGAAATTAAACGCACTGCGGATATTTTCCGTGCGCAAATTGTAGACGTGACACCAACGACCTATACCATTCAAATAGCAGGGACAACTGAAAAATTAGATGGTTTTATCGATGCGCTTGCAGAAAACACCATTCTTGAAGTCGTTCGTTCAGGTGTATCAGGTATCGCCCGTGGCGAAAAAGTTTTAGCCATTTAATTTTTTAAAAAGTATTTTAGCGGAGAACACAAATGCAAATTTTTTACGATAAAGACTGTGACTTATCAATCATCCAAAGCAAGAAAGTTGCGATTATTGGTTACGGTTCTCAAGGTCATGCTCATGCACTTAACCTTAAAGACTCAGGTGTAGACGTAACTGTAGGTTTACGTGCTGGTTCAGCTTCTTGGAAGAAAGCTGAAAACGCTGGTCTTAAAGTTGCTGAAGTCCCAGCAGCAGTTAAGCAAGCTGACCTCGTAATGATTTTGACTCCAGATGAATTCCAATCACAACTTTACCGTGACGTGATTGAGCCAAACATCAAAGAAGGCGCGACTTTAGCATTTGCTCATGGTTTCTCTGTTCTATATAACCAAGTTGTTCCACGTAAAGACTTAGACGTAATCATGGTTGCGCCTAAAGCTCCTGGTCACACTGTACGTTCAGAATTCCAACGTGGTTCAGGTGTTCCTGACCTAATCGCAATTCACCAAGACGCTTCTGGTAATGCACGTAACGTTGCGCTTTCTTACGCTTCTGGCGTAGGTGGTGGCCGTACAGGTATTATCGAAACTTCATTCCGTGAAGAAACTGAAACTGACTTATTCGGTGAGCAAGCAGTTCTTTGTGGTGGTGCAGTTGAACTAGTGAAAATGGGCTTCGAAACTTTGGTTGAAGCTGGTTATGCACCAGAAATGGCTTACTTCGAATGCTTACACGAACTTAAGTTAATCGTTGACTTGATGTTCGAAGGCGGTATCGCTGACATGAACTACTCAGTTTCTAACAATGCTGAGTACGGTGAATACGTAACTGGTCCTGAAGTAATCAATGAACAGTCTCGTGAAGCAATGCGTAATGCATTAAAACGTATTCAATCTGGTGAATACGCGAAGATGTTCATCCAAGAAGGTGCGTTAAACTACCCATCTATGACAGCTCGTCGTCGTCAAAATGCTGCACACGGTATTGAACAAACTGGTGCTAAATTACGTGCGATGATGCCTTGGATTCAAGCGAACAAGATCGTAGACAAAGAGAAAAACTAATTCTCTTTTCTATTGTTTTTAAAAGAACCCTGCTAAATGCAGGGTTTTTTATTTTATTAGCCCCTAAAACAAGTTTAAAAAAACATCATTAAGGTCAATTGACCTAGACTTAAGAAATCCTATATTTTTCATATAATTGGATGCTTAATTTTTGTTTACTTTATTGATTTCTAAAGTAAAAAATACTTGACCAAATGTTAGATAATGTTATTGTTTATAACTGACTAAAAAAGTCGAATTTACTAATTTTTCTTTAACGTGTTTAATTGTATTTTGTGCAATGAGTTGAACAAAATAAAAAAAAGTATTGAATAATCATGGAAGTCCAATATGGGTCATGTTGATTACGATAGCACATTGATCGTCGGCTCTTTTATTACGGCTGGCGCTATTTGCTATATTGTGATTTCCATGGAGCAGTTAATATTTAAGCAAACTTATAAAAAGATTGAGCCGTTTATTCTATTACTCAATGGATTATTACTCGCAGCAGCGATTAGTATTGTCCATATTGTCGGCATGCATGCTTACCATTTATTTGAAGCAGCTTCTTCGAACGTTCCTTTAATTACACTGGCTTTTGGCATTAGTGCTGTACTTTCAAGTGTCGCAATTTGGCTGACTTCTCGTTTTACACTTCCTATATTTAGACTCATTTTAAGCTCAGTCATTATGGGAATTGGGATTTCTGCTTCTTATTATGTGAGTATGTTAGGCTGGAATATTGATATTTATAAGAAAGACTATACCTCTTTTCTTATTTTATTTTCTGTCTTAATTGCCATGAGCGGGTCGGGGCTAGCTTTCTTGCTGGCCTATAAATTAAAAGAAAGTGAACGTCACCGTATAAGTTTAAAATTAGCCTTTGCAGTGATGATGACCCTAAGTATTATGGGGATGCACTATACGGCACTTATTTCGACAAATATTACCGATAAGTTTGTAAGCCAATATCAGGCTGAACATGACTTGCTGCTATTTACAATTATCTTGGTGACGTGTCTGGTGCTGGTCGCGAGTTTTATTGTTGCCGTGCTGGAACAACGACTGAACCAGCGAAATCTAGAACTGCGTAAAGCCAATAAAGAATTAGCCAACCTCTCTATTCAAGATAACTTAACTAAATTACCAAACCGACTTTATTTAGTGGATTACGCCGAAGTTCTCCTGTCAGATCACCGTTATAAAGACCAAAAAATAGCTTTTCTCTATATTGATTTAGACCGTTTTAAATCGGTAAATGACGCGTTTGGACACCACATTGGTGATCAACTGCTTATACAAATGGCCAATCGTTTACATTGGCAACTCAATGAAAAATGTAAATTGCTTAGAATTGGTGGGGATGAGTTTTTACTAATTGCTGAAAACACTGATACTGAAGAGGCAATGCAACTTGCTGAGAAAGTATTACATCTTATTCAAGACAGTTACCAAATTTCCGGTAAAGAAATTAATATTTCAGCAAGTCTAGGTATTGCACTGTTCCCTGAACATGGGCAAAATGTTCAAGACCTGCTGATGAATGCCGATGCCGCCATGCTGATGTCTAAAGAGCAGGGCCGCAATACTTATACCGTCTTTAGTTATTCTACCCATCAACAAGAAACAAGAAGTCAGTCAAAACTGATCAATGATTTATACAAAGCAGTCGAAGAAAAACAATTTGTTCTCTACTATCAGCCAAAATTTAATACCAATCTTGAGATTTGTGGAGTAGAGGCACTCATTCGCTGGAACCATCCATCTTTAGGTATGCTGACACCGCATATGTTTATTGGTGGCGCGGAAAAGACAGGTTTAATTATTCCAATGGGATATTGGGCGCTTGAGCAAGCTTGCCAACAAATTCAGGAATGGGAACGTAGCAATACGCAGTTTTATCCAATCGCAGTTAATTTATCGGCCTTACAGTTCGAAAATAAAAAGCTCTTTAGTACTCTCGAAGGTTTGTTAAAAAAATACCAAATTCAGCCGCATCACCTCATTATTGAAATTACTGAATCAACCGCAATGCGGCATATCGACTTAAGCATTCGTGCTTGTGAACGACTGCGCGATATGGGTATTCGGGTGGCAATTGATGACTTTGGAACAGGGCACTCAAGCTTCTTATATTTAAAAGATTTACCAGTCGATGAACTTAAAATTGACCGTGGATTTATTGTCGATTTAAAACCGGGCTCAAAAGAAGAAGTTATTTTAGAAAGTATTATTCATTTGGCGAAAAAGTTAGGTTTAACCGTAACAGCCGAAGGGGTGGAAACACAGCAACAAGTTGAGATTTTAACGCGCTTGGGCTGTCAGCAGTTCCAAGGTTATTTGTTGGGTATGCCTGTAAATGTAGGGCAACTGATTCAGTCGCAAGGTGCTCATTTTGTTTAACCTAAATATTTGGTTAAATTTATAAAATACTACTTAATATAATATTTAAAATAATAATTTAGTTAATCTAATGAAAAATAAAAAGAATTTTTAAAACTTGTCATAAATTCCACATTGACACTTCTAAACTCTCAGATTATCCTTTGCCTGCTGGCCTACATTGCCAGTCGGTTGTCGCAGACCGTCTCACACCGCATCAGAGCTATTTCGTCTGAGGAATAGTTTTGTGTGTACTCTCGTTCCCTCCCGTAGCGGTAGGACGGGAGAGGGACACCTATGGTGTGCTAGTTGTGTGACTAGTCTGCGAACCCTCTTCCGTTCTGCCACCATAATCTTTTATTAATGCTTTGGCAGAACTCCCAAAATAAGGAGTTGGCTGTGCATACTATTTTTACACCTCCCAGTTAGTCTTTAATGCAGTTTGATCACCTTTAGGTTTTCAGGCGTCAGTTCTTCACGACTAAAAATCATATCAACAATAAAACTTGAGGTGCGTTAGCGCAGTCTTTGGGGCCTTTGCATGCTTTTTTTGCTTAGAGCAAAAGTTTCAGTCGTTTTATCTCTTTTATACACAACAAGAAATTATTTTATAACGGTAACTATATGCCATATTCAGATCTCTCATTTCGCGCGTTAAGCGTACTCCATAAGTCTCGATATCTTTTTAATAAACATGGTTTTCATAACGTAGGAGTAGACCGCATTGTGCGAGAAGCAGAGGTGCCAAAAGCTTCGTTTTATAACTATTTCCACTCTAAAGAACGGCTTATTGAAATGTGCATACACTTTCAAAAAGACGTCTTAAAAGAACAAGTGTGCTCAATCATTTACATACAAAAAGATTTAATCTTGCGTGAAAAACTCAAGAAGATTTTCTTTTTACATACTAGTCTGGATGGTTATTACCACTTGCTATTTAGGGCTATTTTTGAAATTGAAAAACTCTACCCCGCAGCTTATCAAGTGGTTGTACAGTATCGGCATTGGTTAACTACTGAAGTTTATAAACTGCTTTTAACCGTGAAGAAAGATGCCACGAAAAGCGATAGTGATATGTTTTTATTTACGTTAGATGGTGCGATTATTCAGCTGCTAGATGAAACTAGGGGTGATACGAGAGAACTGTTATTCGCTTATATTTTAAAGGGTATTTTTCTTAAAGATTAACTTATTAAAATCTATATGTTTATTAATTAATATATTAGGGATAACTAAATTTATATAAAGTTCAGGTGGTTATGCTTTTAAAACATATCAACCTGAACATTATATTGAACCAGATAAAAAACAGATCTGATCACCTGATAGAGCATGTATTACAGATCCTCTCATCTTCAAAATAAAACTTATAATATGGTAAAGGGCCGTAATAATTAAATTTTTTTAAGCGGCTTCATATTTTTGTTTTGTTTCAAGTTCAATGAGTTTATTTATATAAGACCATGTTTCTTCAGAGTTAATTTCTGGTTTGTTAATAGTCCCGTCAATAATAAGCCCATCTATAATGTTAAGAAAAAGACTGCTTAATACTTTTGGATCTTCAATTTCTAACTCTAAAAATATAGATAAAACTAAACTGTAAATCCATTCACGGTATTTATTTACTTGTTTTTTAATAGAAGGATAGAGCTGCAGGACTTCTATTGTTGCTTTTTTAAATAAACAACCACTAAAATCTTCAGTGTTAATCCAGTCGATATACCAATTAAAAATACTTTTCAGTTTATTTAATGGGTCATCTGCACTATTAACTTTATCTAATAAAGAAGTTTGGACTTCTAAAATTCTTCGGCGAAGACACTCTTCAATTAAAACTTCTTTAGAAGAGAAGTACTTATAAAAAGTCATTTTTGCAACTTTAGATTCAGCAATAATTTTGTCTACCCCAATAGAGGTATAACTTTTCTGATTAAAAAGGGTCATTGCTGTTGTTATAATCGTTTCTCTTTTTGACATTGGTTGCCCCGTCATAGATATTTTTTGATTAACTTTGCTATTGTAAAGTATGAAAGCTTAAATAAAACTTATTTAATGATATTTAAAAAATTATATTTATTCAATAGCTTGGTTTGCCTTGATAAATAAAGAAATAAATATTTTATTGGCAATAGTTTACTTTTTTAAATAATATTAATTAATCCATTGATTTGTTGAGATAATAAACATAATATCAATTCGTTAAGTATGGGTATACGGAATTTATCCTTTTTACGTTCGAATACGTAATGGAAATAGAGGGATAGCCTTTAGCTTAACTATAAGAAAAACTTTTTATTGAGAATGATTATGTCAAAAAAATTTGAAGACTTTAATAATCCAAGAGAAAAAGCATTGCAGGGGATGAAAGATAGTATTCCCGCTTCACAATGGGAAGAAAACTTACAGTTTCTCAAACAATTAAGGAATAAAATTGCGCAATTGCCAGTAAGTAAACACCCTGCAATTGAAATATTAAATAACGGTTATCTTGATAAACAAACCCTGACTCGTATTCATTTAGAATATCGTCATGCCATTGTTCAGATTTTTACCGATGCTTTATTAAAGGCGCAGTTTCTGACAAAACAATTGGAGCCAAAGCTTCACTCGGGCGCTAAAATGTTTCCACGGGTGTTGTTGAGCTTAAATATATTAGATGAATTTGGTTTTCGACCGGGTTTAGATAAAGATAATTATTATTTAGGCAACCCTGAATATGCACATTATCCATTATATGAAGATTTGCTAAATGACTATGGTTTGACTGAGGCTGACCGCCGTAATTATAAACCTTCAAAAATTGCAGATCAGGTGAGAACATTTTTAGAAGCTTCTTACGATCGTTATATTAATGTGGTGGCATTATTGGCGGTGGCAGAAGAAGAAGTCATTCTTTTTAGCCCGCCATTACGACAAGCAACCAAGTTTGTAAATATCGATGTTGAGGGTGGTGGTTATTACCATGTACATGGCGTTTCAACAGATGAAACAGCTGAAGCTGCTGATGATGACCATCAAGATGACCTTTGGTTTGCGTTGGCTCAAGCCATTACCAAAGATGATTATGAAAACTTGACTCAACTATGTCTTGATTATTGTGCATTGTGGACTGAGTTTTGGAATGCACAAATTGCCGATGTCCAATTTATTGAAGAAAAGAAATTAGCATAAGCTGTTCAGTTTATTCGTAAAAAGCCTGTTGATATTGAACAGGCTTTTTTAATGGCTCAATTAAAAATATTCCAAATATGAAAACACGGATAGACAACTCAACAATCTCTAAACAGGACCTATAAATCTGCTACAATTACGCCAATTTTTATTTTGATCGACTTTAGATCTTTGGCACTGCAATCTCCGCAGTAGGTGTATTTCATGAGTTTTAAAGATGAGTTAGCGGCACAGGTCGCTCAACGACGCACATTTGCTATTATTTCCCACCCAAATGTTTGATATCTATTCAAGCCCATTCAACCTATTTCAAATATGATAATAAAAGCATTGTAAGTGCTGTAAAAATATAAAAATATTGATATTCTTTATCTGGTATATCTTTCAACCCCATTCAATAGATTTCAAGTCTAGTCAGTATGTTTGTGTACATATGTGTGTACACATTTTCTAGAATTTTCTATTTGAAAAAAATATGTACACAGGTGGAGTAAAATGCCTTTAACAGATACGTGGCTTAAGAAGAATCTAGATCGTGAACGTTCAGCTATACATACGGAGTCTGATCAAGATGGATTGAGCGTTCGTGTTTCTCAAAAAGGAAAACTCACTTTTCAGATGCGTTTTCGATATAACGATAAGCAAGCTCGTTTAGACTTGGGAACCTATCCAAATATGAGTCTTAAAGAAGCTCGTATTGAATTGCAGAAAATGAAAGCAATTTTAGAAAAGGGACATGACCCGCGTATTCATAAAAAAGTAGAGCTTCACAAGATCACAGAGGCTATAACTTTTGAAGCGCTATTTCGTGAGTGGCATGCGAAATATAGTATTCCTAATAAAAAGAATGCAGATCAATATTTGAGATCATTTGAACTTTATGTTTTCCCAAAGTTAGGTAGCATACCTGCTGAGCAAATCACATTACATATGTGGTTAGATTTACTAGAAGAGCAATTTAAACAGTCGCCATCGATAACTGATCGCATTCTTACGAATACAAAGCAGTGTTTGGATTGGGGGATTAATCGAAAATTAATTGAGCAAAATCCCATAAGACATATCACTGGAAAGCGTGACTTAAATATTAAGAAAAATAAAACTGTTCGAGTATTACAAGATGATGAGTTGTCTTTAATTTTTAAAATTTGTGATGAGTCTAGAACATCATTAAGGAATGTTTTATTTCTCAAGTTATGTTTGTTTTATGGTAATCGATATAGTGAGTTGAGGCTTGCACGGAAATCAGATTTTGATTTTAGTAAAAATACATGGACAGTACCGTATGAAAATCATAAGACAGGAGAAAGTAAAGGGGACATTGTTCGACCTATTATTGATGAGATCAAACCGTGGCTTCAGTCTGCAATGGATTTGAGTAATTCTGAATACATTTTCCCACATGAAAATGGCAAAGAGCCAATGGGGCGTAGTGGGCCAACAGATACCCCTTATAACTTCATGCAATTTGCAAGGAAGAATTATAAAATTGAAATGGATCATTGGTCTATGCATGATTTACGGCGTACAGCAAGGACAAATTTCAGTGCGTTTACAAGTAGGGATGTTGCGGAACTGATGGTTGGTCATGTGATGCCTGGGGAACAGGGGACATATGACTATTATGATTATCAAAAAGAGATGTCGAAGGCTTATAAAAAATGGTGGAAAAAATTAAGTAATCTGTCTAGCTAGACAGATTACTCATTTGGTTGTTATTGAAATATTTGATTAGCCATTCGTTAAACGTTTCTTCATCCCAAAGGCTAGTAGAGCCAGCGCATTTCTTAATAGGTTGAGGCATTGGTTGCTCGAACATTTTTTGATTAGGTTGTTGGTAACGCCATAAAGTCGATGCAGAGCAATTTTTGAGTTTGTGGCGAATTTCTTTAGATGTTAAGTAGCCCATATCTTTGATCCTTTTGTGATTATCGCAATTAGATAAAAGAACTAATTTTTTAACCTTAAATATTGGCTGGAGATCAACCTATAATGTTAAAACTATTAGATCAGTTCATTGATGGGGTAACTATAAAATTTAAAAAATTGTAAAAGTAGATTGGTACTAGCTTTTAAAAATATAGTAGTATTATGCTATGTAATTATCTGTATTTTAATGAATTATGATTGATAAAAAATTATCAAGGTTAGAGCAGCTTGAGCAGGATATATGGTTAAACTTTTGTTACTACTATGAGTGTGAATTGAATAATGAATTAATAGAAACGGAGAATCAATCATATATTGATCAAAAAGAAAAAATCATAAAAAGAATGCAGCAGAATGATTTTCAATTGAGTGAGCAGTCAGCTTTTCATTTAGAAATGATGGGGGATGTGGTTTCAATCTCTTTCAAGCCATTCCAGATTGCACAGCTTTTAATGCAGATAAATACATTAAGACCTGAGGTGAATAACTTGCCTGCCAAAATTTTCCAAAGGCAATATTCAGATATTTTAATTGCTTATGTGCAAATGCTTGGTGGGGTGGAGTTTATTCAGAACCGTACACTTGCCAAAAGTGCAAAGGCAATTATTGCAGTCAAAGCTCGTTACGACAAGCATTTATATCCAAGACGGGAAATTTTATATCGCACTTTAAGAGAGCAGATTGTGCGTCGTGGCAAATGGGATAATTTGAATCAAGCAGTTAATTTTGTGCTTGATGATCTAGTCAAAGCTTTTGAGGTTTACGATATTGAATGGCTTCAGTCTGAACTTGTGCTTAAGCAAAAAATGCTCAGTGAATTAGAGCAGGAGAGTAAGCAGTTGTATGCTAAAGCTCAGTCAGATGGCGTGCGAAGAAAGCCAGCATCAATTGGGAAAAAAATAGAAAAATTACAGCTCGAACTTAACAATCTTAATCAGATACTGAAAGCAAAATATCCTTCTAAAGAGATGGAAAAGTTTGGGTATAAGATGCCTTACAGTGGTGGATACATTGCCGAAACCATCATTCATGAGCTCCGAACTCAGCCTGATATATTGAAAGAAATCTTGTTCTAAAAGTTTGTTTTAAGCTGTACCTGTAAAATATATCTAATGAAAATTTGGCTGAATTGATCCTAGACAGTATCGTGGACAACAAATCCCTCTAAATTCTTAAAATATTTCTGTTCAAAGGCTTCTGGGCTTAACTAGCCGTTTGCGGAATGCCTTCTGACCCGATTGTAATAAATCTCAATATAGTCAAACAAGACAGTATTCGCTTCTTTTCGAGTGGCAAACACACTGCCATGGACCACATGACCTTTCAATGTATGAAAGAAGCTTTCGGTCACTGCATTATCCCAACAGTTTCCCCTGCGTGACATACTTTGAACGCAGTTATTCGTCAATAATAGCGTCCTAAAATCACGACTACAGTACTGTGAGCCTTGGTCCGAATGCACCATGACACCCATTGGATACCCCTGACGAGCCATTGCATAATGAAACGCATCACACACCAATTGACGGTCTATTCGATGGCTGATTTGCCAACCGACGATACGACGGCTGAATAGATCCAGCATCACACACAAATACAGCCAACCTTGCTTAGTACGGATATAGGGGTGAGTAGACCAAGGGAATTTCACCCTTAGCCCCTCGCAGAACCGGACGTGAACCTCTCGATTCATCCGGCTCCCATTATCCAACCGGTGGTAAACATCCCATTTTCCAATGCACAAAGGCATTTGGAAAATCACGTGCAAGCCGCCCTAAGGCATATTTAGCTCGTCTTTTATGACGGGCTAAATTTTTATACTTACGCCTCATCCAGCGTATAAGATATGCATTCATGTGTCTCCAAATCACTGACATCGCTGAACTATGGAAACGACCATAGTATTGTTGCCAGCCTAGAAGAATTGGATTAAATATTGCTGATAGATCAGTTAATTCACGCTCACACATCAAATGTAGATGCCATCTCCGGATAGTCTGCCGCATTGCCTTAAGTGCATCACGACTGACCGCCGGAGAAAAATTCACATAAACCCTTTGATATTTGTCTACAGCCTTACGGGGCCTAAACGTGTATCCGAGAAAAGTAAATTGAACATCGGGATATGCTTTGCGACGATTAATATCTTGGCAATAAACAATCTTTGTCTTATCTGGATGCAATTCGAGCCCACATTCACGAAATCGTGCACCAATCTTTTGTAAAACAAGTTTGGCTTGAGATAAACTCCGGCAATGAATCACTCCGTCATCCGCATAGCGGCAGAATCTTACACTCGTAAGATTCTTGGTAATCCACATATCAAAAGCATAATGCATAAATAAATTTGCCAACAAAGGACTTACAACACCACCTTGCGGTGTGCCACGATTCCTTTCTAAAAGATGGCCATCTATGTCTTGCATGGGTGCTTTTAACCAGCGTTCTACGTATAGAAGAATCCATGGGATTTCGCAGTGTTTCTTGAGTGCACGCATCAGTGATCATGATCGATGTTATCAAAGAGACCCTTGATATCAAACTCCACAACCCAGTCATACTCCCAACTTCGTCGCCTCACCATAGCTATCGCATCATGGGCAGAACGCCCTGGACGATAGCCATAAGAGTTTGGATGAAATAGAGGATCAATCTGTGGCTCCAACAAGAGTTTGACAGCCGTCTGTGCTACTCGATCCGCTACTGTCGGAATACCCAACATACGTACGCCACCTGATTTCTTTGGAATCGGCACACCCTTGATTGGCGGTGGAAAATAACTGCCTGAACAAAGTCGATTCCATAGCTTATACAGGTTACCTTTTAAATGGTTTTCGAATTGCTCAATAGATTCATGGTCGACGCCTGAGGCGCCACCATTCTCTTTGACTTTTTTGAATGCCTCCCAAATTAACGCTTTAGGAATGTTAAATGGTTTGGTCATAAAGCCTTGTTCCTCCTGCTTGTACAGTTGACAAGACCGCAGACCGGGATAATGCAGCCCCTTCGCTCCATTACTATTACGGTAACTTCAACACTACTACGAGCTGCTCCGCCCCTTGGTGGCGCATTGCTATTGTCGGCCTTGCCTTTTGAGCTTGTGCCTTTCGCTTGACATCGCCACCGAAGGTTCCCACAGTTCAGCATAAGAGCCTGAATTAGGATCGCGCTGCCTCTACGCCGGACACCGAATGGCCCGTAAGCAGGTAACGGCCAAACTAATCGCGGGGCAACATCCATCCCCGGTTTTGATGTCATTTGAGTACTTTCGACACTTGAACGGCAGTTCACTGTTGTTCGCCTTCCTAATTCTTACCTGACGCCTTTACAACGCCTTTTCCATAACGCTCACGACCGGGACTTTTGATCCAAGCCGCTTATGGTGGTTTGCTACCTGCTCCTGCAAGCCGATAGCGAGGGGCCATACCCTCATCTCTTACGCCGCTTGCTGCGGCACACTAATATCCGTTGTCCAGATCTTATTGGGTTCATTGACCGTAAATTGACGATCCAACAAGTTGGGTGCTGTAGGCAAACGATGGTTTGAATCAGTCGTATGCTTGTATTTACGTGCAATCCTGCTACGTAAACCAAGCTTTTTTAGCATCCTTCCAATAGTACGTTCGCTCATGTTGTAATCTAAATCATGCATGTCATGTACTAATGAAGGTGCCCCCAATCGTGCATGATGCTGCCAATATACGGCTTTTAAGTCATTATATTTCTGTGCTGGATTGGCTTGACGTTTTCGCCAGGCATAATAGCCTGAAGTGCTGACACCTAGGTATTTACAGGCAGAAGATACGGTGACTTCATTCATATCTAGATCTTGAATTACCGTGTACTTTTCTAGGCATGATCTGTTAGAAAGTACACATGCGCTTTTTTTAAGATGTCATTGGCTTCCTTGAGCTGTTTGACTTCTTTCTCTAATTCCAAGATCCGCTGTTGTTCTGGTGAAAGTTGACGTTTGCTTGAACCCACTGGATTGGCTTCACGAATCCATTTGTCTAAAGTTGAATAACCCACACCTAATTTCTGGGCGATTGCAGCTATAGGCTCGTGTGAGTTTGAAAGTGCATAATCAATCGCTTGCTGTTTAAATTCAGGACTAAAACGTTTAGCCATTTCTTGAATCTCCAAAGATTAAAGTTAGGTTATCTTTAGACGGAAGTGCTGTCCATTATTTTGTCTAGGATCAAACAAAACCTAGCCCAATCTTCCATCAAACCTTTCCTTTTTTCCAGATAAGACCCCATAAATAGAAATCTATATTGAGGCAGTTTTTACTTTTGCAGGAGGTCTAATGATTGATATGACATTCTTATGCAGTGAATGTTTGTTTTATGCTTCAAACTGACAGTATTCGTCTAGGTCATTTTCTGTGTTGAAAGAGATAAAATATTTGCTTTTATTGTGATAGGATTCTTCTAAACTTTAACTTAAAATCGAAATTTAATAATAAATAGTGTGTTTTTGGTCTCTGATTTAAAATTAAGTGAGTGTTGGTTGGTTTTTTTGATAAAAACCAATAGACTTGCTACATTTTTGTATGAAAAGTTGGCTTTCTGTAGTATTTTGGTTGAAAAATCATCAACAAGAATTTATTTTTATGATTTTAGTGGGTTATTGGATATGGTAAGTCGATTCAAGGGAAGTGTTATTTCACGAGTTTCTTTTGCCTGCTGTCTTAGTTTATTTATTTTTACTTATAGCCCTGTGGTTTTTGCTCAACCCAAGGCGGGAAGCAGCATTACTAACATAGCGAGTGGTGACTTTTATGATGAGCAAGGCAACTTGCAAGTCATCAACTCCAATCCCGTTATCCTCACAGTTCAGCCTATTTACTCATTGAGCCTGCAAAGCAATCAGCAGAATATCGGAACTATTGGCAGTAAACTCAATTTTCCTCATGTACTCACCAATACGGGAAATATTGCTGATAGCTATAAAATTACACTGAATCAACTTACAAATGACCAGTTTGATCTAGAAAATATCGCAGTTTATGCGGATCGGGATCAAAATGGTGAGCCTGATGACAATAATAATTTACTCAATAATGCAATTCTGAATTTAGAAGCAGGTGAGTCTGTGGCTGTGGTTGTGGTGGGAAGTATTCCAGTCAACAGCATTAGCGCAGGTCATGTTGCAAACTTTACTTTAACTTCAACCAGTCAACTTGATTCAGGTAATGTGTCTGACACTGTCTCAGATGTTGCAAAAGTGGTTGATGATGCGGTTATTCAGGTCACAAAATCTCAAAATATCAGTACAGGTAAAACAGGCACAGAAGTTACCTATACATTTACCTATAACAATACGGGGACTGCACTAGGTCAACTATTTGTCCGTGATACTTTGCCGAGCAGTGTAAGTTACCAAGCTGGAACAGCTATTTGGAATAATGGCGCAAGTACATTAACAGATGTAGATAATGACAATGAAGCAGGCAGTACTGCTGAGTCAGTTATGAACTATAAATATGCGGGTGGTGAGGTGGAATTTAAACTCACAGGCATTACTGCGTTAAGCAAAGGTACATTTAGTTTTAAGGTAAAAGTTAATCCGAATGCAGCGGAAAAAATCAATAACACTGCTAACTATAAACAGTATAAAAATAATACAACTACCTTGTTAAAAGATACATCAACCAATACCGTTATTTTTACAGTTCAGCAAACCTTAGGGGTGATACTGAATAACTCTTCTGTTGGAAATACTGATGGAGGAACGAATGACTTGCTCACCAAATCAAACACATTTACTGGTGCAGCCAAAGAAATCCAGTTTGATAATTATGTTTGGAATACAGGACAGGCGACAGACAGCTATAATTTAAACATTACAAAAAGTGCAAATGTCCCAAGTTGTGCAGTCACACGCTTATACCAGTCCGATGGGCGTACTTTACTGACAGATAGTAATGCTGACGGTATTATTGATACAGGTTCGATGGCAGCAGGCGCATCGAAAAAAATTGTGCTTGGTGTTTATTTCCCTGCCAATTGTGTTACAGCGACTAATGAAATACTAGATTTTGATGTTAAGGCAACTTCAGTTACAGATACAGCAATTACCAATAGTACTCGTAATCGATTAAACAATACCAATACCGCAGGTTCTAGTGACTTGTACAATAATGATAGTTCAGGAACTGGTATAGGTGCTGTTACATCACCTGGTGGACAGGCATGGGTAAATAAATCAGCAGTTAGGGGTGGAACAGCCGTATTTCCTTTGGTTGTAGAGAATAAGAGTACGGTAACGAATAGCTATAATTTATATGCTTCGGTTGCTGAAATTGATGTCAATAATATCAGTACCAGTTTGCCTGCCCAGTGGATAGTGAAATTCTATGATACGAGTGATGATTGCCAAAGCCTAGGAAATGTAATCAGCAGTACTGGCAATGTAGCAGCGGGTGCAACCAAAAAATATTGTGCTGTTGTCACTGTTCCCACTAATACAGACTTGGCTAATCTTCCTATTTGGTTTGCGATAAAATCCCCAATGAATGCACAGGCGGATAGTATTAAGGACCAAGTTGATATTATCCAGAGACAAATGACACTGGCAAATGATCGGCAGGGTCGGGTCAATATTGGTGGGACAGTTGTCTATTTACATACCTTAAAGAATACAGGGACTGTGGTTGAGGGGAATGCAGCAGGCCAGATCACGTTTAGTGTTATTCCGCAAAACCCAAATGATACCTTTACTTATACTTTGTATCATGATGCCAATAATAATGGCGTGATTGATGCAACTGATCCACTCATTAATGACTTATCTACGGTTACGGGTGGTTTAGCGCCGCAAGCTTCAATTCAACTTCTCTTAAAAGTCCAGGCACCAACAACGGCAACCAATGGTATGTCTAGTGTGGCGAATATTGTGGTGAAAGCAAACAATACCATTCAGGGGCTGGCCTTGGCTGATATACAAAATACTGATTTAACTACAGTTGATCCAACACAACTACGCCTAACAAAAGAACAAACTAAAGATGAAAATTGTGCCTTAACGTCGGTAACTGTAATAAATGCAGTGTATGGAAGTACGCCGCTTCAAGTAAAACCAAATCAGTGTGTGACTTACCGTTTAACCCTTAAAAATGAAGGGGCAACTTCTGCCAGTAATGTCGTAATCAATGACGTTGTGCCTGCTTATAGCAATTTACGTACAGGTTTACCTCCTTCAATCACGCAGGGGACAGTGACTGTAAATACAGATCAAATTGCAGGAAATGTGGGTACGCTTGCACCGCAGGGGCAGGCTGCCATGTATTTCTCCATTCGGGTAAGCCCATAAAACAGAGCGGATATTAGAGCATGAAGATGATCAATACACTAAATAATAACCGCCCAAAACTGTTTAATTGGGTCTTGACCTTGCTGTGCGTGTTGATGGTCCAGCAATCGGCCTGGGCTGCAACCAACTCGATCATCAGTAACATGGCAGTTGGTGAATATAGCGAAGAGGGCTCAACGGTTGTACAGGTGGCGCGTTCAAATCTTGTCCAAACCACGATTTTGCCTGTGTACTCATTAAATTTGGTGGCAGCCAATAACAAAACAGTAGTGGCGGGACAGACAGTTTATTTTAACCATATCTTAACCAACACCAGTAATGAGACAGATCAATATACTTTCACTGTAAGCAATAATCCCACTGGTGATGATTTTGATTTTGTGAATAGTAGCCTGATGGTTTATCTGGATGCCAATAATGATGGTATTCCCGATGGATCAGCGATTACAGGTTATACATTGGGTGCAGGTCAGTCAGTTGGACTAATTGTTGCAGCAAGCATACCGAATACGATTACCACAGGAAAAGTTGCAAATTTAACTTTGATGGTGACATCTGCGAATGGCGCGAGTGGAACAAATAGCAATGTTGACAAGGCAACTGTAACTGACCAGTCAACTCTGGTGGTGCGTAAAAAATTCTCTCAAATCACTGCTGCAAATGGTGATGTGGTCACCATACGTCTGGATTATCAAAATCCAACAAACACAATTGTACCAACGGCAACCTTGACTGACACGTTAGGAAGCAATTTAACCTATGAAGTAAATACTGGTAAATGGAATGGCGTAACTGTATATGATGCAGTGGGGGGAACAGCCGATCCAACAGGAATTAATTATAGTGTCACCTCGAATGTTGTTACCGCAACCCTAACCAATATTCCAGCGAATACGATTGGCTATATCGAATTTAATGTAAAAATTAATAAAAGCATTGCAGGGAAAATTGAGAACGTCATTAATGTAACAGGGCCAACGACAGACACAAGTAATACAGCAGTTGTAAATGTTGCTCCAGTCTATGCTGTCAAAATGAATGGTAGTGCAAGCAACGTCAGTGATAATACCAATACCATTACGGCCAGTGCGGTTCCCCAGGGTGGTGAACTTAAATTTACCAACTATGTCTGGAATATAGGGAATACCACAGATCGTTTTAACCTCACTTTAACTAACAGTACATTTCCGACAGGTAGCCAAATTGAATTTTATCGTGCAGATGGCGTAACCCCTTTATTAGATAGCAATGGAGATGGTATTCCTGATACAGGTTTATTATCCGCAGGCGTAAATTTACCAATCGTTGTTAAAGTACGTTTACCTAGTAGTTATGCTGTAACGACTGATACGACATTCGAAGTTTCACCTCAAGCTCAGTCTTTAGGTGATATTAGCAAAACGAGTTTGATTAAAGATCAGGGTAATTTACTTGCCACAACGGTAGCACGTTTAGTTGATTTGACGAATAGTCCTGAAAACAATGGTTTGGGTAATGGGAATGTTAATAATGCTGGTAATCCGTGGAAAACCGTGATTGCCGCAACAAGTACCAATCCTGTTGCGAGTGGGCAAGCAATATTTCCATTAAAAGTGAGCCATACTGGTATTGGAACTGAATATTTACTTAGTGCGAACTCGACGAGTAATTTTACAAGCTTAACTTTGCCTAATGGCGTGAACCGTGTTCGTTTTTATGTTTCTGGAAATGGTTCAAACTGTAATGTCATGGGTAGCGAAACAGGTAAAACCATCTATCTGAATAATGGTGAGAGTCAGTTAATCTGTGCTGTTGTTGAAGTGGATCAATTGAACAGTAGTGTAACTACACCGATCTATTTCCGCGCTCTTTCTACAAGTTTTGTAAGTGGTAATAATAGTAGTAATCCGAGCCAAGATATTATTATGGATGCGATTACTATTCAAAGTGTCAATTCTGTAGCTAAAGTAGAATTCACGCCAAATTTTCGTGGACAAGTCTCGCCATTAGGCACCGTCATTTATAGTCATCTTTTAACCAATAATACTGATGTTGATTATACAGGTAACTATAGTTTTCTTTCGAATAACGATCAGGTTGAGTTTAACAGCACTCTTTTCTATGACGTAAATGGAAATGGTGTTTTTGATGCTGGGGATTTGGTGATGAGAAGTTTAGCTGACTTGCCAGGTGGAAAATTAGCAGCACATACACAAGTCAAATTATTGCTTCAGGTTAAAAATCTTGTAGCAAATAATATTGCCCAAGCGAATACCACCACGATTAATTTAACGAATAATGCCAATGGTCAAGTTTTGGCATCAATTACTGATGTAACTACAGTGAATCAGAGACAATTGAAGTTGAGTAAGTTGCAAGCACGTGATTTTGATTGTAATGGCACAGCTGATGAGTCCTATACAACAAATAGTCTCAATATCGGTAAACAAGCAAATGGCCAAGGTCAATGTGTTTTGTATAAGGTGATTTTAACCAATACAAGTGCTACTGCTATGAGTACTGCATTTACCTTTAGAGACATGACGCCTGCCTATACAGTTTTATCTCAATCGCCTATCTGCACATCATGTAGTAGTATGACGGCTCCTACAGTTGGTAATGCTGGCGCGGTTTCAGGAACATTAAATAGTGTGGCTGCAAACCAAAGTTATGAATTTAATTTCGGGGTGCGCTATGTGGGTCAGTAAGCAAAAAATGAAAAAGAATACCTCTAATTACAGCATGATGAATCATAAAGTTAGTTATATATATACTTTGGTTTTGTTTATCTTAAGTTGTTTGATGTGTAGCCAAAATGTATTGGCTGCACCGCCAACGATTGAGATTTTTTCAGGCTCAGGGTCTGGGCAGGGTCCAACAGCAGGGCCAGTTGTAACAACATTTAAGTTAAATGCCAACAATCCAAGTGATAACAATTATGTTGATTATGCGCCGCTTACTACTGCTACATATACGATAACCAATTCCGCTTTTAATTCGGCGTCTTATCAAGGATCTATTACTAATAGACCTAATTTAATGATAGGTGGTGCGGGCACAGCTGCAACAGTAGAAGCAACCAATGTAATTCAACCCTTAGTATCGATTGGCAGTGGGCAAGATAATATGTTCGCTGCCTCATTACAAAACGCTCCAACTGGATGTACAAATGGCTCTGGGTGTTATAGTACCAATGGTGGTATTAGAGCAGGCAGCAGTTCATCTGATACTACTGCCAATTATGGCGTAGCAATGTTTATCAAGGCTACAGGTTTTGCAGCATTGAATGTATCGACTACAAACAGAGTTTATGTTGGTAGGGTTCAGGTTAATTTTAATAGACCTGTAACTAATCCTATATTGCAGGCAGCAGGGATGGGGGGGGCTGTTGTAGGCGGTTTAGGTTATAGTGCAGAATTTACATTGGTTAGTAGTAATTTAAGTTCACTACCAGTGCTTAGTCGCTTAGCTGGTAGTAAAGAATTATCAGTGATTGGTAATGATATTACGAATAATGCATCTAGAAAGGGTGCAACAAGTGATCAAGGTGGAGCAAGCGGTAGTATTTATATTAAAGGTAAAGGAATTACAACTTTAGTTTTTGATATGTATATACGAGGTGATGGTAGAGGTACCTGGATAGATAGCGCCGCTGATTCATTCTTTTTTGGTATCTCAAGTATGGACGTTGATAGCGACATCGCTCTAGTTAAAGCTCAACGTGTAGGCAACACAGGAACATTCGTACGGACACAATTGGATAATGTTCCTGTTAATTCATTGATGCAATATCAATTAACTATTACCAATAATACGCCATCAGGTGCAACATTGGGTGGGACAGTTGTAAATTTACCTTTTAATGACACACTCCCAGTCAGTTTAAAAAATGTTTCTATTGTCGGAACACCAGCTACGACACAAGGTACAGGAGGTTCAAGCCCTGTTACTACTTCCTGTACTCCTACATTAACAGGCGATAATACCGCAGGCTGGAAAGTTTCGGGACTGTTTACAGGTGCAACAACAGCAACCTGTATAATCACGATTCAGGGTACAGCAACCGAAGTAGGTACGTTAACCAATACAGCAACAATAGAGTCAACCTCATCATATACGCCAGTGAGTAGTTTTGTTAATGCCGTGATCGTTAACCCAACAGCAATTACACCAGACCCAGTTATCAAAGAAGCTCGTTTTACAATTACTCCTGATTTACCCACGATTGTACGAGGACGAGTTGGTACACAAACCATCAATATTAAAAATGAAGGGCCAGATAGTGCTACCAATCCAAAAGCAACCTATGTTGCAGCACCACAAACAGGAGTTAACGTCAGTTCTGTAAGTGTGATAGGTGGTTCAGCCTGTGTACCAAGTGGCAATAACTGGAATTGTGACCTTGGTAGTAGTATGGCAAATGGTGCAACGAAGCAATTATTGGTTACTTACGCCACGATGAGTAATGCGGTACTAGGAACTGCACAACAGGCAACAGTTAAAGCTTATAGTGATGAATTTAACCCAGGTAGCGGTGTTAGTGAAACACTCTATAAAGTTTGGGGAACAAATGCACAAAATGAATATCGTCCAAATGGTGCCTTTTGGGTAGGCTATACGGGAACAGGTGGTACAACGCAAAGTGGAGCTTATTCAGATGATAGTACTTCGATATTAGGTGCTTGGCCTACAATACAATCTAGTCCTACAGGTGCTTATCTGATTTCAGGAGGAAATAGCGTACGGGACTCTGTGTATGGTGCATCAAGTACCTCAGCTTCAGCCATGATCCAGCGAATTATTGCGAACATGAGTACAGATTCAGATCGTTCTGTTACATTGAATTTACTAAATAAGCCAACAGATAATGGTGATCTTGGTGATAACCGCCGAGCGTGGGAATTTACCACAGGAATTTATGTAGATAATCCTTCAACCGTTTCAGTCTGTTTAGGAAATGCAGGTGTGGGGGTGGATGATGGAGCTTATATCATGGTTGATGGTGTTGTTGCTGGTTCCATGAATACTTATAGTGGTAGTGGTCTTCAAACAGTAACAACGTCAAATACTCTTTCTACAGGTTATCACCGAATTGTTTATCGTATTGCTAACCGTAATGTGTATGCTGGAGACAGTGAATGGTCAGCAGGTGGTTATGGTTCAATTGGTTTGTCGCTCAGTGGGAATTGTTCTACTGCTAACTATGATTCAATAACAAGTACAGGTGTTCCTGCACGTATCAATATTATAGATGGTGCAAAAATTAAGATTGCTAAAAACTCTGTGAATGGGACGGGTACATTTAACTATATTAATCTTAGCAATCTTGTAAATAGTACAACAGCAGTTACCACGGATTCTGTAACTACGGTGACAGCAGGAACCACAGCAACCTCTGCACAACAGCTTTGGGCGCAAACATTAAATACAGATGTTTCTTTTACAGAAAGTGCTTTAGCTGGATATGTCTTATCAGGTGTTAGCTGTGTAGATGCAAATAGCGGTGTAACAGGAAATACAGGTACTTTTTGGACGCGTGTGAATAATATTGTGACGATTCCCGCTGTTCGCATAAAAGAGGGCGCCGATATTACTTGTACGTTTACAAATACGAAGCTTATTTACGTTGATATTACTGGACGAGTATTTGTTGATAATAGTGGAACAACGCTGGATGTGAGTAAAGCATATAATGGCATACAAGATGCAGGTGAAGTTGGGATTGCAAATAGTACAATTCGTTTGAATAACTGTAGTACTACACAATTAGCTTCAACAGTGACAAGTGCAAATGGTGATTATGCTTTCTCAATTGAACAAAGCTTATTACCATCATCATTTTGTATTGTTCAGCAGAATTTACCTGAATATATTTCTGTCAGTGCCGATAGTATAACGGTAGCAAACACAAGTGCGACCAGCTATCCAAACAATAACTTTGCCGATGTTAAACTCAATGTACTTCTAACAGAAGATGGACAACATACCATTACCGCAGGTGAAGTGACTGATTATCCACACCGTTTAAGTACCCAGGCCCCTGTTTGGGTAACAAAGTTGGAACAAACCCAATCAAACTCAAACAATGATCAACCTTGGCAGGCATTGGTTTACCAAGACACCAACTGTAACGGTACCGTTGATACAGGTGAAACAGTGTTTGATCCAACAGCCTCAGGTACTGTGTTGTTGCAACCAAACACTGATATCTGTCTTGTACAACGTGTATTTGCACCGACCAATATTTTTGCTGGTGCACAGCATATTGGAACGCTACAGGCAAGCTATGCTGTGAGTGCATTAAACCTCACAGACCAGAAAACCCAACAACGTCAGGATGTGACACTTATTGGCAGTGCAGGATTAACACTGACAAAAAAAGTACGTGCAGTAACCAGCTGTTCTTCAACTCCATCTGATTCTTTAGGCTTTTTAGTGAATAACGAAGCCACAAAACAGCAAAATCTGGAGTATGAGATCACCTATAAAAATAATAGTGTGAAGAACCTACAGAATGTCAAAGTAAAAGATAGTTTACCAACTGGTACTAATTTTGGCAGTCTAAGTTGCGGCCTAACACCAAGTGGAAATACTTGTAATGCAACACGTTCTGGAGAAGTTCTTGAATGGACTTTAACAGGTTTGCTAAAACCATCAGCCACAGGAACTTTAAGATTTTGTGTTAGTCAGTAAACAGAACCTATCACAGATCGGTAGGTTGAAAAACGTGCAAAGGGCTTCGGTGAGGAAAGATGGTATGGAAGTTGCTTTGGCTTGATGTAATGTAATTTTTTTTGTAAAAGTGTGAAGTAAATTAAATAAATTTGTTGATTATTGATATATTTTCATAAAAAATGGTTAACTTTTTTTGGATGGTAAATGTAATGTTCAAAAATAAAAAAAGACGAGGAATAATTGAATGTCGTATTTGAACAATATGTACAAGAAATGTTTGCTTGGTACTGCGGTTCTTGTTTTGGCTGGAAGTGTATTCGCTGAGCCTAAAACGACAAAAGAGCCCGTTTCAGTAGAACTCAAAACTTTCCTGATCAGTGCAGGCACTGATGGGAAACCAACCTCAAAGCTGGTGACCAAGGTAAAACCCAATGATGTGATTGAGTATCGGGCAACCTATACCAATAACACCACTGCGAAAATCAAGAATCTGGCTGCGACTTTACCGATACCTGTAGAAACACAATTTTTGGCAAAGTCTCAGCCAGAAAATGCTGAAGCAAGTACTGATGGTACACATTTTGCCCCAATGCCTTTAAAACGCAAAGAGAGTAATCAAATGGTGAATGTACCACTGAAAGATTATCGTGCATTGCGTTGGACCATTGAGGAACTTCCTGCTGGAAAGTCTGTGACGGTTTCTGCTCAAACACGTGTAAATAGTGAAAAAACTAACTAATTGGCATTTTACATATAAGGGGTAAAATAATGTCAAACCGTCTACAACTCACACAGCTAGCGGCTTCTATTGCTTTGGTTGCAGGTAGCGCAGCTTTCATTTCATCTGCACATGCCGCTGCACCAGCCGCTGGTACAAATATCAGTAACATTGCATCTGCAAGCTATACTGATAGCACAGGAAACACTAAAACTGTATCTTCAAATATTGTGACCACCACAGTATTGCCAGTTGCAAGTTTCACGTTGATTGCTGACCGAACAGCAAATGCCAATGCCAACAACCAGGTTTCTTTATCACACACCTTAACCAACACGGGTAACGGTAGTGATACGTTCACGGTAAATGTGGCGGATGTTACCTCTGGTGACCAATATGACTTCAGTAATTTAAAAGTTTATCTTGATGCCAATAAGGATGGTGTTCCTGATAGCCAGACTCCTGTAACAAGTGTTACCTTGGCAGCAGGTGAGTCGGTGAACTTAATTGTTCAGGCAACCACTCCAACAACTGGTGCAGGTGGTGCTGCACTTTCTGCTGGTGATTTGGGTAAATTAACCATCACTGCACAAAGTACTTTAGACAATACACTCACAGCAACAAATACAGACACCGTTAAAATTACCAACGGTGCAGTGATTAGTGTGATTAAATCTGCCAGCGTAACGGCGATTGATGCGACCCAAGCTAGTCCAACCGCTCGTGAAGTTGAATATAAGTTGGTTTACCAAAACACAGGTAACACAACAGCAACTGATGTTACAGTTACGGACTTGTTACCTGCTGGTTTAACTTATGTTGCTAATTCTGCAAAACTTGCTGGCGTGGCACAAACTGATGGTGTTGATGCTGATGGTTATAAGTTTGTTGAAACCACTTCAGGATCAGGTAAAGGTACTGTAACCTTAACGATTCCAACTCTAGCACCGAACACTACAGGTACATTAACCTTTAAGGTTCGCGTAGATCAAAATACACCAGCAGGCGTGATCAGGAACACTGCATATGTTGACCCAGATGGTCCATCAGGTCCAGAAGGGGATACGCCGTCTAACCCGAATGACGTAAATATCTTAAGCATCAAAAAAGGTACAATCAATGATAACCAAAATGATGCTTACGCAGATGCGGAAAAAACTTCTGCAACCGCAAAAGATAACCAAATTGTCATTGCTTCAATCAAGCAAGGTGAAGTTGCTGAATTTAGCGCCACTGGTCAAGGTGGTGAACCAATCGTTATTCATAACACGGGTAATGTGAGTGAAGAATTTACAGTAAGTGTTGATAAAGGTACGGATGGGGCAGGTGGTTTACCAGCAGGCAGTATTGTTACCTTATATCAAGCTGATGGTGTAACACCATTTATTTCAACAGGCTCTATCCCAAGTGGTGGTACGTATAACCTTGTTGCAAAAGTAACATTACCTGCAAGTTATTCAACATCATCTGCTATTAAAGCCATTTTAACCACAAGTCCTAAGTCTGATGCAACCAAGACAGATAAATTGGACTTGGTAATTAGTCAGGTAACGCCTGCAACAGTTGACTTACATAATGGTGATGCTTCAAATACTACTGGTTCAGTGGCTGGCGCATCTGGTAAAGATACTGGTTTAGATATTGACGTTCGTAGCACTAAACCGAATCAGGCTGTGAATTTCCCACTTCAAATTGATAATTCTGGTGTAACAGGTGATAACTTCAATCTAGGTATTGATCCTGCACACGCATTACCAGCAGGCTGGGATGTCAAATTCTATGTGGCTGATGGTAGTGGCAACCCAACAGGCGCACCATTAACCAATACAGGTAATATTAATGGTGGCAGCAATATTAAACTTGTTGCTGTGGTAACGCCTCCTGCCAATGCGCCAGCTGGTGACCAACAAGTTTACTTCAAGGTTTCTTCGCCAGCGACAGGCTTAAGCGATGTGATGGTGGACAAGGTTACAGTTCAGGCAGATCGTAAGTTAAGCCTGCAAAATGACCGTATTGGTCAGGTTGCACCAGGTGGTACCGTTGTTTATAAACATACCTTAACCAATACAGGTAACATTGATGAAGGTGCAACAACAGGTAGCTTGCCATTTACCTTGACCAACGATCAGTCTGGTAATGGATGGGTAACAAGCTTGTTTATCGATGTGAATAACGACGGTAACATTGATGCAGCCGATACCTTGGTTACAGGTAATGATTTAGCAGCGCTAACAGGGTCGATTGCACGTAATGCTTCTGTGAATTTCCTCATCAAGGTTCAAGCGCCAAGCAATGCAACCCCTGGAACACCAAGTTCAGTTATCTTCACCATTAACCCAGCAACTGTAGGTACTATTACACACGCAAGTATTTCTAATACTGACTTAACCACAGTGACTGAAGGTCAGGTGCGTCTGGTTAAGGATCAGGCTCTGGTTGATTGTACAACGGGTACAGGTGCAACTTATACACAGAATACTGTTAGTGCAAAACCAGGCGAATGTGTGAAATACCGTATTGTCGCGACTAACGAAGGTAATGCAACCGTAACCAATGTCGTGATTAGCGATAATACGCCGTCATACACTACCTTGAAAGCAATCTCTGGTGTGTCTCCACTTGCAACAAGTGCAACATTGCAGAACACAGGAAACTATGTTGATGGCTATACAGGTACTGTTTCAGCAGAACAGTCGCCTTTAGCACCAAATGCAAGTGCGACATTAGAGTTTGTGATTAAAGTGAATCCACTTACACCATAAGCTTTATTCATTCACTTGAAATGAAAACAAATAATTAGAGATGTGAACATTTGCCTAGGCAGGTGTTCATCTCAAATAAATTTTTGAATTTTTTAGACTATTTAGTTGAAGGGTAAGCGCTGTGCTACAACAGAAGCAATCTAACGCATTCCATAACATGACATTCATGTTATCAACGTTGACAGTATCAATATTGTCAGCGCAGTACGGTTATGCAGCGAATATGCCTGAAGTGGGTAGCTCTATCCAAAATATCGCCTATGCAACTTATGTTGCACCCGATGGTAAATCCCAACAATCAGTTTCAAATACCGTAGAAATCAATGTTTCTGCTCTTTACGCAATTGCTTTAACTACTCCACCAGTTCAGGAAATTGAACCAAGTACCCGTGTTATTTGGGCAAATACCTTAGTCAACAATAGTAATGCGCCTGTCAATGTACAACTAGAAGCGTTAACAATAAATGAACTAAGCAACGTTAAAATTTATGTAGATACCAATAAAAACGGTCAATTCGACACCGATGATCAACAACTGACAACCAATGTTGCCTTGGCGGTAGGCCAGAGCGTTCATTTGTGGGTAGTTGCAACAGCAAGTGCCACATTGACTGAAAGTCAGCAGTTAAATTTACCGTTAAAAGCAACACTTGTTGAGGATAATAGTGTAATAGCAACGGCTATAGATAGTGCCATCAGCTATGGACCACAACTGGTTGCAACCAAAGAGGTTGTCCAGAAAACTTTTGAGCCATCAGCGAATGCCAACTATGATCTTAACTATACCTTGGCCATCACCAATCAAGGGGAAAAAGCGGCAAGACCAGTGGATGTGATGATCGATGGTCAGGCACAGAAAATGGTGCTTTTAGTTGATGATCTGCCTGCCAACACAATATTCAAGTCTGCACAGTTAAAAAATACGCAGGCCAAGGTTTTGTATAAGCAAACAGGCAATAACTATACAACGATCTTGCCAAGTGATTTAAGCAAGGTTGATCAATTGGTGGTTGGCTTTCCACAAATTGAGGCTAATACAACTGAACAAGTCGATCTTACGGTTACAATGAATCGTAATATTGCCAAAACAACGGTTAAAAATACCTATAAAGTTTCGTATGCAACCACAAATAGCCAAAAAGAGGTATTGTCTAATCCTGCTTTCACCGTGGTAGGTGGTCTTGCAGTGATTAATAATAAATCTGGTGATTTCCAAAATGTCTTGACTACAGGCAGTGTGAATAAACCACTTTATCTTGAAGCGCAAAATGCCAGCTGTAATGCAGACCGTTATACTGCCGACAAGGTGAAAATTAAGATTAAATCAGCCAAGACAGGTGATCTTGAAGAAGTCATTGGGGTAGAAACTGGGCCGAATACAGGCGTATTCCATTACACGCTACCAACCGCATTTGCAGATGAAGGTATTGCTTATGATTCATTATTACAAACTGTCAAACGCGATCAAGTACAAGTTAGCCTGACGGACTGTCTGGATGCACAGGGTAATTCAACCCAGACATTTACCAATATTAGTACTCAGGTGCTTATTGACCCATATGGCACAGTGTTTGATGCCAAGACAGGTTTACCTGTGGCGGGAGCAACGGTCACTTTATTAGACCAGAATGGTCAGCCAATTGCGGACAATATTGCATACAAACTTGATGAGCAGACTGGAGAGCTGGTTACAATTCCAGCCAAGCAGATCACCAATAGCGAGGGTAAATTTATTTATCCCCTTGTTAAAGCAGGAACCTACAGTTTTGTTGTGGATACAACCACAATTCCTGGAAATACACGTTATAGCTTTGTCAGTGATAAATCTGTTTATCCAAGTTTCCCTGCGGATAAGGCTGTTGATCTGGAATGGTCTTATGCTGGCAAATTCACCTTAAATAATGGTGATCCAGCACTCAATATTGATATTCCAATTGATCCTGATTTGACTGTACCAACCTCGCCGTTATTTGTACAAAAGGTTGCGACCAATAAAAACTCGGAAATCGGTGAGTTTGAAGAATATACCGTGACGGTTGCCAATCGTGGCACGGTGGATTCCAAAGATGTTTCGATTACTGATACCTTGCCTAGAGGCTTTATCTATGTTCAGGGTTCTATGCGTATCGATGGCACCAAGGTTGCTGACCCATTAGGTGGAAAAGGTCCTTATTTGAAACTTGGTTTAGGTACACTGACTCCAAGTAAGGAAGTTAAGGTTCAGTATCGCGTCTATATTGGTCCAAATGCCTTGAATGGTGATGGCATTAACCGTGTTCGGGCAAAAGATGGTCAGGGAATCGAATCAAACGAAGCATCTGCAAAAGTAGAAGTAACTCCTGGCGCAATGATCTCTGATGGCTTTATTGTTGGTAAGATTTTTACTGACTGTAACCGTAATGGGGTACAGGATGCAGGTGAAGTCGGTGTGCCAGGTGTGCGTATTTACCTTGAAGATGGTAGCTATGTGGTGACTGACAGTGAAGGTAAATATGATTTTTATGGGATCAGTGCCAAAACCCACGTTCTAAAGGTTGACCGTACCAGTTTGCCAGTTGATTCTGAGTTGGTGTTAATTGGCAATCGTCAGGCAGGTGATCCAAATAGCCGTTTTGTGGATTTAAAACGTGGTGAACTACATCGTGCCGATTTTGCAATTGCCAATGGTACAGGACAATGTTCGCAAGCCTTATTGCAACAAATCGCAGAACGTAAAAAACGCATTGAACAGGACAACACCAATTTAGAACAGGTGTTACGTTCAGACCTTACCATTGATCCAGTTTTTTCCAAGATTACCGATGTTAAAGGTCAGCCAGCAAGTGGTTGTATCTCGGCACAGGGAATCAGGGCCAATTGTAACCTTGATTTTTCCAAGGAACAGGCTAAGGAACTGAAAGAGGTTACTTTTGAACCAGAAAAATCTGGCGTTGCTTCTTCAGTTGCCTTGCCACTGACTGAAACATTGGCAGCAACTGAGAGTGTGCCAGCCGAATCCACGCAAGCGGCGAAAATGCTTAGTCTGGAAACAGTGCTGGAAAATGCTGCCAATAATCAGCTCGAAATTATCAACTTAAAAGATGGGCAACTTCTTGGTTATGCCCAAACAGCGGTTCAGGTTAAGGGTGCTGCTGGCACAGAACTACAACTGTGGGTAAATGGCACACAGGTTTCTGAGAAACGCATTGGTAAACGTGCAATATTGCCTGACTTGCAGGTTGCAGGTCTGGATTTTATCGGTGTCGATCTTGCTGTGGGTAAGAACAGTATAGAAGTTCGTCAAGTCGACATGATGGGCAATATTCGCGATACCAAACAGGTTAATGTGGTTGTGCCTGACCAAATGGATAAGCTGTTACTTGAGTCAGCCAAAGTACAACCGCAAGCCAACGGTCGTGATTATTTCAATGTAACCATGAAAATTGTTGACCGTAATGGCACATTGGTTTCTACCAGAACTCCAGTTACGCTCGACAGCTCGATTGGTAAAATTGAGTTGACTGACCTGGACCCGAAACAACCTGGTATTCAGGTGTTTGTTGAGGGCGGTACACTTGTTGTGCCAATAAAGGCGCCAATTGAGGCGGGTGAAGGAACGCTGTCGGTTGAAAGTGGTATTTTTCATAGCAGTACACCAATACGTTTCTTACCTGATTTACGTCCGATCATTGCAGTTGGTTTGGTAGAAGGATCAATTAACTTTAAGAAATTTGACCCGAAACAGTTAAGCAATGTCGGTTCGCAGGATGGGTTTGAGGAAGAACTGCAAGAGATTTCATCATCGGACAATGGCAAAAGCAATGTCACAGGGCGTGCAGCCATGTTCCTGAAAGGGAAAGTCAAGGGTGAATATTTACTGACCCTTGCCTATGATTCTGACAAGGATAAAAACCAGCGCTTGTTCCGTGATATTCGTCCAGATGAATATTATCCAGTTTATGGTGACTCGGCGGCGAAAGGTTTTGATGCACAAACAACCAGTAAGCTCTACGTGCGTGTGGATAAAGGCCGTTCTTATGCCATGTATGGTGATTATGTCACACGTACTGAAAATGATGAGGGCCTGGCTTTAGGTCAATATAGCCGTTCATTAACAGGTGTTCGTGGGGCTGTCGAAACAGATCGCTATAAAGTCACGGCCTTTGCTGCGCAGACCAATACGCAACAGGTGACCAATGAACAGCGTGCTATGGGGATTTCAGGTCCGTATAGCATGGGTAATGTCAATACCGATGATGTGCTTGCCAACAGTGAAAAAGTTGAGGTGGTGACCCGTGACCGCGATAATCCAGGCCTGATCATTTCGCGTAGTACTTTGGCACGTTTTACTGATTATGAAGTGGATACCTTTAGCAACAGCATTTACTTAAAAGATCCTGTACCAAGTGTCGATGCTGACCTGAATCCAGTCTATCTACGTATTACAGTGGAATCTGAGCAGGGTGGGGATGAATACACGGTTGGTGGTGTGTCTGGTTCTGTAAAAGTCACAGATAAAGCCAAAGTAGGTGGTTCTTATGTGAAGAGTAATAATCCACTAACGCAGGACCAGTTGGCCAGTGTCAATACCGTGGTGAAATTTGCCGACAAGGGTAAATTGATTGCTGAGTTTGCCCGTTCTGAAAATATCAATGACGGTTTAAACTCTTTAACACAGATTAACACCACACCAGATGCAACTGGTAAATTATCGGGTAATGCTGCACGAGTTGAATTAAACTATTCTTATAAAGACTTGGAAATGAAAGTTTATCATAACCAAGCTGATAGAGAATTTTATAATACAGCGGCACCAATCACCGCTGGACGTAAGGAAAGTGGTATAAAAGGGCGTGCGCAACTGGGTAAGATCGGTTTGGCAAAACTGGAGGCCATCCGTACTGAAGATTTGCAAAGTGGTGTCAATCAGGGTGTTTCTGCCAGTATTGAACGTGCGATCAGCCGTATTGTGGCAGTTGAGCTGGGCCTGAAATATTATGATGAGTCTGAGAATCCAGCACTGTTGGGGGCTTCACAAACAGCGCCGTATCATGGTTTAACCGCACGTACAAAAATCACCACACAGCTTCCTTGGCAGGGTTCAAATGTTTTTGCTGAATATGAGCAGGATGTTTCCGAAGCTGAGCGTCGTAATTTTGCCTTGGGTGCGAATTACCAGATTAATTCAAAACTACGTGCCTATGGTCGCCATGAGTTGGTGTCCAGTATTCAGGGACTGTATGACCTAAATAACAATCAGCGTCGTAATGTCACAGTGTTTGGTCTGGACAGTAAATATAACAATAACGGTACGGCATTTAGTGAATATCGTGTTCGCGATGGCATCAGTGCGCGCGAAGCTGAAGCTGCAATCGGTTTACGTAACCGTTGGGAACTGGAAAAAGGCTTCTATGCAACCACCAGTTTTGAACAGGTGAAGTCATTGTCAAAAGCAGATACCGATAACCAAAATTCCGATAACACTGCTGCATCTTTAGGTGTGGAATATCTGGCCAATCCAAACTGGAAAGCTGTTGCGAGAATTGAAGCACGTTGGGCTGACCAGTCTGACACCATCCTGAATAATCTGGGGATTGCCTACAAATATTCCAATGACGTGACTTTATTGGCGAAAAATGTAGTTAGCCTGACTGATAGTAAGAATGAAAACAGTGGTGATCGCCTGGTTGATCGTTTCCAGGTGGGGGCTGCCTACCGTGACACTGAGCACAATCGTTTTGATGCGCTGACCAAGGTGGAATACCGCTATGACAGTAACAAGTCAGATTTAAATAATCCATACTTAAAGCATGTCTATATTTTTTCAAATCACTTGAATTATCATCCAAGTCGCGATATTACCCTTTCAGGCCAATATGCAGTTAAAAATGTGGACACAACGTTCTCTGGTTTGGAGTCAAGTGGTATGACACATATGCTCAGTGGTCGGGCAATGTATGACATCAATGAACGTTGGGATGCGGGTATTCATACAGGCGTGTTATGGTCGAACATGAGTTCGGGCCGCCGTGTTTTGGTTGGGGGGGAAGTGGGCTATTTGCTGGCTGCAAACCTCTGGTTATCAGGTGGTTATAACTTCTCTGGCTATAAAGATGATGATCTGGTGGATAGTGACACAACTCTTCAGGGCGCATATGTACGCTTTAGATTCAAGTTTGATGAGAACCTGTTTTCTCGCAACAATTCTACCGTGAACGCTTCAAGAGAACCATAAAGATGAAATATGTCACACCTGCCTTGCGTCAATTTTATCGTGGTGCTGCAACTGTTGTGGTTTGCTGGAGCGTGATGGTTTGGGCAAAAAATCCTGATCATTTGGCTGCACCTGTTATGGCGCAAGATTCTCCAGATACTACAGCCCAGTCAGGTATTTATAATTCAAAAGATCAACAGGTTGCTGCCTTGCAAACACGTCTCGTTCCTTTTTTGAATGAACAGGGAATTGAACGTTATCATGCTGTCAAAGCAGCCGCATGGTTGACTTATGCAGCCCATGAGGGAAGTGAAAAAAGTGCAACGGTTGCGCGAAAGGAGGCCCTTGCCCAGGCGGAAATGATTATAGTGGCATTAGAGCAAGGTCAGGCTAAGCAGTTAAGTTTAACCACACCGATTCTGTCTACCTCAAGTGTAATGCGTCGGGATTTATGGGCAAATACTGAATTATTGAAACAGCATGCAGGTTTTTCCTGTGCCCAGTCTCAGATTGCACAGGCAGAGGTGATGCTGGTCTGGGCAGCCGCTGAACATTGTGAGTTGGGCTGGCGACATTCACGGGAGCTGTTTTTATCAGCACAGCGCTTAATTGATCAGGCAAATAGTCGGGCGTTTAGTTGCAGTGCAGATGTTCCTCAACAGCTTCCGAAAATTAGTTATCCATCTTTACAGGAACTGAATGGCAGTGAGCAGGGATGTCATGGTGTGGTCGGAACATGGCCGATTTGGTCGCCACAACAAAAAACAGTCATCTCTGAAAATAGCCAGGTTGCTGATCAACCTGTGCCGGATGTTGTACATTTTGCTTTGGATCAGGCAGTTTTATCGCAAGATTCCATCAATGTGCTCAATCAGATCGTGAACTTCCTAACAGCACATCCAGCTTACACCTTGACACTGTATGGATTTACCAATCAGCAGGCAAATGAACAATATAATTTAAAATTGTCCTTGCGTCGTGCGCAGGCAGTATCTCAATATCTAACTCAGCAAGGTGTTGCCCTAAATCGTATTGCGACAGAGGCAAAAGGTAAGACCCAGCTGATTAAAAATGAAAACCCGTATCACACAAATGGATAGCCAAATCCTATCCCTATACACCAAAGGCATGACGACACGAGATATTGTTGCCACATTCAAGGAAATGTACGATGCGGACGTCTCCCCAACGCTTGTGTGATTCATAGAGATCGTTTCAATTTAGCGATCTCTAAATCCATCTTGTAATTGGCGTGTTGAATCCGTTCATTGGATGGGTTGTATTGCTTCTGGACCTCATCAGAGAAAGGGGTTTCTTCACATAATTCAAAGTACCTTTCCATCGGTGTTTTACCTTTCAAAGCTGAATGTGGTCTCATCCAGTTATAGTCATGCTGCCATTCGGCTAGCTTGTCTTGGATATCTTCAGAATTAATATCGACAGTAGCGTAGAACTCAGATTTATCAGTCTTTTGAGAACGCTCTACCTTGCCATTCAAATGAGGTGAACCTGGTTTATTTGTAAGCGTCCGCTGAACACACCTTCTGAATTCATCCTATAAGCCTTAATTTAGTCCCCACTTAGAAACAAGTGGGGACTTAAATTTATGACTACAAATAACCAGACATCCATCGCATCTCTTACGAAAAAACGAAGAACATACAGTGCTCAATTTAAACAGCAGATCGTTCAGGCTTGTAAAGCGCCGGACGTTTCAATTGCTTCAGTCGCTTTGCAACATGGATTGAATACAAATCTTGTATCCAAATGGATTCGCTTAATTGATGCTAAGCCAGGGGATGATCGTTCCCCCACTACCGAATAAACCTGCATTTATTGCCTTATCCTGTTCTGGACCATTAGATCCTACTCCTACTGACATATTAACGGTTCAAATTACTTTACCCCACTCAAAAGCAGAAATTGGCTTGAAATAGCAAGTATCAGAAATATCTGCTTTAGCAGAATTACTCAAGGCGCTTGCAACATGATCCGTATTAATGAAATCTGGATATCTACTCAGCCCGGCGGCTGGAACAGGGCAAATTTCACTGGGCTAAAGTTCACCTTGGTGAAACCGTGGCCCTCAGCCGAAATTTAACTATAATGAAAATTTGGCTGAATTATATGAATCACAAACCTTACAAAGATTGGATAATAAGCTAATAATTTTGGTAATATGATCTACAAATTTGATCTCTAAAAATAGTTGAAATGCAGGTGTGGTAATGTCTTTAGTTTATTTCAGTGACAAAATAATTAAAAATATTTTTCACAACCTTGGCATCGACCTGAATCGCAGCGGTTTTCTGAAACACAGGGATGAGTTGAATCTAGGAGTTTTATTGGAATTGATACTGTTTATAAGATCACTAGATAAGATGAAAGGACATTATTTTTTAATCACATGGAATAAGTTCTATTTTCCGGTTTCTGCTTATAAGTTTTATCCTTTTAAATTTCTTAGTAATGATCTTGGTCTGAAGAATACCCGTAGGATGCATATTGATAATGTGGAATATAAAGTCAATTTATTTGAGTCGACATCACGGGTGGAGCTGTATTACGAGGTTCTCGATTTACATATTAAAAATGAGAAGTTAGTGAGGTTGAATGAACAATTACGTCCCACTCTGAATGAAAGAAGCAAGCCTACACAATTTAACGTTTTGCCTGCGAATTTCTTCCCTGATGTGTTTAGTGATATGAGTGTCGAAAATATTGCTTATATGGATGAATTTCTTGAAAAGTTCAGAAACCATGAGGAATTTATAAAGCGAAAAAATGACGAAAATAAAGCTATCAAAAAATTTCACGAATATTGTCATTATTTTAATGATGTAATGAGTCTAAATGCCAAAAGTTTTATTTTTACCCTTGAATTTCTTATACATGGTCTACAGAAATTATACGATCATACCCTCATCAATCTAAAAAAAGACTTTATGAACGCAATCAGGGGCTACAGGCAACTTGCTCAGATTTCAGGGTATATGGGGTTCTGGGATCTGGCAGAAAACAATAAATTGTGCTTCAGGATGATGTTCATTGTGCCTGATATTGGCATTGAAGCAGAAGAATGGATTGAAGATATCAGTTACTATTGGGAAAACATCTATTTTAATAAAATTAGAGAGGAGGAAATATATCAATTTACAGGCACAGATGCGATAAGATTTGAAGCGGTTGAGCTGCCTGTTGCATGGTCACATAAAAAACTTATCTCCCATTTTTTAGCAGTCGGCAAGAATAATCAGAATATGAAAAGGTTGATTTGTGAACATGCTGTTGCTTACATCGTACTATCTGAATTTTTTTACTGCCCATTCGAGCTTCAGCTATACCTGAAATCCATTAAGATGATTTCTGAGGAACAGTCTGAAGTGGATCAAGTGTTACGTCTTGAGGGGAAAAGAATGTACAGGGTGTTCAGAGGAAGCCTGCCAAAAAATAAAAATTAGTGTAACTTTAGCCTAAGCAAAATCCGATAGATTGGCGATTAGCGTTATGTAGATGAACGAACTTATCGAAACTACAGTGTAGAGTGCTTAACAGGTAATATATATTATTAACTATAAGTAATATATAAATAATATATTAAACATAAACAATATCTTATCTAGTTGATTGAGACACTTAGCACAGTATAGCCCATACTCAAATGGGCTATAGACTATGTATCAATAACACAGTATTAAAATATTCAGAACTAACCCTATAGTATGTTCCAAAGTCTATGAGCATATTCAGCTAAGCAGGATGATCACAACATCCTGCTTTAGAATCAAGATCAGTAAAAAAATATATTCCTCACTTACATATGAACCTTATGTTTCAGTGAGAACCTAAATGTACCAGAATATTCAATATGATCAGCTTTACCATGAAGCAGAAGTATTGGCAGCAGTAGACCATTTCATTCAAGAAGTTTGCTTAGGTAGTTATGATTTATATCATCAAAACCTGATGATAGACCTACAAAAATTAGTTCAGTCATTTAAGCCAATCTATAACGCTAATTTTTTCTATTGCAATACAGTGCAGATATTCATTGAGGTGGTGAACATCGTTGATCACACACTCCGTCTAATGCCGCAGGCAGACCATGATTGTATAGTCTGTTTTGATGATATGACAGTCTGGCATATTCTGACTTATATCCAATCATTATCAGGCTGTGTAAAACAGCAACTGATTGATTTTCAACAACGTGAATTAGAGAATCAGCATAGCCTTTTTGATTATACATCCACACTCATTCATCATTATGCGAGAACACTGGTGGTTCGAGTGGATTTATCTATCAAGAAAGAATATCAAGCCTTATACAACATCCAAGTGTTCAATAAAGCGCTAGAAACATTGCTACGGCGTATAGCCGATCAAGATACTTGTTTTAGTGGGTTATATGGTTATGCATGGGCATTAGAGCATGGGGTTAGTAAGGGCTACCATTGCCATCTTTTGCTTATGTACGATGGAAATATGCATCAATGTGGTTTTGAAATGGGGCAGTGGATAGGTGAGTGCTGGAAGCAGATTACACACGGATATGGTTATATTTTTAACTGTAACCATTCCGACTATATGGCGATCTATGAAGCGATGGGGACTTTAGGGATTGGTATGATTCATCGTAACAATGCCAGTGAAGTCTATAACTTTCTTAATTATATTGTCCCTTATTTGGTGAATGGCGAAAAAGAACAGCAGCATCTCCGAGTGAAAGATTCAGCCTATATGCGTAGCTTTGGCAGAGGAGTGGTTGATTCAAAAAATCGAAGAGGTTTATAAATATTGAATTTTCAATAGAGAACACAACTATCAGCAGTGTTCTCTATAGGGTCGGGTTTGAGATTAAAATGATAAATTTACATTGCCCTGATCTGTAATCATTTCAGCTTCAATGACCTGATCACCACGGCATTTCAGTAAATAGGATACCGTAGAACTATAGTTCATTTGCACAGGAATTTTGCTATAGAAATCTCCTGTATAAAAACCACAGCGACCACGGTTAATATTTAATCCCTCTAAAGTGAAGGGTTGTTCAGAAGTGGACTGAATTTCCAAAATATATTCAATTGCACCAGGCACATTAAACGCTGATTGAGATTCCCGACTGGAAATTTGGGCACGAACAGATATCTCTGGTTGCTCCATCTCCATCGGAATATTATTGCTATATTCAGGATTGTTGGGATCAAGATCAGACTCCATCATGGATTTGAGTGCTTCAGGATATTTATCCCAACTCTCAAGAAATGATTGAGCTTGTTTGACCGCAGCAGGGAGATATTCGGTATCATTTTCTACAATCTGAGTTAAAGCTTGTACTTTGGCTTCAACCTCTTCCTTGCTATATGGTGCATATTTAGATTGCTCCTGCTGTGTAGCAGTATTAGATGAGCTGCGTTCAGCTTGATCTGTAGCACTTTGTTGAGCTTGCTGATTGTTTTGACTACATGCGATCAGTAAAGTTGAAAGTGCTACAATGGAAAGTATTTTTTTCATGAATGCACTCCTTTATAACTTAGGTCTAATAACAACGAACCAAATGAATAATAGAATCAAAATACCACCGATGATTTTCCCTACTGTTGGAAACATTACCGCAGGCCAAACTAAGCCTTGTCCTAAATTGTAGGTAAATGGCTTATAGTTATACTGTCCCCAAAAGTGTTGATAGACGGCAAAGAAAAAACCAATCACTAAGTAGCCACTGATCACCCATGATTTAATATTTGAACTCATTTACTTTCCCCCAGCGGCAAATTTTGCCAATGCTATAAAAATTCCCATTAGGATCATGAAGCCAATAAATGGCAATCCTAAAAAGCAAATCACTGCAATAATGCAGATAATGCCTGCAAGTGTTCTCATGGCTATTCCTTCATGCACTGATAGGAAGAATTGACCATATCCATTTGGAAAGATTCAGATTGCTGTAAGGTGTATAGATTGTTTTTGAGTCCATCCTCTCCATATTTACTTTCGAGTTTGTCATAAATACATGAGCAGGTACTGCCATCAATCCCGCCTGTTTTACAACCACTGATAAATTGACGTTCAGTTTTACTAGCACAGCCTGATGCCATAAGTGCAAGTGTGATGAATGCAAGTGAAATAAGAATTTTCATCATTCCCCTTAATTTTTATTGTGTTATTTGGTGTGTAATAAATTTTGCTGATGTACTGAAACTCAGGCGAGACAAAGCTTTCCAAAGCTAAATCGCATTTAGATCAGTCGAATGAGCAAAAGTTGATGTGTGTTGCTAAGGCAAAAAGGGGATGGAAAATCGTTTTAAGGAAAACAATAAAGATAGAAAATGCTTAGTCATGGGTATGACTCCTTTGGCTATGAAAGAAGTTTCACCGCATTACTGCTAAATAATGGTGGCGAAACGAAAGAGGGTTAGCAGACTGATAGCCAATGGATCAGCACACCCGAAGGTGTCCCCCTCCCGTTCCGCCGCAGAGGGGGCACGCAGGGATTCCCACCAAAAAGTTAAACTTTTTAGTGTATGGCTAAACGGTCTGCTAAAACCGACTGACGATGTAGGTCAGCAGTTGAATGATAAAATTAAGGTTGAAGTTAGTCAATCAAGCAATATTAAAAAAACAAGTAAAATCAAAGGTAGATATGCTATTTGTGGTAAATGCCCAATTGTATTGGGCATTATGATTGAATCAAAAACTATTATTTTTTATCTGGAAGGCTAGAAGTAAATGCCTCTTGAGGAATCGGTATCTTACGTGATTTAAATATTCTTTCAGATTCAGGTATTTGTTGCATTTGATCTTTCATCCACTCTTGAGACATAACGGGATGATTACTTAATTTTTTCATAGAGGCTTCAGGGTGGAATGGAACTTTAGCCACCTTTGCTGGGAATATCCCCAGTTTATTTAGTTCAGCCTCATAATGATTTTTAAGGTCTAGTGTGCTTTGTAGTTGTTCCTTGAGTGCTTTAATTTCATTTTGCAAATTAGAAATAATTGCATCCTGACCTAACTCTATTGGAGCTTTGATCGGTTTAGTATTTTTAAGTGCCTGAAGAGAAAGCTCTTCATCAATAATTCCTCTTTTTATTGGTATTAGCATCCCTGTTTTCTTTGCGTATGTAATTTGTGCTTGGGTATAACCATATTTATCACAGAAGTCAGTAATACGAATGTTGGTCATGAGCTTAAGAATTCCCAATTGATTGCGATGAAGTAATTATCTGATAATGTCTTTTATTATAAATTAGACATATAAAAATTATCTGATAATTATCTTATTCTAAATTATTTCAGATATATAACATCCTAATGAGAATCATGAAGCTCTTTAGAGTACACATGAAAAATGAATATTAAGCCTGCCATCGTGCAGGCTTTTTTATGCCCAAAATTTAGGAGTCAAGTCATGAGCTTGAATTGTCCCTTTTGTCATTCAACCGATATCATGATTGTTGAAGCGAATGCGCAACAAGCAAATTCAACATTATCAAATCTTGCATCACCCGCAGCTTTAGGGGCCTTAGGCACAACCGTTGCGAAGTCTTTGAATTTACCTCCCATCGTTGGAGGAATTGCAGGAACTGTACTTGGTGGTTTGTTTAATTCTTTTACAGAACAAAGCACACCTCCACAGCAAAGTTTGTGCTTCTGTCATAACTGCTACCAAAAATTTCCAACGCATCTTCTGCACTAAAGATCGTTGGTATTAACACAGAATCAAATTTCAAATTAAAAGGAATACAACCATGGCACATCAACTTGAACAAATGGCTTATGTCGGTGAAACCCCTTGGCATGGACTAGGAAATCAACTAAGTCAAAACCAACCGATTGAGGTCTGGGCACAGCAGGCAGGCATGGACTGGCGTATAGAGTCATCTAATGTCAGTTATATGGCACAGAATGAACGTGGACAAAGCATCATCATGCCGTATGCAGACCAGCGTGTACTGTATCGTTCTGATACTCATGCACCCTTGTCAGTGGTCAGTCAACGTTTTCAAGAAGTCCAACCTCGTGAGATCTTAGAGTTCTATCGTGATCTAACTGAACAATCAGGCTTTGAATTGGAAACCGCAGGCGTGCTTAAAGGTGGTAAGAAGTTCTGGGCGCTGGCACGTACAGGTCAATCTACTGCACTTAAAGGCAAGGATGTCAGTAATGGCTACATTCTTCTTGCAACCGCTTGTGATGGCACCTTGGCAACTACGGCACAATTCACTTCCATTCGTGTTGTCTGCAACAACACCTTGGCGATTGCTTTACGTGGTCAGAACAGTAGCGCAGGTGTAGTGAAAGTTCCGCATAGCACCAAGTTTGATGCAGATAAGGTCAAACAGCAATTGGGTATTTCAGTTCGTGCATGGGATGAACACATGTATGAGATGAAGCAGCTCAGTCAGCGTAAAGTCACCCAGTCTGAAGCCGCAGCCTATTTTGATGCGGTATTTAATAACACCACAATGAGTATTGCAGATCAGGAAGAAAATATTATTCAGTTCTACCGTGATGTTGCAACTCAGGCAGCAAAGGCAAATGCCAAGGAAAAAGCTGAGCCAAATGCCAAGGCGATGACTAAAGCAATGGAGATGTTTAATGGTCAGGGGCGTGGTGCAACACTTTCATCGTCTAAGGATACCGCTTACGGATTACTCTGTTCGATTACGGAGTTTATCGATCACGAGCGTCGTGCCATGAGTACAGATCATCGACTCGATTCAGCTTGGTTTGGTGCAGGAGCAGCGATCAAGCAGCGTGGACTAGAACAGGCTTTACGCATGGTGTCATAGCGTAGAAGGTTAAGTTTTTGCAATAGAAAGTTAGACCTATCCTTTCGATTCTAAAGATAAATTTACATTTTAAAAATAATTAAACCACATCTTCGGGTGTGGTTTTTTTATGCCCTTTATTTGCCACCATCCATATAAAATGAGGAAGCAAGCTATGAATACAGCAATATTAAACCCATCCATTCAACAAGCCAGCAAACCCTTTAATGCCCCAAAACTGTTTACAGCAAAACGCTTGGTCAATACTAAAAATATGACTCAATCTGACTGGCTTGAAGTTCGTCGCCAAGGTATTGGCAGTAGTGATTGTGCAGCAGCCTGTGGATTGAATCCCTATATGTCGATGCTCGAACTTTGGATGATCAAGACAGGGCGAGTCAAACAATCGATTGAAGATGAAAGTTCAGGTATCGCTCCACTCTATTGGGGTAAGCGGCTAGAACCATTGGTGGCTGAGTACTACAGCATGCATACCAATAACAAGGTACGCAGAATCAATGCAGTGCTTCAGCATCCAGATCCTGATAAGCATTTTATGCTTGCCAATCTGGATTACTCCGTTGTGGGTAGTGATGAAGTTCAAATTCTGGAATGCAAAACAGCAGGAGAGTACGGCGCAAAACTTTGGCGAGAGGGTGTGCCTTTATATGTCTTGTGTCAGGTACAACATCAATTGGCAGTGACAGGCAAACGAGCAGCACATGTTTGTGTGCTGATTTGTGGTCATGAAACCAAAATCTTCAAAGTGACGCGCTCCGAATCCGTGATCAAACATATCATCAATGCGGAACGTTACTTCTGGGATTGTGTGGAAAAAGATATGCCACCTGATGCAGATGCCAGTGAGTCCGCAGCCAAAGCCATACAGCAGCTCTATCCACAACATATTCCGTTGACTGTTGAAGACTTGAGTCATAACGAACAAGCCAATCAATTGTTTGCTCAACTGATTCAAGAAAAGCATCACATTGAGCAGCATCAAAATAACTTTGATGAAACTAAGCATCAAATCCAGATGTTGATGAAGGATGCTGAACGAGCAACCTTTGCCACTGGTTCAGTGACGTGGAAGAAATCCAAAGACTCAATCGGTTTAGACAGCAAAGCCTTACTCAAACTTCACCCAGAAATGCTTGAGCAGTTTCCGCAAAACAAAGCAGGGACACGACGTTTTCAGATCTATACCGATGACTGAATCCATCACATCAATATTTCCAGTCTTCAAAAAAGCGCAAAAAACCACCCCCGACCTACCGACTCCCGAAGGAGCGGTAGGCCAACAATGGCGGTCTTTGCATTTCATCTGATCTTTAAACGGTTTTGTATTTGCTTACATAACAAAGGGTCAATAGTAAAATTTTATTTAGAGGAAAATTATCATGATTAAAGGTCTAGCGATCACACCACCGATCCTTGGACGTATCAGTATTGGTAAAGTCGTTGAAAAGAACGGTAAGCGACTGCCTGAAAAGGACGACCAATTTACCATTACCAGCCAGATTCAAAGCAAGGAGGGGTGGATCAAGCATCCGCTTGATGAGCAATTACGCAGTAAAGCACCGAATCAAAAACTCCGTACCATTCCAGTACGGATGATCTTCAATGATCCTGATTTGAATCTTAGAGCTGAGTACACTTTGTTTGACCGACAGACTGGGCGACCTATCTGTGTCGGTAATGGTGAAACTTGCCAACGTTTAACTAATCAAGGCGTAGAGCAACATCCTTGTCCATCCCCTGATTTATGCTCATTGGCACAAGGAGGAAACTGCAAGCCCTATGGACGTTTACATGTCAATTTGGATGAAAGTGATGAACTCGGTACATTCATTTTTAGAACCACAGGTTTTAACAGTATCCGCACCTTGGCAGCACGGCTAAATTATTACCATGCAGCATCGAATGGATTGCTGTCATGTCTACCGTTACAACTGACCCTAAGAGGTAAGTCCACCATGCAAAGTTATCGAACTCCTGTGTATTACGTAGATTTGACACTCAAGGAGGGAGTCAGCCTGCAACAAGCGATTCAGACAGCTAAAGAGATTGATCAACAAAGCAAAGCGATGGGTTTTAATCAAATTGCATTAGATCAAATGGCGAGACAATGCTTTGCCATTGCACGATTTGAGGTGAATTCTGAGGAAGGATTCGATTTAGTAGAGGAGTATTATACGGATAATGTTGTTGAATCTGAGCAAGTACAGCCTGACACAAAAGCCAAGGTGAAGTCTAAATTTAATCAGGAGAAGGCTTTTGTGCAGGACATTCAGCAGGGGTTGCAGGGGAGTGTAAGGGCTGTGAATTAGTCCATTTTCTAAATTTAGTTTTGATAATTGTTGGAGAAATAAAACGTATTTATCAGATGATTAGATATTTCACATAAACCAAATCATTAGGATTAAAGAAGTCATTGGAGCCTGTAAATTATTTTGTGTAAGTTCCATTTTTTATAAATGATCTTTTAATCGATCATCGAACTGAATCGTAAACCAATTCATTGCTAAACGCCAATTTTGAATTGGCATCGTCCATTTCTTCGCAGCATTTGATGTTGCTAAGTAAATGACCTTCTTTACTGAGTCATCAGATGAAAAGATTTTCCTTTTCTTCGTTGAATGGCGTATTACGCTATTCAACGACTCAATCGCATTTGTTGTATAAATTGCATGACGTATTTCGGCTGGATAGCTAAAGATCGTTCGGATATTTTCCCAATTGGCCCGCCAGGATTCTCCAATTTTGGGATACTGGTGATTCCATTGATCACAGAAGATGTCTAGGGATTTTAAAGCATTTTCCTCTGTACTTGCCTGATAAATCGCTTTCAGACCCGACGTAACAGCTTTGTAGTCTTTCCAGCTTACAAATCTCAGGCTATTGCGTACAACATGCACGATACACAGTTGAATATCAGTATGAGGGTAAACAGAGGCTATCGCGTCAGGAAAGCCTTTTAATCCATCTACACAGGCAACAAGAATGTCCTGTACTCCTCGATTTTTTAGCTCTGTCATGACTGACAGCCAGAATTTGGCACCTTCTGTCTGAGCAATCCACATACCCAGTAATTCTTTTTGCCCATCCATATTGATGCCTAAAGCAAGGTATACGGACTTGTTAATCACATTGGAGTGCTGACGGACTTTGACAACAATACAGTCAAGATAGACAACAGGATAAAGGCTATCTAAGGCTCTATTTTGCCACTCAGTCACTTGCTCAATCACAGCATCGGTAACTTTGCTGATGAGAGATGCTGACACATCGGCATCGTACATTTCTTTGAAGAAGGCTACAATTTCCCTATTAGTCATTCCTTTTGCATACAGTGAGAGGATTTGGTCATCCATACTGGTGATGCGTGTTTGGTGCTTTTTTATAATTTGTGGCTCAAATGAACCTTCTCGATCACGGGGAATATCTAAAGCCAGTTGTCCATCTTGAGTTGTAATGGTTTTAGAACTAAACCCATTACGGCTATTTGAGCCTTTCTTGGGCTGATGCTTTTCATAACCGAGATGGTCTGAAAGTTCAGTATTGAGTGCAGTTTCAATCATGAATTTTTTAAAGACTGCTGTCATTTGGTTTAAGTCTTCTGGTGTTTTTAGACCTTTAGCCAATTCGGCAGCCATACTTTTGATTGTTGCTTCATCCATGTGAAGTACCTTTTGTAATTATCCTCTGAAGGATAAATGAAAATTAAGTACTTACACAAAATTTAGAACAGTCCCGGTAATTTCCAATTTTTTAAGCTTTCACAAGAACCTTTGTTTGATGCAAGTGGCCATATACGTGCCGATGTCTCGTTCTCTCAATTAGCTGAATTTGTATGGTTTTCTGAAACAGGAACTGGTTATACGGGAAAAGCTGATTCTCCTTTACTAGGGGTATTTGAAGGTCGTGCCATTTATCTACTTTATAATGGAATTTTAAAAGATATTACAGATGAAGGTGGAAATATCCTTACTAAGCAGGTATTTGATGTTCTTCCAAAATTTGATGGGGCTAAAGTGATTTATGCAGCTGCCAATCGTTTAGGTATTAAAGCTAAACGCAAAAATATTGTATTTAAACAAACACCTTATGCTTTAGAGGTTTAATCCATGACTGCGTATATTGCTAAAGAATATCAAGATCAAGTATTAGAGAGTGTACAAACATATTTTCAAGCATGTCATGAATTTGAGAATGCTTCGACCGCATTTTATGCAACTGCTGAAAGATTATGGGGAAAAGGGCAAACTTATAATGCTTTGAATGGTTTTGCCTTAGATATGCCGTATTTTTGCTTACGTGTACCTACAGGTGGAGGGAAGACATGGTTGGCAAGCAAAAGTGTCACATTAGTTAATAAGCATTTTTTAAGAGTTTCTCAAAGTGTCGTTTTATGGTTGGTGCCAAGCAAGACGATACGTGAACAAACTATTACTGCTTTAAAAAATAAACAACATCCATATTCAGCAGCTTTACGTGAAGTAGGTGAAGTTACAGTTATGGATATTGAAGAGGCAAAAAGCATTACTCGTTCAACGCTTTTAACTTCAACAGTTGTTATTGTTGCTACACGCCAAGCCTTTCAAGTAGAAGAAGAAGAAAGTAGAAAGGTTTACCAGAACAATGGTGCGCTAATGCATCATTTTGAGCATCTAACAGCAGAACAAAAGTCAGAGTTGTTAACAGAGGGTGAAGGGAGTGATCTAATAGTTCCAAATTCTTTAGCTAACGTTCTTAGATTACATCGGCCCTTTATTATTGTAGATGAAGCACATAATAGTCGTACTGAACTTGCTTTTGATATGTTAGCTCGTTTTAAGCCAAGTGGTATTATGGAGCTTACAGCAACACCAGATACAGTGAGAACTCCAACCAATGTTTTACATAGCGTCTCTGCTGCTGAATTAAAAGCAGAACAAATGATTAAATTGCCGATTGTTTTAGAAACAGAATCAAATTGGCAACAATGCTTAGCATATGCGATTCATAAAAGAGAGTCTTTAGAACATATAGCGTTAGAAGAACAGAGACAAGGTTTTGAATATCTGAGACCGATAGTACTTATTCAAGCCGAAGCAAAAAGTAAAGTTCGTGAAACATTGGATATTTATGCTGTACTTAATGAACTAGAAAATAATCAGAATATTCCAAGAGAGCAAATCGCTCTTGCCACAGGAGATGAGAAAGAACTTGAAGAAATTACAGCAAAATATCCTAAAGGAATTTTAGATAAGGCTTGTAAAATTAAGTATGTAATTACTCAAAAAGCTTTAGCTGAGGGTTGGGATTGCCCATTTGCTTATATTTTAGTGAGTATGGCTTCTGTGCAATCAAGTACAGCAGTTGAGCAATTATTAGGGCGTATTCTTAGACAGCCAAATGCATCACATAGACAGAGTGAACAGTTAAATCAATCTTATGCTTATGTTGTATCAAAAAGTTTTTCTGATACAGCTGAAACTTTGAGAGATAGCCTAGTTGAAGGGGCTGGTTTTGATACTAAAGAAGCGGCTGAATTTGTTAAAGCAGGTACGGGTGAGCAAGCTCGTTTGGACTTTGGAAATTCTAAAATTATTGTGAAACCAATAACAATTCCGTTACCTGAAAAGCCAGATTTAAAGTCTGTTACACCTACGGTAAAAAAGAAAGTAGAATGGAATAATAAAACCAATGAATTGACGATTATTACCCCGTTGACTAAAGAAGAGACTGTGGAACTAACGAAAACTGTTTCACAACTAGAGTCAGTGCAGCAGATTGAGAAAGGGGCCGAGGTTAGCCGTCAATCTATCGAATATTTTCAGACACCTGCGGAATTGGGTAAAGAGTTTAAAGTCCCACTATTAGCATTATCGGTTCAGGGCGAGCTTCAATTATTTGATGATCCAGAAGTTCTTGAATATCCTTGGAATTTAACAACAGTAGATGCAAAAGTTTTGCATGATGATATTTCAATTTTAAATTCAGCTTATGCTTCAAATGATTTTGGAACTTTAGATATTGATGAGACTAAAGGTAAGGTAAAAGTTACTTTTCTTCCAAAACTTCAGAGAGATTTAGGTTTGGTGTATAAACCTGAAAATTGGGATGAAGTCAAATTAGCAACTTGGTTCTGTAAGAATATCTTAGAAGAATCGTTAACTCATGAGGCTAAACGAAATTTTGTTCTTGCGTGGCTAAATGATTTGTTAAGTAAAGATGATTTTGATTTGGCTCGAACAAATACTCAGAAATATATAATTCGTCAGTTGATTGAAAAAAGAATTAATATTTTACGAAAGGAAGCTGTTAATGATGCTTACCAAAATTTCTTATTTGGCAATGATGAGCTTCATCAAATAACAGTCTCAAACGAACAAGAATATCAGTTTAATTTCCATCCAAATGTTTATGCACCTTCTCGCGATGATAATGGTGAATACGGATATTATGCATTTAACAAACATTACTATGGCCGTATTGGGGCTTTTGATAGTGGTGAAGAGTTTGCTTGTGCATGTTGGTTGGATCAGCAAGCAGTTAAAGGAAATATTGAGTTTTGGGTGAGAAACTTAGTTCGTAAAGAAGGCTGTTCTTTTTACTTGCAAAAGGGAAATGGTCGCTTCTATCCAGATTTTATATGTAAACTACCTAATGGAAAAATTTTAGTGGTTGAATATAAAGGGGCTGATAAGTGGGAAGCTGCTAAGGATGATCGCCAAATTGGGGAGCTATGGGCTAATTTATCAGAAGGACAATGTAAATTTATTATGATTAAAGATAAGCGCTTCGATCTGATTGAGAGCTTGTTAAGCTAATTTAAGTAATAGTTGGGAGAGTACATGAAGTTAATTCATATCATTGATACCGATCAAAATATTTGGATTGATGTTGATGTATTCTTTCAACAATCTGAAATGGAACTTACACAATGGCGTAGTAAAATAAGAGAGCAATATAAAAGGAATAAAACCAAGCCTCATTTTACATGTGCTTGGTGTCAATCACCTGTAACCCTCGCTAGACGTACAGATCACATGCAGATCAACACTTCGGCAACATTCTTTTTCAGACATATTCCTGAGTTGGAAAATAACCCAAACTTCAAGTGTCCTGTAAAGCATATTAAACAGCTATCGGAGCAAGAAAAAACTGCTTTAAAGTATCAGATTGCGAAAGAAACCCAACAACATAAATTGCTAAAAGAGAATATATATAAGAGTCTGCAAGTGGATGAATCTTTTAGTGATATTCATATTGAACAAGTTCGTAAAAGCATTGACCTAAAGCAATGGCGTAGACCAGATGTATCTTCATTATATAAAAAGCAATTAGTTGTTTTTGAAGGACAACTTTCTACAACTTTTTTGAATGTGATTATTGATCGTAAGATTTTTTATCAAGATAACAATGCTTGCTTACTGTGGATTTTTAATCATTTTGAACCAACAGAAAAAGCGAAGAAGCAGTCAATGCAAGATATTTACTACAACAATAATGCAAATGCCTTTGTAGTGAATGATTCTACAGTCGCTCAATCAATTAAAACAAAAGTTTTTACTTTAGAGTGTCATTATTTAAAGCCTGAAATAAAGAATAATCAAATCATTAATCAGTGGAATACTGAGTTCGTCGAATTCCAAAACTTAGTCCAGAACGAAGCTACAAAGCAAATATACTTTTTTGATTATGAAGCTGAATATCAAAAGCTAAAGCAAAAATTAGGCTTACGACATAGTTATTTACAAGAGAGTAAGAATCAAAAAGATAAACTAAAAGTTCAGAAATATATCGAATCACTAGAACGGGTTGATCTTGATACAAAAGTTCCATCAAAAACTAAATCTGAATTATTGGTCGAGTTTACTAAACTATGGATAAAAACTCATTACCTTACCGACAATCAATTCAACTATGAGTGGTTTTCTATTCGTAAAGAGCTTGAGCTAATGGGAATTAGTACTCCTAAATATCTTTTACATGCGCCCTATAAAACAGTGGTTAACTCAATTTTAAGTGCAAAATTTGGCTATGCTGTAGGTAATAATATTAACGATATGATTAGTGTGGCTCATAACTTGATGGAACATCATCCAGCTTACATAAAGCATTTTATGCTTACTTTGAAAGTAACTGAAAAACCTAACTTATTGAATGAGAGAGATAGTTCGGGTAAATGGCAAGAACGCTATAAAAAATATACCCAACAGCCTGAAAGCACTAAGATATACAAGCATGATTTAAATCAATTTATTGAGTTTTTAGTGCCAGAGTTTGAGGGGCGGTTGATTTCTTGGGGGGAAAGTAGTGCATCTTATTCTAATGCACAATTTAGTGGAGTTAGCCAAAAATGAAATACCAACCGCCTTATACCATCACATCTAAAATCATTTACCTGATTGCTCAGATCAGTGAAAATATAGGGCGTTTGACTGTTTTAGAGGAAATTCAGGATAGATTAAAACTGCGAAAAGCCAATCGTATACGTACTATTCAAGGTTCACTTGCAATTGAAGGGAACACTTTAAGTACGAAACAGATCACGGCGATTCTAAATGGTAAGACCGTAATTGCACCTCCAAAAGAAGTTCAGGAAGTGCGTAATGCGATTAAAGCCTATGAAGCCTTTCAGCAGTGGCAACCAAGTCAAGAGTCGGACTTACTACAAGCTCATCAAATTTTAATGACAGGCTTGATTGATGAAGTTGGTCAGTATCGTCATGGTGGTGTCGGTGTAATGTCAGGTGATCGAGTGGTGCATATGGCTCCGCCTGCAAATCAAATTAATCGACTGATGGTTGACTTACTTGATTGGTTAAATGATAGCGAAGTGCATCCTCTTATCCAAAGTTCAGTATTTCACTATGAGTTTGAATTCATTCATCCATTTGCGGATGGCAATGGGCGCATGGGAAGGCTATGGCAAACTTTAATATTAAGCAGATGGAATCCAATCTTTGCTAATATTCCTGTTGAGAGTTTGATCTATCAAAATCAAAAAGCCTATTATGAAGCATTACAAGCAAGTACGGATCGAACAGATTCAGCACCTTTTATAGAATTTATTTTGCAGATGATTTTAGATGCAATTCTTAGTTCAACTGATACCGCTCAAGATAGCGGTCATGTTACCGCTCAAGCTTACGTACAAGTGAGCGATCAAGTTCAGCGTTTAATTTCAGCAATGAAGCTAGAAGACTACACTTTGGCTGAGTTGATGCAATTGGTTGGTTTAAACCATCGGGCAACATTCCAAAAGAATTATTTGAATCCAGCAATAGAAGCAGATTTGATTGAGCGTACTATTCCAGATAAGCCGAAAAGCCCTAAGCAAAGGTATCGTCTTAAATCATGATTTAGCTTGAAAAAATATTTAGTTACATTTTTACTTAAACAGTTAAACATGAATGAGAATTAAAAAGCGTAAAGTAAGTTTTAAATTAAATAATTGATTATTAATCAGTAACTTATACAAAATTTTTCTTGATTGTGTTATCGGGTTTTGGTAAAAAAAGTACTATTAAGTTTGAGATCAATGTGATGAGTACTTTTGAAATGCAAGGTCTGACATGGAAGGCGAGGTCAAAGTATCAACAAGATGCCATTTTGATTGAAAATAAAGTTATTCAACATGATGGACTCATCACTAAACTATATAGCCATTCTGAAAAAGAACAGTGGTGTGTTGCTGTAGCGGATGGGATTAGCAATAGTCCAGTAGCTGAGCAAGCAGCCTATACAGTTTTAAATGCTTTAATGCAAAATAAAAAGATAGAAACTTGTCAAGCATTTACCATTCAGCAGTATCTTGTCGATCAATTAGCACTTCAGAAAAATAGTTTTGGAGCCAGTTCAACACTTGCACTCATTCAAAATAATGGCGAACAAGGTTTTGTGACAATTCAACATATTGGGGATAGTCGAGTATATTTGTTTAGCCAGCATGATCAAAAGTGGCACTGCCTGACGAGAGATCATAATTATCTTGAACAGTTAAGAGGAAATGGCGAGATAAAAGAAGGGGAAAACTATGCCAGTATTTATGGTGCATTATTACAATACTTTTGTGCTGATCCTTTGCATGAAGTGATGGATTTTACAACAACAGAAGAATATTTGACTGAGAATGATGCCTTATTGGTTTGTACAGATGGTGTGCATGATGTGATGGAGTGTGGGGAATGGCTTCCTTTAAAAGCAGATATGGAGCTTCGAACATGGTTACTCAATATAAAAGCGTCATTAGATTCAAAACAGGCGTATGACAATGTCAGCATGGTCTTAGTACGAGCAAAAATTTAATTCATTGAGAATGGGGAAATTATGCAATCAGATGATATTTTTGAACGTGCCAAATTATTCACAGAGGAAGTGGGTGTCGTTTCTGTATCGAGTTTACAACACCATTTTTTAATTGGGTATTCTCAGGCTGAACAACTACTTAATCAGTTAATTGAAGAAAGTATTTGTGAAGCTACAAAAACTTTTGTTCTAGATTATGGGTATGGCTATAAATTGCATCAAGGTATGAAATAACAATTTTAACAGTTAAAAAAATTTTATTTTTAGGATAATTTTTTATGACTCAGCATCAAGTTGATCAATTTAAGACAGGGATTTGGTCAGTAAAAAAATTGCTATTAAGTTTAGATCAACTGAGTATTCCTGATTACCAACGTCCGTACAAGTGGACTGAAAAAAATTTAAATGCTCTCGTCAATGATATACAAGAACATAAAGATAAATCTGCATATCGATTGGGTACTATCGTATTACACCACGATAAAAATAATACGAGCCTTAAAAATATAAATATTGTGGATGGACAACAACGAACTTTAACTTTAATGCTGCTTGTTTGGGCGATTATTCAGAAGCCAGAATTAGATTTAGAACGAGAGGATCTGAAAACAGCTTTGAATGAAATATCGAATCAAATTAATGTCTTTATGGGTGTGCAAGAATTTAATAGTGATATTAGCCATTACAATATTTATCAGAACTTTAATGCCGCTAAACGGATCGTTTCAGTAAACTTTTCGGAACAAGATATTGATTTTTTATTAAATAATTGTCAGGTTGCGGTTTTTATTTTAGATGATGTTTCAGAGGCATTTCAGTTTTTTGATTCACAAAATGCACGTGGTCGTGATTTAGAACCGCATGATCTTTTAAAAGCTTATCATCTACGAGAATTTTCTGCACAGGAGCAATATTTAAAAGCCCAAACTGTTGCTCATTGGGAAAGTTTAGACTCGGCTCATTTGGCAAAGTTATTTTCGAACTATCTATTCCGTATCCGTCTTTGGTCAAGAGGAAAGTCCGCAAGATTTTTCAATAAAGATCATGTGCATCTTTTTAAAGGTATTCATCTTGGGCAATCAGACCATCATCCATATTTAGAACCATTACGCATAGCGCATTATTTTATTGATGACTATAACGCACAGTATCAACGGCAAATAGATCGACAAGAAATGAATTTTCCGTTTCAGCTTGATCAAATGATCATAAACGGTCGTCGATTTTTTGAAATGGTTGAGCACTATGAAAAACAGATCAGTAAAGTGGTGGATCATCAAGATCAGTCTGAGAAGATTTCTATATTTGGTGCGACACTACAGGATCGAGCGAATAGAATTATCAAAATATTGAATTCATATGATGCAAGAAATAGGGATGGGGATCGTTATGTGCGAACCTTGTTTGATTCTGCATTGATTTTTTATATCGATAAATTTGCTACTGATCGGTTATCAGAAGCGATTGAAAAGATTTTTATTTGGGCATATCGCTGTCGTATTAGTCAATATTCGGTGCAATTGGCAACGATAGATAATTATGTCCTAGAAAAGAACATATTCAGTTTACTGAAATATGCTCAATCACCCAGTGAGTTAATGGGATGGTCGCTTCCGATAGTCGATAAACAAGAAGGCACTAAAGTTGAGCCTTTGATCACTTTATTTAAAGAACTAAATTATCTCAAACAGGAAGATCAGAATGACAAATGAGTCAATCCAAGCGCTTAAGGTTCAGGCCCTGTTCGAGAGTAAACAGACTTATATTATCCCGATGTATCAGCGTAATTATGCTTGGGGTGAGAAAGAAATTGATCAGTTAATTTTAGATATTCAAGATTATCAAAAGCAACCTGAACAGTTAAATCAAGGGCAGACTCAAGGAAGTAAAAAATATTATATTGGAACATTGGTTGTTTTTGAGCGTAGCGATGGCACTTATGAAATTATCGATGGTCAGCAACGATTTACCACTTTAACCTTGTTAGCGATTTGCCTGAAACGATTATCCAAAGAAGAAAAAGTTGTTCTTGATATGTCTTGGTTTAATCAATTCAATCTTGATTTTGAAAGTCGTCCAAAGTCTTCTTTAACGTTTCAGGCTTTACTTAGAGGCGATCATCTACAACATTTAAAATCATCCGAATATAACGCCGATTTAGTTCAGGGGTTTGTGTTGCTACAACGAGCAATCGAAAAAATCATCAATCAAGGCGGTTTGAGTGTTTTTTGCAAATATTTATTTGAAAATGTAGTCATCACACAAGTTTTAGTTCCGAAAGATACTGATCTCAATCATTATTTTGAGGTTATGAATAACCGTGGTGAACAATTAGAAAAGCATGAAATTTTAAAAGCGAGATTGATGAGCGTATTGAATCAAATCAAAGATGAAGCAGATAAAACATCAAGCATGACACTATTTACGAGTATTTGGAACGCGACTGCCAATATGGAGCGTTACGTTCAATATGGTTTTTCTACAATATATCGTGATGTGATTTTTGGAAAGGATTGGGGTGATTTTGTTCCTGAAAATGCTTCTAGCTTGCTCGAAATTTTTAGCAGAAATGTAGAATCAAAAGAACAAACAAGTTCGAAAAGCAATTTTAAATCTATTTCTGAAATGTTAAAACGAGTGCCTGAGCGTATTAAAAATAAAGATACAAAAGAAGAAAAGCCTGAACGATTCAACAGTATTATCAATTTTCCGAATTTCTTGTTACAGGTTTTACAAATTTGGCTAAGTCAAACGAACCGTAATGAAAAAGTGGCATTGGATGATAAGCAACTGATTGATCAATTTGAAAAATATATTCTGTTAAAAGGACAGGGAAACCAAGAGCATGAAAGGGTTATTGAGAATGTAAAAGGTTTTATGTTTACCCTGCTGAAGTGCAAATTTATATTTGATCAATACATAGTTAAGCGGGATTATTCTACGGATCATGATGATTGGAGTATAAAGCGGCTTAAACGATATAAAGATAGTAGTTCGTATGTGAATACATTGGATGGAGATAGTTCTGAAATTACCCAAAAAATTCTATTATTGATGACAGCATTTCATGTTTCCACGCCTACCTTGTCTTATAAGTATTGGTTAAATGGTGTGCTGTATTGGCTTTATCAAAATACAGATAAATCTGAGTCTGACTATTTTAATGCATTACAACATTTAGCGAGAAAGTTTATTTTTCAGCGGTATCTAAATGAAAAACAGATTGATTATTTTGATTTGATTTATGGCAATCAGACAATTGATGATTTTAAAATTGATCAATCCAAACTAAGCTTTGGCAATATTGAAAATAATTTTGTCTTTAACTATTTGGATTTCTTGATTTATTGTGATGCAGAAAATAGCAATGATAAGGTAATCAAAAACTTTAAATTTACGCAACGGAGTTCGGTTGAGCATTTTTATGCACAACAGATAGAGGGAGAGCGTGATAAATTAGATCATGAAAATTTACATCGCTTTGGGAACTTGTGTCTCATTAGTTCAAGTAAAAATTCAAGCATAGGGAATCGCTTGCCAAGTGCTAAACGTGATTATTTTATGCCTGAGATAAGGAAGGGTAAAATTGATACCCTTAAATTGTATTTGATGATTCAAACGCTTGAAGAAGAAAAAGTTTGGAAAAAAGAACAAATCCTAGATCACGAGAAAAAGATGCTTGATTTGTTTGAGTTAGATTACCAAGACTTTGTGAAATGAGTGTTGGTGAATCTATTCAATAATTTGAATTGTGGATAAATCAAGACATATCCGCAATCAGTAAAATCCTATTCAAATCTGCTACAATTACGCCAATTTTGAATCCCCACTTTTTCAGTTTTAGTACATATTTAGAAATGTGTACATAACTGTGTACATATTGTAGATTTTTCTCATGTTTAAAGATCAATTAGCTAGAGAGGTAAAGGCTCGTAGAACCTTTGCTATTATTTCCCACCCCGATGCCGGTAAAACCACCATGACAGAAAAACTGTTGTTATGGGGTAAAGCGATTCAGGTTGCAGGGATGGTAAAAAGCCGTAAATCTGATCGTGCAGCTACATCTGACTGGATGGAAATGGAAAAAGAACGTGGTATTTCGATCACCACGTCTGTTATGCAGTTCCCATATAAAGGTCACACGATTAACTTACTCGATACACCGGGGCACGAAGACTTTTCGGAAGATACTTATCGTACCCTTACTGCTGTTGATTCTGCACTGATGGTGATTGACGGTGCAAAAGGTGTCGAAGAACGTACCATCAAATTGATGGAAGTGTGTCGTATGCGTGACACACCAATTATTTCATTCGTCAACAAAATGGACCGTGAAATTCGTGAGCCACTTGAGTTGTTAGATGAAATTGAAAATGTCTTAAACATTCGCTGTGTACCAATTACATGGCCACTTGGTATGGGTCGTGACTTTGCTGGTGTATACAATATTCTTGAAGATAAATTGTATGTCTACAAAGCAGGTTTTGGTTCAACCATTACCGATATTGAAGTACGTGATGGCTATAATCACGCCGATATTCGTGAAAAAGTTGGTGAGTTAGCTTGGGCTTCTTTTGAAGAGTCACTTGAGCTTGTACAAATGGCAAATGAGCCATTAGATCGTGAACTTTTCTTACAAGGTAAACAAACACCTGTTTTATTTGGTACAGCATTAGGTAACTTTGGTGTTGACCACGTTCTCGATGCATTTATGAACTGGGCACCTGAACCTAAAGCGCATCCAACGCAAGAACGTGTGGTTGAAGCGAAAGAAGAAGGTTTCTCTGGCTTTGTATTTAAAATTCAAGCCAACATGGACCCTAAACACCGTGACCGTATTGCCTTCATGCGTATTTGTTCAGGTAAATACGAGAAAGGCCTAAAAATGAATCACGTACGTATTGGTAAAGAAGTTCGTATTAGTGATGCGTTGACTTTCCTTGCAGGCGAGCGTGAGCACTTAGAAGAAGCATGGCCGGGCGATATTATTGGTTTACACAACCACGGTACAATCCAGATTGGTGATACTTTCACTAGCGGTGAAAACTTGCACTTCACAGGTATTCCTCACTTCGCGCCGGAAATGTTCCGCCGTGTACGTTTGAAAGACCCATTAAAGTCAAAACAGTTGCAAAAAGGTTTGAAAGAGTTGTCTGAAGAAGGTGCAACTCAGGTATTTATGCCACAAATTAGCAATGATTTGATCGTGGGAGCTGTGGGTGTACTTCAGTTCGACGTTGTTGCTTACCGCTTGAAAGAAGAATATAAAGTTGACTGTGTTTATGAGCCAGTAAGTGTAAATACGGTACGCTGGATTCATTGTGATGATGAAAAGATTCTTAACGAGTTTAAGAAAAAGGCACATGACCAACTTTCTATTGATGGTGGCGGACACTTAACGTATCTTGCGCCAAGCCGAGTGAACTTGCAGATTATGCAAGAGCGTTGGCCTGATATCGAGTTCCGTAGCACACGTGAACACTAATCATGTAAATGTGACAAACAGCTTCGAATAGAAGCTGTTTTGTTTTGAAAAATAAGAAAGGATGATGAAATGAACTTGAGTAAAAAGACAATTATTGCGCTTGTGGTTGCAGCCATAGCTCTAATTTTGGCTATTTGTGTATTTGTCTGGAAAAAGCCTCAGTCTTCATCATCTTCTCAAGAAAATTCAGCTTCTACTCAAGACCATCCGGTTGAGAAAGCAGAGGTTTTACCTTATTTAAATTTGACCGAAACCAAAGCAAATTATGCAGTGCCGTTTTGTGAAAAGAAAAATTGTATTGATGTCGATATTCAAACCATAAAAACTCAAGATGCGTGGTTAAATAGCTGGATTGAAAAAAATCAGGCGAAAGTTATTCAGGCTCAAATTAATTTGAAAAAAGATTTAAGCCTTCAACAAGCGATTAATGCTTACGTGAAAAAGTCGGATGAATGGCAAGATAAGTATTCTAAAAATCGTGCTTATGAGTTACACATTCGTACACGCATTGCCTCGCAGCGTAACCAGTATGTGTTATTGCAATTGGCTTTAGACAGTAAACAAGAAGAAATCACCATAAAAGATCGTTATTATTTTTTTGTGGCTGATCGTAAACTTCATAAAAACTTAACGTTGCTTGATGTGCTTAAAAAAGACCAGCAACCGACAGTACATCAAATTGTTCAAACTGCGTACCAGGACTGGTTGAAAAAGCAAACTGCCGATGTCAAAAAACAGGCCCCAAAAACTTTATATTGGGGACAAGCTGACTGGTTCTTTGATGGTGAAGGGGTAGGTTTGCACTATCAGGCAAATCAGATTACGAAAGATGCGCCTCAACTTGATATTTATTTAACAACAGAACAAACGAAAAAAATATTGCAACCTCAGGTTTATGAACAAATGTTTTAAGTTGGTAGCAGAATTTGCAACCTACTTGTAGATGCGCTAACTTCATATGAGTTATGCATAATCTTCTCAGAATAAAGGCAAAATATGATGTTAACTTCTAAGGCTTCGCTACGTTTAACGCTACTTGCTTCTGCGATATTTTTGGTGGCATGTCAGCCTAAAAGTGATCCTAAAGAGTCGGAAGATCAGCAAAAACCGGCTGTGGTTGAACAAAAGCCTGTAGAACTGACTTTGAAAGGGGAAACAGTTCCAAGTAAAGTGACTTTACCGGATTGTGATGGTAAAACTTGTCCTGAATTTACGGTAGAACGCCTACAAAGTAATTTCCCTTTTATTGATAAGATTATTGATCAACAAGTTTTAAAAGCACTCGGTCAGATTCTTGAAATTGCAGAACCTGATGCAAAAGCAGCACAAGCTGATAAGAAGACAGAAGCTTCAACAGCTGCCGCTACAGAGCAACAAGATAGTTTCGATGCTCAGGTTCAGCGCTATGCAAATTCATTTATTGATTTGGACAATGAGTTAAAGGCTCTAAGTAGTAATCACCAGATTAATCTGTTGGTGAAACCTAAAATCATACAGTCTCAAGGTAAAGTCGTAACTGTTGTTGTAAATAGTAGTAGCTATTTAGGCGGGGCACATGGCTCGGCAGCGCAGCAATATTATAATTTTGACTTAAAGAAAGAAAAGCAGGTCAAACTTGAAGACTTATTACGTCCAGAGAAAAAAGCGGCTTTAGAAAAATTAGCACATGAAGCATTTAAAGCTTGGGTGACAGACTCAAAACTTGCAAATAGTGTGAGTGAATATGAGCAAGCTTGGCCGTTTAAACTCACAGAAAATTTCCTGTTAGGTGACCAAGGCTTGATTCTTCAATATGGCGAATATGAAATTGGACCTTATGTGGTCGGACTACCTCGTTTAGTCATTCCATATGACCAATTACAAGATGTATTGAAAGAAGAATATTTGCCGCAGCCTAAAGCCAAACCAGCTTCGACACCTGCCGTAAAAAGTACCAACTAATGCATCTGTTTGATACTCACACCCATTTTGATGTTGCCGATTTTGATGAAGATCGGCAGCAATTAGCACTTGAAGCTAAAAAAGTGGGTGTGGATGCTCTGGTGTTAATAGGCTTTTTACAGTCACGTTTTGATGAGTTGGTACACACTCATCATCAGCTCAAGCAGTGGGAGAATGTACCTACTTCTTATTTAGCGCCGGGGTTGCATCCGTTTTATATTGAGCAGCACAGACCAGAGCATCTTTCTCATCTTGAACAGACTTTGCAGCAAGAAGACTGCATCGCAGTAGGAGAAATCGGCTTAGATACCTTCTTAAAGGAACACAAGCAGCCCGATATATATGCCAAGCAAAAACAGTATTTTGCTGATCAGTTAGATCTGGCAACTCAATACCAAAAACCAGTGTTGCTTCATATACGAAAAGCACATGGTGATGTGCTCGCACTATTAAAAGCGCATAAGTTTAAACTCGGTGGCATTGCTCATGCCTTTAGTGGCGGAGTAGAGGAGGCAAAAGGCCTGATTAAGCTTGGTTTTAAAATTGGTGTGACGGGACAAATCACGAACCCCAATGCGAAAAAGCTTCATACGGTTGTGCAGGCTATAGGTGCTGAGCATTTAGTGATTGAAACAGACTGTCCTGATATGACGCCACTTTGCTGCCAAACTTCAACTGAGCAGCGTACTCGAAATACGCCTGTGAATTTACCTTATGTACTAAAAAGTTTAGCTGAAAATTTAAATATGGCAGAGTCAGAATTAGCAGATTTGCTGTGGAAAAACTCTTTATCTGCTTTGAAATTATCGTAATAAAAATCAAAGATTAGAAATAGTAACTAAAACAAAACACAGCGATTAAAAAAGAAGCTTAAAGTAAGAAAACAACATGTAAAAACGTGAAAAATAACATTGCCAGACATGGGAGGATAACCCAATGGCTAAGTATAGCAATATCAATAGTTTTAATGCTTTACAGACGCTAACAGTAGGTTCCAGCAATTATCAGATTTTTAGCTTAACCCAAGCCGAGAAAAAGCTAGGTGACATTGCCAAACTGCCGAAATCATTAAAAGTACTGTTGGAAAACTTATTACGGTTTGAAGATCAGCACAGTGTTAAAACAGAACACATTTATGCTTTAGCTGAGTGGCTAAAAACCCGTACCTCAGATCAAGAAATTCAATATCGACCTGCACGGGTTTTAATGCAAGATTTTACCGGCGTTCCGGCAGTCGTTGACTTGGCCGCAATGCGTGCTGCAATGGCTGAAGCGGGGGGTGACCCTGAAAAAATTAATCCGTTATCACCTGTAGATCTGGTTATTGACCACTCTGTGATGGTAGACCATTTTGCCGATGATCAGGCTTTTGAAGAAAACGTTCAAATTGAAATGCAGCGAAATGGCGAGCGATATCAATTTTTGCGTTGGGGACAATCTGCATTTAATAACTTTAGTGTCGTGCCACCGGGTACTGGTATTTGCCATCAGGTCAATTTAGAGTATTTGGCTCAAGCAGTGTGGTTAGGTGAAGACAACGGACAGACCTTTGCTTTCCCTGACACCTTAGTGGGTACAGATTCACATACCACCATGATTAATGGTCTAGGGGTATTAGGTTGGGGCGTTGGGGGTATTGAAGCAGAAGCTGCCATGTTAGGCCAACCTATTTCTATGCTCATTCCTGAGGTGATCGGTTTTAAACTGACTGGCAAATTACAAGAAGGGATTACGGCAACTGACTTAGTGCTGACCATTACTCAAATGCTTCGCCAAAAAGGTGTGGTAGGTAAATTTGTAGAATTCTATGGCGATGGCTTAGCCGATTTACCACTTGCTGACCGTGCAACCATTGCCAATATGGCGCCTGAATATGGTGCAACTTGTGGTTTCTTCCCAATTGATGAAGTGACTTTGGGTTATTTGAAATTAACAGGTCGTCAAAGTGACCGTATTGCAGTGGTGGAAGCATATAGCAAGGCGCAAGGTTTATGGCGTAATGCGGGTGATGAACCTGTGTTTACAGATACTTTAAGTTTAGATATGAGTACGGTTCAGGCAAGTTTGGCAGGTCCAAAACGCCCTCAAGACCGTGTGCTTTTATCGGAAGTACCTAAAACGTTTAATGCGCTCATGGAATTAACCCTTAAGCCAGCCAAAGAAGCGAAAGAACGTTTAGAAAATGAAGGCGGTGGCGGTACGGCTGTAGAAGCGACCAAAGCCAATATTCAGCATGAAAGCCCATCTTGTGTGATTGAAGGGCAAGAATATCCGTTGAATCATGGTGATGTCGTCATCTCAGCAATTACTTCATGTACCAATACTTCTAACCCAAGTGTCATGTTGGCAGCTGGTTTACTTGCTAAAAAAGCCATTGAAAAAGGCTTGCAGCGTAAACCGTGGGTAAAAAGTTCACTTGCGCCTGGTTCTAAAGTCGTGACCGACTATTTATTGGCGGCTGGGCTTACGCCGTATTTAGATGAGTTGGGCTATAACTTGGTTGGTTATGGTTGTACAACGTGTATTGGTAACTCAGGTCCTTTACCTGAACCAATTGAAGATGCAATTCAGTGTCATGATCTAAACGTGGCATCTGTACTTTCGGGTAACCGTAACTTTGAAGGGCGTGTGCATCCATTAGTTAAAACCAACTGGCTTGCCTCACCACCACTTGTGGTTGCCTATGGTTTAGTTGGGAATATCCGTACCGATTTAACGACTCAACCAATCGGGCAAGGTAAAGATGGGCAACCTGTTTACTTAAAAGATATCTGGCCAAGTCAGGCAGAAATTGATGCCGTTTTACAAAAAGTAAATACCGACATGTTCCACAAAGAATATGCTGCGGTGTTTGATGGTGATGAAAGCTGGCAAGCGATTCAGATTCCAAAAAGTAAAACTTACGAATGGGCTGATGACTCGACTTATATTCGCCATCCGCCGTTCTTTGAAGGTATTGGTGAGCCACCAAAACCAATCAAGAATATTGAACAGGCACGTATTTTGGCAGTGCTTGGTGACTCGGTAACAACCGACCATATTTCACCAGCGGGTAATATCAAAAAAGACAGTCCGGCAGGTCGATATTTACAAGAGCAAGGTGTTGAGCCAAAAGACTTCAACTCTTATGGTTCACGACGTGGTAACCATGAAGTCATGATGCGAGGCACCTTTGCCAACATTCGTATTAAAAACGAAATGCTCGGCGGTGAAGAAGGCGGTAATACCATACATGTGCCAAGTGGTGAGAAGCTTGCCATTTATGATGCGGCAATGCGTTACCAACAAGAACATACACCGCTTGTGATTATTGCTGGTAAAGAATACGGAACAGGTTCTTCACGTGACTGGGCTGCCAAAGGAACGAACTTGTTAGGTGTAAAAGCTGTCATTGCTGAAAGTTTTGAACGTATTCACCGTTCAAACTTGGTGGGTATGGGCGTGTTGCCATTACAGTTTGTTGATGGCCAAACCAGACAGTCCCTCAACTTAACGGGTCATGAAGTCATTTCGATTCGTGGTTTATCGGATGGTATTCAGCCTCATGAAATTCTTGAGGTTGATGTGAAAGGGCCAAATGGAGTAGCTAGTCATTTTAATGTGTTATGTCGAATTGATACGTTAAATGAGGTTGAGTACTTTAAGGCAGGTGGTATTTTGCATTATGTACTTCGGAATTTGATTGCTTCATAAATCGATAAACTTAGCACAGCCTTATAATGAATGTGTATGAGCTAATGTTGACTATATAGGCGTATCCTTACTTTTTAAGGATAAAAAGTAACAAAAATCCTTTGTCGGGCTGACGGTATATCCTTATACCGCAGCCCAACTGGGCGGCATCCATGCCGCCTGTCATGTTAGTAAATAATGACTTAAATCTTAAATAATATAATTTGATTTATAATGATAAGACTTGTCGTGAACTCAAATATCGCTATCTCAAGTTTTCTTTGATCTGAAATATACTTTCTTCTGAAAAGCAGTAAAATACCTCCCGTGTTTTATATCCCCTCAAAGAGTAGCAATGACTGATCTCCAACAAGATGAATATGACCGCCGTTTTGCAGGTGCAGCCAAAATTTATGGTGATTCATCGTTCCAGCACTATGAACAAAGTCATGTGATGGTGATTGGTATTGGTGGGGTCGGCAGTTGGGCGGTAGAAGCTTTAGCGCGTACAGGTATTGGTGAGATCACATTAGTCGATATGGATGTGGTTGCAGCGTCAAATGTAAACCGTCAGCTACCTGCAATGACCTCAACTCTGGGCTGTGAAAAAGTTGAGATTATGGCGGAGCGTTGTCGTCAAATTAACCCACGCATTAAAGTCAATATTATTGATGACTTCTTAACACCTGAGAATGTCACAGAACTTTTAAATCCTGTACCCGATATTATCTTGGACTGTATTGATGACGTTAAAGCAAAACTGGCTTTAATGCTTCATTGTCGTTTTAATAAAATTCCTTTAATTGTGTCGGGTGGAGCAGGGGGTAAGCTCGATCCACTTAAAATCCGCGTAGCTGATTTATCAAAAACAGAACAAGACCCAATGTTAGCGAAGCTACGTAGTCAACTTCGTGCTCGCGGCATCTGTAAAAAGCCAAAAGAGAAATTTGGCATTACCTGTATTTACTCAATCGATAATCCATTTTCAAGCGCAGATGTCTGCCCATCGGCTGGGTTGCGCTGTGGTGGCTATGGTTCAGCAGTGGTGGTGACTTCAAGCTTTGCCATGATTGCTGTGGCTGAAGTTTTGAAAAAGCTCGATTTAAAGAAAGCCTAATTTAAATATGGAAAAGGCATGCGCTTAGGTGAGGGCATGCCTTTTGTTTTGGGAAAAACTATTTAATCATATAGCTCTATATTGTCTTGTTTGGGATGTATGGGTAATTGCTGATCATAAAATTTAAAGCACCATAAAATTAAAATAACGATGGTGCATATTGCGAAACCTTTTAAGTACTTCATGAAGAATTCAATTAAGTGAATGGTCTTGATTAAAATTCTAGCGAAGGGAATCTATCTAATCTAATATAGAAAATAGACCAAATGATCTAATTTTGAGATGGTAATGCTCACATTAAAACAATTCCAATATTTCATAAAAATTGTTGAAGAAGGGAGTTTTACCGCTGCTTCCGAAAAGCTATTTATTGCCCAGTCTGCTTTAAGTCGACAAATGAAGCTATTAGAAGAAGAAATTGATTTTCAGTTGTTTGATCGTACGGACAAAAGAGCAAGACTCACGCCAGCGGGAGAGGTCTTCTATAAGAAAATAAAAGATAACTTGCTTTATTTAAATGAAATTATTGATCTTTCTAAAAGTGTTTCGGAAGGGAAAAATCGACAGATTAAAATTGCTCATTCCAGCAGTATTGTCGTGGATAATACAAAGGTTCAGATATTAAAAGAAGTTAGCTTAACGCAGCAGTTGAGCTTTGAGATTAATACCTTGTCATCCGAGCAGCAAATCTTAGCGTTATTAAATGGTGAAATTGATATCGGTTTGATCCGCCCACCAGTTCGGCATACTTTAGATGGTATAAATACTTTTAAGTTATATGAAGAGCCTTTAATGGTGGCTGTGCATATTGATCATGCCAAGTTTGCTAAATCAGAAAAGGTTTATTTAAAAGACTTAAAACATGAGTGTTTTGTATCAACGCCTCATGCTGAAAGAGGAGGCTTAAGTTATTTGGTCGCAAATCTGTGTTTAGCCGCAGGATTTACCCCACAAAAAGCCTCCATTCAGTCGCGTAAGATTTCACAGTTACAGCTCGTGGCGGCAAATTTAGGGGTAGGTATTGTTCCTGCGGAGTTTCAACAAATCTTACCTTCCAATGTAAAACTAATACCTTTGGAAGATTCCCTATCTCTTTCGGAAGTTTTACTGGTCTATAGAAAAGGCCATGATGAAATCATTCAGCATTGTGCCGAGCAAATTCATCAAATGTTTCTATCTTAGAAGTGAATTAGCCTAATCTATAGTAAGTATAGGTGACGTTATCATCTTTATAGACGTCATAACTACTTTGTTTAAAGTCCGACACCCATTCGCTTCCTGTGTAACCAGCGATATGACCGTAAATATGGTTGCGGGTTCTGTGAATGATATAAATATCGCCTTCTTGTGGCTCATCAAAGGCTGGATTTATTTCTTTATAGCCAATTTTCTTGAGGGTATCGCCCCAATCAGATGCTGCAATCGGATGGTTTTCAACATCGGCACCAGCAGACTCAAGCGCAATACGGATGCTACGTGCACAACGCGCTTTACTGCGTCTAGAGGTAATACTTTCTAATTTAGCTACGAATTTTTCTACATCAATGGCTGGAGGAGTGTTGGTTTCAGTGGAGTGATTATTGGGTTTCATGGTGAATGGATAAGGGAGGCTTGGTGTGCTGTGGGATACAACAATGGCTGCCTGATTTGAATCCTGATACATATAGTTATCAGCTACTTGTCCGTCATAAATAATCATCGTGAAATCTCTACCCGTACTACCTATATCCGTATTTAGAAAATCACCACCTACCTGTGGCGTTCAGAGATACTAATGGCCCAAACTTAAAAGTTTTGTTTATGTTATGTAATAACGTATCTTTTTACCAGTTTTTATTTCTGGCTATGGAAAAAAGGGCTAATTAAAAGAGCATTTGAAATCATACAAATTAAGTTTTTGATATTATTGAATATAAATAATTAATCAGAGCTTAGTTTTGAATATTTCGAGCCAACATTTGCGAATATACTCAAAATCTAAGTCTCTGATTTAAAATGCCACATTTTCTTACAATTTTAGAAACATGGGCTGGCTTAAAATTGGTGTTCCTTTAAATACTCTTCAGTACGGATAATGGCAGCTTGCATATTATGGATTGCATTCTCGACATCAGTTAAAGTTTTTGCATTTCCACCACTTAGCGCCTGTCGCCATTTGCGAGCGCCCGGTAAATTTTGGAATAAACCTAAAATATGACGCGTAATGATAGAAAGTGGCGCACCCTCAGCTAGACGTTGTTCAATATACGGTAGCATTTGTTCCATAATATCGAAACGATCTGGCGCTTCTAGGTTCCAAAGTTGGCCGAGCTCAGCAAGTAAGTAAGGGTTGTGATAGGCTTCACGGCCAATCATGACGCCGTCAACGTGCTGTAAATGAGCTTGAGTTTCGGCAAAAGTTTTAATACCACCATTAATTTCAATAGTCAGATGCGGGCGTTCTTGCTTTAAACGGTAAACATCTTCATAGCGTAGCGGTGGTACTTCTCGGTTTTCTTTCGGAGACAAACCTTTCAATATCGCAATACGGGCATGTACAACAAAGTGAGTACAACCTGTTGCTGCTACAGTATCTACAAAGTGCAGCATTTCTTCGTAAGACTGCATATCATCAATACCGATACGGTGCTTAACCGTTACTGGAATATTCACCGCTTTTTGCATGCTGTGAATACATTCAGCGACCAAGTCTGGCTCTGCCATTAAACATGCACCGATTTTATTGTTCTGTACACGGTCACTTGGGCAGCCTACATTCAAGTTGACTTCGTCATAACCCCAGTCTTCGGCCATTTTTGTGCAAGTGGCAAGCTCTTGTGGGTTTGAGCCGCCAAGCTGCAATACGATTGGGTGTTCTTGAGCGTTATAGTCCAAATGGCGTTTCGCATCGCCAAATAGAATCGCGCCCGTAGTCACCATTTCTGTATAAAGCACAACGTTCGGGTTAAACAAGCGCGCAAAGAATCGATAATCCTTTGTAGTCCAGTCCATCATTGGGGCTACACTGATTCTTGGAGATTTAATAGTTTCAATGGTTTTATTAATAGTCATTAAAAATCATACCTTTAATCAGTGTTTTGCAATCTGTTTGAATCTGTGGGAACTCATGTTTAGCTGCGTAAATCGGTTTGCATTTACACCAAAATTTACACCATAATAAAAAAAATGGTTCGTGGTGTAAAATTATGGGGTCAATTACTGCCAGAAAAGGTGCAGATGGAAACGTTAGTTACCGCGCTGCTATCCGGATCAATAAAAAAGGCTATCCAGCTTATTCTGAAAGCAAAACATTTCATTCAAAAAAAGTGGCAGAAAACTGGCTTAAAAAAAGAGAAGTCGAGATTCAAGAAAATCCAGATATTTTACTTGGCAAAGAACAACTGATTGACCTAACTTTGTCAGATGCCATAGATAAATACTTGGATGAAGTTGGGAGCGAATACGGAAGGACGAAACGCTATGCTCTACTCTTAATTAAGAAGTTGCCAATCGCGCGCAATATTATCACAAAAATACATTCAACACATTTGGCTGAGCATGTTGCTCTAAGACGGAAAGGTGTGCCGAATCTTGGCTTGGAACCTATTGCAACAAGTACACAGCAGCATGAGCTATTACATATTAGAGGCGTGCTATCTCATGCATCTGTTATGTGGGGTGTAGAGATTGATTTAAGTAACTTTGACAAAGCTACAGCACAGCTTAGAAAAACTCGCCAAATCTCTTCTAGTAAAGTTAGAGATAGGCTTCCCACAAATGAAGATTTAGTTACTTTAACGAAATTTTTTGCTGAACGTTGGAAATTAAATAAATATGGCACTAAGTATCCAATGCATTTAATTATTTGGTTTGCAATTTTTTCATGCAGACGTGAAGCAGAGTTAACACGCTTATGGCTGCAAGATTATGATTCTTACCATTCTGCATGGAAAGTTTATGATTTGAAAAACCCAAATGGTTCAAAAGGCAATCATAAGTCTTTTGAAGTGTTGGAACCATGTAAAAGAATAATTGAACTTTTGTTAGATAATGAAGTTCGAAGCCGTATGCTTCAATTGGGGTATGATAAGCAGCTTTTATTGCCATTGAATCCGAAAACCATAGGAAAAGAGTTTCGTGATGCTTGTAGAATGTTGGGAATTGAGGATTTGCACTTTCATGATTTAAGACATGAAGGTTGTACGAGACTTGCAGAACAAAGTTTTACAATACCTGAAATTCAGAAAGTAAGTTTGCATGATTCTTGGGGTAGCTTACAGCGTTATGTTTCTGTGAAGTCAAGGCGAAATGTAATTCAATTGGAAGAGGTGCTACGCCTCATTGATGAAACGTAGCAAAGTCTTTAGCAGCTTCAGAATACTTTTTGTCTAAAATACCAGCCAAGTCTTGAACGTGTACCAGAAATGGTGCACGTTTGCTTGGATCTATTTTAAAGACCGAGAAAGGAAATTCTTGATTATTTGCCTTTCTCAGCGCTTCCGCCTTACTTAAATGAGGGTAATATTCTTGTACTACCGTCATAAGTTCAACAGTCATAGTGCGATATTTCATGAACAGGTAATCAGCGGTTTTTAACTGAAATACTCCCATTGTGAAATCGCTCCTGAACTAACTAGCTTTAAATTTAGAATACAAAACATCAAAACCAGACTGCGTATCCCAGATTCGAAGGATTGTATCGGTGCCAACTAGATACGTTTTAAGCAACTTAATAAGGTCTTTATACTTTGGATCACCTTTAAAAAAGCGATTGGTTTGCATAAAGCCGTTTAATGCCATAGGCACAGGGTATGCTTTGCAATTAAACAGGCCTTCCAGATTACCTTGTAAGGCAACGAAAGCATTTTCATCAGATAAACCAATAGGATCATCTATGAACTGGCGTTCCAGTAAAAACACCAGTCTAAGTGCTAATTGTCCTTGAGGTGTAAGTTCCCATTTGGAAAAGACGGCAATAACATCATTATTACCGCTTTCATTAAGGAAAACAGCGATCATATCTTTCTTCTGCTGATCTAAATATTGCTTTTTGGAATACGTTGTTGTATTCGCTGAAAGCGTAAATTGCATTGGCAGATTTAGCTCATGTGTCTCGAAGCCAGAATTGTCCTTGATTATAGCCTTCATTGTTGAATCAAATAACTCTTCAATACGAACTTGTTCTGCATCCCAAGCCGATGACTTCTCATTAACCTGTCTAGTATTGAGCGTATATTGATAGCCCGTCATTTTGTTCGAAAAATACTGATCGTCACAGTAAATTCCAACATTGACCATAGGTCCTATTTGTTTAATAAACTGAATAAACAGCTCATTCTCTGGTTTTAGACGAACGGCTAACATCCCATTAGTGACAGGGGAACCTGTCACTAATGGATACATGGACCTAATCAATTCAACAGGTTTACTGAGAGACAACGCTCCATGACTATTTTGAGACTTTTGTTTTGCAAACATGCTCGTGGTTTTTGATTTCCCAAGAGCTTTTGCCGACCTCTCCGAACCAATCAGATCATAAGCATAAGTAGGTTGAATGCTGCATGATAAATGTGTGGCTACATGTAACGCATCTGATGCATATTTAGTCATATTACAGTCCTCCTTCGTGAGCATCATCTGATTGATCAGAGTCTAGAAGGTTAAGCTGTTCAAACTTACGTGAGCGACCAAGCTTTGTATCTGGTACGTCAGGTAATTGGCTTATGCGGAAACTACGAAGTCTCTCCTGAACAGTAAAGGCAAAGTACTGATCATTTTTACAAATGTAGTCAAACGTAGCTTTGAGGTTCTCAAGCATTTCATGGTCGTTATAAGCCAGAATGCCCAAAGCACGATAGCGGTACTCATTCTTTTTCATATTGCAGATAAAAGCAGAACCAAGATTGTTTGTAGCAATCTTCCATTTCTCAGCAATATATTGCCCCCACGTGATGTCTTCACGATGGTCATTGGCATTAAAGAAATAGTAGCAATGGAGGTGTAGACCTTTGGCGGGCGTGTATTCAAGACGCTGGATGTACCCAATCGCATGCTTAAGCTGATTACGTTTAGCGGCTTCATAGAACCGAGCCATAGACTTTTGCATAAACTCAATATCGTGCCCAGCCTGAGCAAAATCAGGGGAAATAGAGCGTTCTTGAAGCTTGGCTGGATCACGTATCAATCCTAGGTCTACTCGAACAACGAGGATTCTAGAATGGATTTTTAGTAGCGTTTCAACAAGCTGAACACAACGCTGTTTAGGACGGCGTCGGTTACTAGCACGACTCGAAAGCTGTTTTCGAATTGAAGCACTTTCCATTTTTGCTGCAAACAGCTTCTGAAATTTAATCAAAGCCGCAACATAGGCTTGAGCTTGTTCAGATGTATAACACTGATTGATCAGAGCAAAGCCATATAGGGTATGTTTTTCTTCATCTGATAGTTCTGAGAAAGTGTCCTGAAAGGCTTGTAATTCAATGCCCATCTTGTAGTTGCTAGAATGAATAGAAACAAAGATTGTCGCAATTTGGTTCTTCAGTAAAGGTGGAATATCCTTGGCATATTCAACACGCAGTTGCTCTTTACCCTTAAAACTTTTAATAGATTTAAGGGTCGCGATTGGACGCTCCTCCACCAAATACTTAATGAGCTCAACACGACTGAGTATTGTTTCAAGTTCGTGGTTTATACTCATTCTGAATATTTCAGTCTTACCGCTTTCTGTCATATGTTCATGAGTTGAAAAATCTTCCTTGAGTTGTTCTAAGAATGCATCTCTATCTGCACCTGAGAATTGTGCGACAGGTGGAAGAATTGGTTTAGCTGAAGTGTTTGTGTTTAAAGATTTCATAATATACCTACATACAAATAATTAATTACGTATTAGGCGTCATGAGGTAAAAGCTCTCCCTATGGACATCGTTTAGAAATGTCCATTAGGGTAGGCGTAGAGTGGGTGTTGACTAATCTATCTGGAGTGTATTCATCTCAAATGGATACACACTTAAATCAATCTAATCCATAAGCAGTATTTGCTAAGGCATACTGCTTATGACAATAAGTATCTAGTAGATTAATTACATATATCTAATATTACTTATTACAATTGTATTTAAACCGAAAAGCCGATTGCACTTTACTCCGAGAATGCTCTACCAAAAAATGACGGTAATACGAGGACTTTTTAAAAGTTGCGATGTCCTGAGTTACGCAGCATTTAAATGGTTTCGTTGAGCGATTCTTGGGTTGATCCACAACTGTAAATTGCTAAGCTTCCAATTGAATGTATTTCTCAATTTGATCTGTTGCAGGCTTCGGGTTAAGCTGTTCATATTGTTTCCTTATGTATCAAGTTTTGTATGCTTTATTGCATAAGGAAAATTCTAGAAAAAAATTGACCACCCCAAAAAAACTGCGGGGAATTTATATATAAGTTGTTGATATTTTAATTTTTTTTAAGGTTTTTAAAAAATGAAATTTTATAGTATTTTTATATTCTTCTAAGAAAAAGAGCATATCAATCTAGATATAACATGCTCTTATAAAATTATATTAATGATAAGATTTTTTTATTTATTTGAGGTGGTAGACTTCTTTCTTACAAAAGCTTCGAGTAATTTGTATAAGTCAGGTCTATCTTCTTTTAACCATTTTTTATCAGACTTTAGATTTACAGTCTTATATTCTTTTTTCTTCATATGAGGATTTAATAATTCCATTCTCTCTTTTTCATCTTTTGTTGGTGGAATAAGAGTCAACATATTATTTTTTAATTGAGTTAATTTAGAACTCTTTTTTAGATAATAAGTTCTCATCTCTTCAAAACGTTCGGTAGGATAACCCATAAAAGAAATAAGAGGCTGATCACGTTTCTGAGCTTCTATCCGTTTAATTTTTTTATCATCTTTGTCTTTGTCTTTGTCTTTGTCTTTGTCTTTGTCTTTGTCTTTGTCTTTGTCTTTGTCTTTGTCTTTGTCGTCACCTTCATATTCGATTTTGACTGTAGATAAATCATTTCGGGTGGCAAAAAGGTAATACTCGGCTTCTTCTTTTTTTAGTAGGCAATGTTCTATTTCAGAATTGTATTCTTGAACGAGTTCCTCTGGAATTTGTGAGAGGGCTTGCTCTTCAATTGCCCCTAAAACCATATCCATACTTGAATAAGTTTTTTTATCCTCGGTAATAAAACGTTGAACAATTGATAAATAAATTTCTTTTATTCTATGGGATTGTTTATGGCTGTTCCGTGCTAACTGAGATTGCCTAATTTGTTTATAAATATCTTCTGGTAGTGTATAGACATAAAAGGAGCAATCATGGTGTTCGGAGTAGAGGCGAAATGCTTCGTTAAAATGTTTTTCAGCTTGTTTTTCTTTTTCTTTAAAAATTCTGACTTTGATAGTTGATACTATGTTTTTAAAATCACGAATTTCATTCGCGATTTCACCATAGTGTCGGGCAAGTCGGTCTTGTTCAGGGATATAAATGTGAGTTTTAGATTTTCCTCGAAGTAATGGTGGAGGTAATCTCCATGCCTGTTGACGGAGTGCGTATTGCTCTGGTGATTCTTTTAATAAGCCTTGATCAAGCTGTTCATAAAACCACTTTCGGTCATTCTCCGTTATTTCTTCACTTACAGACTCTATTTGTTCAGGTAGATAAGCTTTGTATTGTTCGGCATAGGCAGATGGAGAACCATAAGGGAATTTATGTCTTCTAATAATATGTTCTTCAAGTTGGTCAATTAGGCCAGTAAGTTTTTTGAGGTTTTCAGTAGAGGAGGTTTCTTTTTTAGCCTTAGCATTTTTATTAGCAGTTGCCATGTACTCAAGTTCGCTTATTCATTTTAAAGAAGTGTAAATATTATAATTCGTAACTGCTTAAAATTTAATAATGATTTAGCCTAACTTGCAAAAGAGTTTTAGATACTGGGGTAGGATGTTAGCTCTTAAATCAACACTCTATTTATGTACCGACTTGTGATGATTCTGTACCGACTTGCGATGTTTTGGGTGAAAAGTAGTCAAAATTAGGTTTTAGCTTTGATTTGTAATTGTTGGGTTAAAATCGTAATAGGGTGATGCATTTTAGCGGATTATAAACCTATTATGGATTGAAGCAAGTGCTAGAAAATCACTCATTACTGGTTGTTAATAGTAGGTCTGTGTATTACTAAAAGGTCTCAATAGCGTTTCATCAATTGCAATGCAAGATTGTAGGCTACGGTTGTAGAAATTGATTCTGCTACAAAGAACTCTTGGGGCGGTGTGAAGTCTAAAGTCTGTTTACGATAATGCGTCTGTTTTCCTGTCTGTTTGTCTTTAAAAATAAACTCATCGTGTGCATGAGAATATTCCTGTCCATACAGAGGGCCGCCAAGACATTTTAACCGAAGCACCGAATCATCCTTCATTTTGCGCAATGGTTAGTTTAATAACTTAATCTAATGAAAAACAATAACAATCACTTGACGACTTAGTCGATAGATGATTGACACCTTAAATATTGCGCATTATCCTTTGCTTGCTGGCCTACATTGCCAGCCGGCTTTGACAGGCCGAATAGTAAAGTGCATTGAAAACTTGTTTTTCGATGTAGGTACACCCGTCCCCCTTTTTTGTTGCGGTAGGACGGAAGGGGGACGCCTTGTGCGTGCTGGTTCTTTACTATCAGTCTGTCAACCCACTTTCGTTCTGCCACCATAATTCTAAATTAATGCTTTGGCAGAACTCCCAATATAAAGGAGTTGGCTATGCATATTCTTTTTACACTTCCCGACTAGTTTTAATAGGGTTTGATGAACTTCTGGTTTATCAAGCTTTAGCTTTTTTCGTCTAAAAATTTAACTTAATAAAAATGTCATGTGGGCTATACCGTGGCAGGGCTTTGTGTTGCCTAAAAAAGCCTAAGTTGCATGACCATATCACTGGATATAACGATGAAAAATAAAATTCTGATGGGTGTAGTGGGTGTCAGTATTCTGATTCTAAATGGTTGTTCTTCCCAGTTTGAAAAGGGTGTGAAGCAGGGCTGTTACAACATGGGCGGCAGTCGCAGCTATTGCTCCTGTGTCTATGACAAAGTGGAAGAACATTATGGTCGCAAAGTCATGCGCCAGATTGAACGTATGAGCTATATCCCGAATGACTTAGACAGTGTGATGTATCAGTCAGGTCAGCAGTGCGTACATAAACTTTAACAATACATATTTAAAGCTTTAAGCAAATCATTAAATCACTCATTTCCTGTTGCCTGTTCGGGCAACGGGAAGGGTTTATGCAACTCAATTTAGGAATAATGATTATGAAACATCCATTTTTTACGTTCTATTTTACGATTGTCATAGGTTACTGGTTGTATTGCATTTGGGAATATCCGGGGCATTACTCAGGCGCTTATCTACTCGGTCGTGCTCTGGTCTGGCCTTTTATATTTATACGCTGGTTTTTCTAGGGGGCGTATGGTGATGAGTATAAAGGAAAGAATCCAGCAGAGTCAGTGGGTGCCCTTATTGAGGAGTAGCGACAACATTTATTTTGCACCAGTCATTCCCAATAAAAAGTTACAAGGTGCTATGACATATTTACCTTATGCTGTGGGCCCTAATGATGTACTGATGCTGATTGACGACACAGTATTTGGCAGCGCCAAGGTCGGGATGTGCGTAACGGAAAAGGGGCTCTTCTATAAAGCTAGCTTTGAAGATGAGCAGACTTATCTGTTCGAACATATCCAGCAGTTAGAAGCTGAAATTGGAATGATCACCAGTTCGATTTTAATCAATGGTCATGATGAACTGAACTTTAGCCAACTGGATAAGAGTGTGATTCGTGCTTTGGTGGCATTCTTAAATGAATGTTGTCAGGGACTACACGGAAGACAGGACGATAGGCAAATGAGTATCAAGATTGAGGCCGAGATGCAGATCATGATTGATCTGTTTGCCTACTTCATTACCTTTAGTGTGGGGCAATGGAATACCCGATCGAAAGAAGCGGTATCCGATCATTTTACTAAACTGAATGATAAGGCAGTGCATCAGTATATCGAACAACTCCTGAATAAACAGACGCTCTTTGATTATGAAGACTTATTACATCGTCTGGCAGACCTTAAAGATAAGCTTGCCTATAACTTCCGTAGAGAGATGATTGAGCAACTGGTCTATGCCATGGCACTCGGTCAAGTTGAGCAGAATCAAGCTGATCTTTTCATGACTCATTTATGCCGTGTATCTAATGTCTCAAGGGCAGTCTTTCCTGATCTCGTCAAAATTGTCTATCAATGTATGGCAGGTGAGATGAACGAGAAAAAAGTTTCTGATCTGACCGAGGAACAATTAGAGGCCTGCAAACTTCTTGAGCTTCAGCCTGAACTATTGAGTGAGCAATCACTTCAAGTTGCTTACCGAAAAAAGATGGCAGATTTCCACCCCGATAAATACCAGACCTTACCCGAGTCAGTCCGTCAGTTGATTGAGCAACAGGCATAACAACTCAATCAGGCCAGAGGCGTATTAAAAGCCTATTTGGGAGTGTAGTCGATGGAGATTAATCCGCAACGGCTCAAACGGCGCTGGAAATGGTATGCCGCTTATATAGGTTTTTTTATTCTGTCATTCACTTTGTTTTATGCCTATGACCATGCTCAGGATGAACAAACCGAGCAGATGCTGGAAGACGTTAAAAGCCAATCAGTTACTGCTGATGATAACACTGTAATCAGTATTCAAAGTGGAGAGGAAGTCCCTGCTTTTAATCAAGCTAACCTTAATCAGGAAAACCATAAATAAAGAAATTTTAAATACATATTACCCAAATGAGAGAGCGGAAGAATTGCTCTCATTAATTAAACAAATTCATGAAGCCGAAAGGGGGAAGCATGATGACAACACAAACTAAGAATATCCAGATTTTTATTATTGGTGTTTTATCTACACTAGTTGTGGTACTTGCAGGATGGGTCGGCTATGACAAGTTTTTAAAGCCTAAATCAGAAAAAAAGGTAATGGCATCTGTTTCTGAACCCGCTGCCTCTGAACCTGTAATTCAGGCTAGCAGTGAACCTGTATTAGAAATACAGGCAAAAGAAGCAGATCCTACTCAAAAAACAGAGGAGGGTTCTAAGGGCAAATATCTAGGGAATGGACTTTATACCTCTGATATGAATAGTGGTAAATGTTTGGATTCTGCCAAAGTAACCTGTGGTTTGTTTGAAGTGAACCAACTCCCTAAAGAATGGCAAGATACTCTGGAAAAAACTTGGGAGAATAATACCGACTATTGGTTCTCTATTACTGATGGAAATAAGGTGACTTCAATTCCATCCAACTGGACAGGTTGGCAAGTAATGAAATATGGTCCAGAACAGAAATATGTTTTAGCAATATTCTACAGTGCGTATACGAATACTGGTGAATGTCTACTCATGCAAAACATGTTCGATATTAAAACGAAACAGACCATCGACAGTGTTGAACTTACCTGTACTTTGTAAACCATTAAGAAATAGAGATCGATCAAATGAAAAAACTATTTCTAGGTATAGGTTTAGCATTCGTAAGTATTTCAACTTATGCATTGGATCTTAAACCCCATGAAATACCTGCTTATTTAATAGAACAGGTGGGTTATTCTGGACCAGTGACGTGTACTTATAAGACTGTTTTAGTTAATGGAACCCGAAGAACATTTAAAGCGTCAATGTTTAATGAGTGTGAACAGATTTTAGCCATAGGTAGTGTAGGTACAAGCTCTTACAACACCGTGGCGCGGATTCCCTATACGACCTCACGTACTTTTGTGACTTTCATTGGTGTAAAACCTCGAAAAATGGGACGTATTTATATACTCGGTCGAAGTGATCCATGTGATCCGGGTTTAAATCACGTTCCACAAGCTGTTGCTGACTGTAAAAATAAACAGCGTGGCAAGTAAATTAGAAAATTGAACCCAGACAAAAAGAGCCTGCAAATTCGCAGGCTCTTTTTATGTCCGCTTTTTAAGGAGAAAGCACATGCTCCAGTGTCCTTACTGTCATTCATTACACATCATATTACTCCGCCAGACTGAGCCCAGTTCAGGGGTGTTTGCAAAGCTTTCATCATTCTCACCCATGTCTCTGGCATCCGCCTGTATGCAATTGTCAAAACGAAGCTCTGTTCATCCTTTGGTAGGCGGTTTTATTGGCTTGGTTATCGGTGGAATGTTTCTGCTCTACGTACAGCATCAAGACAATATGGTGACACTGTATTACCAGTGTGAGCAATGTCTGGAACATTTTGAAATCCAGCAATCAGGATTTGCTTAATTCACATCGTTTATAACTTTCAAAATATTTAAATATCACTTAAAGGAAATTAATCGTGGCACATCACGTGGAAACAATGGCTTTTGTAGGTCAAACCCCATGGCATGGTCTGGGAAATCAGCTCCCTCAAAATCAGCCGATAGAAATCTGGGCACAGCAAGCTGGTATGGACTGGCGAATAGAATCATCCAATGTCAGCTATATGGCAAAGAATGAACGAGGACAAAATATTCTGATGCCTTATGAAGAGCAACGAGTACTTTATCGTTCAGATACTCATGCACCATTGTCTGTAGTGAGTCAGCGTTACCAAGAAGTACAACCCAAAGAAATTCTAGAATTTTACCGTGACCTTACCGAGCAATCGGGATTTGAACTGGAAACAGCGGGGGTACTTAAAGGGGGGCGTAAGTTCTGGGCATTGGCAAGAACGGGGCAATCGGCAGCGTTGAAAAGTAAGGATGTCAGTAATGGTTACATTTTGTTGGCAACTGCTTGTGATGGTACGTTGGCAACCACAGCGCAATTTACTTCGATTCGTGTGGTGTGTAGCAACACCTTAGCGATTGCCTTACGTGGGCAGAATAGCAGTGTTGGTGTAGTGAAAGTTCCGCACAGTACCAAGTTTGATGCAGAAAAGATTAAACAGCAATTGGGTATTTCAGTGCGTGCATGGGACGAGCACATGTATGAAATGAAGCAACTGAGCCAGCGTAAAGTCACCCAGCAAGAAGCGGCAGCTTACTTTGATGCAGTGTTTAATAACACGAACCTGAACATTGCCGAACAGGATGAAAGTATCATTCAGTTCTACCGTAATGTAGCTACCCCTAAACAAGTCTATTCAACCAAAGCTGATAATAAAACCGAACCGAATGGACGTGCTATGTCTAAGGTCATGACCATGTTTAACGGGCATGGTCGTGGGGCTGAGTTAGCTTCAGCTAAAGATACGGCTTATGGGCTGCTTTGTAGTATTACCGAGTTTGTCGATCACGAGCGAAGGGCCATTTCATCGGACTACAGGATGGATTCAGCATGGTTTGGGGCTGGAGCCAATCTTAAACAACGTGGGTTGGAACAAGCATTAAGAATGGTGTCTTAAATAAGGCCGCTAAATTCTAATATATTTCTAAAAAGTTTTTTACCACGTCTTTAAGACGTGGTCCTTTTATGCAGCTAAATTTAATTTTTTAAAAAATCAAAAAAGTTACGTATATATGTGGTTTTTGAGAAATTAGGAGTGACATCTATATGAAAATTAATAGGTTATTTTTAACTATGAAAGCATTGCTACTACTCCAATTACTCAATGCCGACTACAGTTGTAATATATCCAGTCGTTAAAAGGATCATTAGGCCTAATGACATTTCAAATAAAATGGCATAACCCAACTGTCTAGCAAATTTCGGATCTTGTAAGCGAGGGGTAAAATACCATTTGTTAAAGGCAGCTAATAATAAAATGCTTAGAACAAATGCGATCTTAATAATAAAACCATGTCCATAAGGAGTATTTAGTAGAGTATTAAAATCTTTAATGAGTAACAGCGCAATACTGGCACCACAAGCGAGTAGTATTCCTACAACAAATGCTGCGATTCTTCCAAATAAATGCATGCGATCTTTTAATGGAAGACCAGTAATTTTTTTAGTTGTTCTCCATAAAGGGAAAAGTGATCCCATCCATAAGGACATTACAAGTACATGTATTGATAATAAGAATTGAGCGAATAAAGGTAAATTCGTAACATGGCCTAGTTGTGAAAAACTAAAAACTATGGGGATGAGCAGGATGGTAAAAATTGTCCCTTCTACTTTGGAAATCTGGATAGTCCCTTTACTAAGCTTTACGAGCATAAATAACAGTAAAAGTGCGAAGCTGACTGAACGGATGATATGGATATGCCCAGTAGGTGTATTTACTAAGATATTAATGTAGTTACTGTCCCACATCCCAGAAAGACCTGTATTGGCAAAACTTCCTATAAGAACGAAGAAACCTAAAGTACTTGAAATAAAGCCTAATCCGGCACCGATAGTAATGTACTTTAGGAGAGTTTTCTTGATTTCTAAATAGCGTCCCAGTAGAAAATAGCTAAAGGCGCCCCCAACGACAAAGGCTATTCCTAAATATAAAACGACTTTAATCAGCCACGTTGCATATATCCAAGTTTCAGGATTCATATTTATTCCCCGGCGATAGTAATATGCCAGCAAGCTGCTGGCATATAGACTACTGGTGTTTTATGGTTATTTCGCTGATTTAATGGTGAAGCTATATTCACCATTCATGTTATGACCATCAGCACCCATTGTGGTCCAAACCACTGTGTACTTGCCTTTCTTAAGTTTAGGTACTGCGACTTCAAATGATTTTTTTAAATCATGAGTTACCTGGTAATTTAAAGGGATGTCTTTACGTTGAGCGTCAAGTAATTTGACATTCATTAACATGACTTCATCACCAAAATTCAGAGTTATATTTTTTGGCTGGCTTGCTACAGATGCATTAATAGCCGGAGTAGCACTTTCAAGTTTGACATGAGCAAATGCGCTTGAAGCAGCTACAACCATAGTCGCACCTACTAGTACATTACGTAGAGCCGACACTTTATTCTGGAAAATTTTCATTTCATCACCTTTTTAAAATTAGTACTTGCTAAGTAATGACCCAGTGAAATTCCTAAATTGATCGAGTTGGTCATCACTCTTTGTATGCCTATTATTTAAGAATGAGAGAAACGTCTTGATGACTCCAAAATTACATTTTTGTCATTTTTAGAATTGAAAACTCACAAGTGCTACACTGACTTTATCAAGAAAAATGTTCATTAAATATTCAAATAACCGGAAATTTATTTCTGTCCAAAGCTAATTGTTTTTTAAAAAAATTAAATATGAAGGAGGTTTATATATGGACCATCATCATGAAAAGAAAACTATAAATGAAGCATTTAAAGATCCTGTCTGTGGCATGGCTGTAACAGAAGAATCTAAATTTCATGAACAGGTTGGCAATAAGACTTTTTACTTTTGTAGTGAAAAATGTCAGATAAAATTTAAGCATGATCCTGCTTTATATATTGCTAAAGAAAATGGATCTGCTTCCGCAAATGCCTCTCTAAATAAGATGGAGGCACAGTCAAATAGTGTAAATGCAAATACCTCATCAATTTATACTTGCCCAATGCATCCGGAAATCCGGCAAAATCATCCCGGTAACTGCCCCATATGCGGTATGTCCCTGGAACCATTACTACCCAATCTAGATGAAGCTGATGATAATCCTGAACTTAAAGATTTTAAAAGAAGATTTTGGTACACCTTACCTTTAACCCTCATCGTCGTATTTTTGGCGATGTTCGGGCATCAGTTGAACTGGTTTGAAATGAAGGTGCAAAGCTGGATTGAACTTGTCCTTACTTTACCTATCGTCTTTTGGGCAGGTTGGCCATTTTTTGTTAGATGTTGGCATTCAATTTTAAATCGTAGTCCGAATATGTGGACTTTAATTGGAATTGGGACTGGAGCTGCATTTATTTATAGTGTCGTTGGGACTTTAGCCCCACAAGTTTTCCCAGCGTCTTTCATCTCTATGGGGCGTGTTGCTGTCTATTTTGAGGCAACAGCCGCAATCATTTCACTGACCTTATTAGGCCAGGTTCTTGAGTTAAAGGCACGTTCGCAAACTTCTACAGCAATAAAATCTTTACTTGGGTTGGCACCAAAAACTGCAAGAAAAATTAATAAAGATGGTACAGAGGAAGATATTCCACTTTCCCATGTCCATGTTGGAGATTTACTGAGAGTGCGGCCAGGTGAAAAAGTACCTGTTGATGGAATAATTACAGAAGGTTCTAGTTCTATTGATGAGTCGATGTTAACGGGAGAGCCGGTTCCGGTAACAAAACGTATAGGTGACCAAGTCATAGGTGCGACAATGAATATGAACGGTTCATTAGTGATGCGCTCGGAAAAGGTCGGCTCTTCAACAGTACTTTCACAGATAGTTCAAATGGTGGCACAAGCTCAGCGTTCTAAAGCCCCTATGCAAAGAATGGCAGATCAGGTAGCCGGCTGGTTTGTGCTGGTGGTGATCGGTATATCTATCCTTACCTTTTTTGGTTGGGGAATATTTGGACCAGAACCAAGTTGGGTATACGGACTAATCAATGCTGTCGCAGTTTTAATTATTGCTTGCCCGTGTGCTTTAGGATTGGCTACACCCATGTCAATCATGGTCGCAACAGGTCGTGGTGCATCCAATGGCGTACTCTTCCGTGATGCCGCAGCAATAGAAAATTTACGTAAGATTGATACATTAATTATTGATAAAACAGGCACCTTAACAGAAGGCCGCCCCTCGTTTGATAAGGTCATTGCTTTATCCGGATATGAAGAGAATGAAGTTCTCAGATTAGCTGCCAGCTTGGATCAAGGTAGTGAACATCCCTTGGCGGATGCAATTGTACGGGCTGCCCGTGAAAGAAATCTTGTACTAACAACACCAACATCTTTCGAGTCAGGTTCCGGAATTGGTGTGAAGGGCGAGTTAGACGGGCAACAATTAGCATTAGGCAATACAGCCCTAATGGAACAACTCGGCATATCAGTTGATACATATATCCCTCAAGCGGAGCAATTAAGAGCAGAAGGTGCAAGTGTTATGCATTTGGCTGTTGATGGGAAGCTCGTAGGGTTATTGGCTGTTTCAGATCCAATCAAAGCGAGTACACCTGAGGCTGTGCATGCTCTGAAGAATTCTGGTTTAAGAATTATAATGGCCACAGGAGATGGTTTAACTACTGCAAAATCAGTTGGTGCTAGATTAGGTATTGATGAAGTTTATGGAGAAGTTAAACCGGCAGATAAACTGGAACTGGTTAATAAATTACAAAACGAAGGAAGAATGGTTGCAATGGCAGGTGATGGCATTAATGATGCCCCAGCTTTAGCTCAAGCAGATATTGGTATTGCAATGGGAACAGGAACAGATGTGGCCATGAATAGTGCTCAAGTCACTTTAATCAAAGGTGATTTACGGGGTATAGAGATCGCTCGTTCCCTGTCAGAGGCCACTATTAAAAATATGAGGCAAAACCTAATGTTTGCATTTCTTTATAATGCTTTAGGCATCCCTTTAGCTGCGGGTATTTTATATCCATTTACCGGTTGGCTACTTTCTCCTATGATCGCAGCTTTAGCAATGAGCCTAAGTTCAGCATCGGTTATTGGTAATGCTTTAAGATTACGTAGTTAAGAAAGGATCATTCTCTGACTACTCATAATTTTTTAGATACAGATATGAGTAGTCAGTTATTTTTTATTCACAAGCATTTATTTTTTAAAAATTATTTTAAAAGCTATCCGACCGTTGTTATAGTCCGCTTGAATCGTTGCACCATGTACATCAAGAATTGACTTGGTAATTGCTAGACCTAAACCTGTGCCTTCCTCAACTCTTTGTCTGGACGCATCCGTACGGTAAAAACGGTCAAATAACCGATTCAGCTGCTCAGATGTTATTGGTGAGCTTTCATTTTCGATTGTAAATATAGTGGTATCAATATTTTGTCGGCAGTTAATCTTAATTACTGTATCAGGTTTGCCATATTTGATCGCATTTGATAGTAAATTACTCAGTGCACGACGTAACATTGAAGGATCGCCTTTAACATATCCTTGTCCACTTTGTTCTAGAGACATTCCCTTTTCAGCAGCGATAGCATCATAAAAGTCAAATAGAGCAGAAATTTCTTGTACCAGGTTGACCTGTTGCAGGTTTGGTAAGTGTAGGCCATGCTCTGCCTTTGCAAGAAATAACATATCTGAAACCATTCGAGCCAAACGTTCAAACTCTTCCAGATTAGAAAAGAGGACTTCCTGATAAGTATTAATATCCCGACTACGAGATAAACATACTTGAGTCTGAGTCATTAAATTATTAATTGGCGTTCTTATTTCATGGGCAAGATCAGATGAAAAATCTGAGAGTTTTTCTACAGCAGTTTCTAATCGATCTAGCATATCGTTAAAGGCTATGGCTAATGATTTTAGTTCAGTAGGAGTGTTATCGACCGCTAACCGTTCAGATAGATGCTGAGCTGAAATACCTTCTGCAACTTTTGCCATTTTCTGAACTGGACGTAAGCCTCTCCATGCGGCAAACCAACCTAAAAACATTAAACAAATTGTGCCCACCACTCCGATATATAACAATTGTCGTCTAAAGTCGTTTAAAAAATGTTGATGTTCGGAGGTATCGATTCCAACAATAATCTGAGCAGTTGGAACACTCATATTTTTATCAAACGACTTTTTATAAACTAAACCACGATAGGTTTTATTTTGAATTTCCCACTCTATCCAAGGGATATGTTTAGACTTTACTAATGTTTGAGCCTTTATAACGGCAGGTGCTGAACTAAAAATGATTTGGCCAGTTGGGCGTTCAATCTGGACAATTAGGTCATGATGGCCAACTAAAGCATCTTTTAAATATATCTTTAATTCATCAGTATTTTTCGGATTCTGTTCCAGTAAATTTTCTAAAAGCTGAATTTTCCCTTCTAGCTGAGTACGGTCCTGAGTTTCGAAATGATGCATAACAAGCTGATGAATGACCAGCCCCATAATCATTAAGATAATAATGGTAGATAACGAGAAGATGAGTGCAATACGGAAACTGATCGCATTAAACAGTTTATGAGTCATCTTCTACCTCTAAGACATACCCCATTCCGCGGATGTTTTGAATCAACTTGGGACTGAAATTACTATCTATTTTATTTCTTAGACGTTTGATAGCGACTTCTACAACGTTGGTATCACTATCAAAATTCATATCCCATATTTGAGAAGCAATGAGAGCACGAGGCAGAATCTCGCCACGTCTACGCATGAATAATTCCATCAATGCGAACTCTTTAGCTGTAAGGTCAATTCTTTGTCCAGCACGTGTGACGCGACGTTTACGAAGATCAAGTTCAAGATCAGCAATCGTAATAATATTGCTATCTTCCTTTTGTTGACCGCGACGAAGTAAGGTTTTAATTCGGGCAAGAAGTTCTGCAAAAGCAAAAGGCTTAACCAGATAATCATCAGCTCCTAATTCCAGGCCTTTAACTCTATCTTCAATTTGATCACGAGCTGAGAGAAAAAGGATAGGCATAGTTTTTCCACTTTTGCGAATATCATTAATGATATTCCAGCCATCTAACTTCGGTAACATTACATCTAGTATGATTAGATCGTATTCTTCAGAAAGAGCTTGATGTTTACCTGATAAGCCATCTGTAACCCAGTCTGTAATATATCCTGCCTCAGAAAGACCTTGCTTTAGATAATCACCAGTTTTTTGTTCATCTTCAACTAGTAAGATTCTCATTTATTAAGCCCCGTATCGCATATTAAGACCATAATAACGTTATAAATACACGATGCGATGTAGATTACAAAAATGTCATTTTCAAGTCACATAGATGTCCGGTTCCAACCTATAAGTTAGTTATATAAAATTTATTTTTGGAGCAATCAATGAAAACTCTATTCCGTCGTAGCTTAACTGCTTTTATGTGTGTTGGGACTTTAATTGCTGGAAGCCAATCTTGGGCTGCTGATGCTCAACAGAAAAATACTTTAAGTACAGAAGTTAAAGTAAATGCAAAAGCACAAGAGAAATGCAAAAAGCCTTGTGATATGAAAGATGGTAAGGAAAATCAACAGAACCATAGTCAGCATGATCACAGCCAAATGTCTGATATGTCCCAAATGGACCATTCTAAGATGAAAGACATGGACCATTCTAAGATGACGGATATGGACCATTCTAAGATGACGGATATGGACCATTCTAAGATGATGGACATGGACCATTCTAAGATGATGGACATGGACCATTCTAAAATGAATATGCCAAATAAATAATTAATACGTGAAATAAGATATTGAGGGAAAAGTATTTTATCCACCTGCTTAGCCCTCAATTAACTATAGATAGGTGAAAATAAATGTCTAGAAAATTAAGTCATGTCCTTTTAATAGGAGTCGGATTGTTTTCGTCGACTTGGGTTATGGCAGCGGTTAAAGAATATGATTTAACAATTGCTGAACAGACGGTGAATATTACAGGAAAGCCTCTAAAACGAATTACTGTAAATGGTAAGTTTGTTGCGCCTCTTCTTGAGTTTGAGGAAGGCGATGATGCCGTTATTCGTGTACACAACAAGTTGAAAAACCAAGATTCTTCTATTCATTGGCATGGTTTAATTTTACCTGGCATCATGGATGGAGTACCGGGGTTCAACCAGTTTGATGGTATTGCACCAAATAAAACCTATGAATATAAATTCAAGGTTCGTCAGAATGGAACCTATTGGTATCACTCGCATAGTAAAGGTCAAGAGCAAGATGGTCTATATGGCCCTTTAGTCATTTATCCCAAAAATAAAGTTCCTTTAACGGCCGGAGAAAAAGCTGATAGAGATTACGTAGTCTTACTCTCTGATTTTCACAATTCTACTAGTGGTCAGATTATGAGTAATCTCAAGAAAGAAGCTGATTACTACCAGAATCGAAGAGAAACAGTTTTTGATGTTTTTAGGCAGATTAAAAGAGATGGTTTAAAAGCAACATGGAAAGATCGTTCCATGTGGAATCAGATGCGAATGCTTAAGACAGATATGTCTGATGTAACAAACTATACGTTTTTAATGAATGGTAAGACTCCAGAACAAAATTGGACTGGAAACTTTAAAGCTGGAGAAAAAGTACGTCTCCGGTTTATCAATGCCTCGGCAATGTCTTTGTTCGATGTAAGAATTCCTAATCTGAAAATGACAGTAGTCAGCGCGGATGGACAGCCAGTCAAACCCGTGCCAGTGGATGAGTTCCGGATAGGAACAGCGGAGACTTACGATGTTATCGTAGAACCGAAACAGGCAAATTATCAGATTGAAGCTGAATCTATTGACCGAAGTGGTTTTTCTATCGGTACATTACATGACGAAAATACTTCACCTGTAAAAAGTATTGTCATGCCGACACCTCGTCCCCGTGCTTTACTGACAATGGAAGATATGGGAATGAATCATGACATGTCTTCAATGAAAGGTATGGATCATGACATGTCTTCAATGAAAGGTATGGACCATGACATGTCTTCAATGAAAGGTATGGATCATGACATGTCTTCAATGAAGGGTATGGATCATGACATGTCTTCAATGAAGGGTATGGATCATGACATGTCTTCAAAAACAATGAGCTCTTCTGGATCAGATGAAGTGGTTTACGGATGGGCGAATGCCTCAACCCCAGCTGGACTAAAAGCACTTCAATATAGTGATCTACAATCTTTAACCCCTCAAAAAGATACCCGTGCTCCAGAACGTGAAATTGAAATCCGCTTAGGTGGAAATATGGAGCGCTATATTTGGACAATTAATGGTAAGAAGTTTAATGAAACTGAACCATTTAAAGTGAAATATGGTGAGCGTATACGCTTGAAATTTGTTAACGATAGTATGATGGCTCATCCGATGCATTTACACGGCATGTTTATGCAACTGGAAAATGGCCAAGATCCAAGTAATATGCCGAATAAACATACGGTTATTGTTCCACCAGGTAAGACAGTTACAACTTTATTAACGGCTGATGAGTTAGGTGAATGGGCTATTCATTGCCATTTGCTCTATCACATGTCTGCTGGAATGATGAATAAACTTATTGTGGCAAATGTCGATAGTAATAGTACTGATTCGAAAGATGTTGTTGCTCAACCTAATACTAATGATAAGGGGGTAAATCAACATGCGCACCACTAAAAAAATATATTCTAAGACACTATTATCAATAGCTTTAATTGGATTATCAGGTCTAGCTTTTGCAAATGATACGGATGTTCAAAGCATGGATAATAGTACTAAATCCTCTCAGTCCGAGAGTATGAAAATGCTATTAAAAGAGCCTGGTGGGCTAAGTTATGTTGATCGTAATACTTACCAAACAGGTCTTGAAGCTGAAATTGAAACATCCAATAGCCGAAATCATGATAAGCATCTGAAAGAACATGGTGGACAAGTTTTTCAAACAACTAAATTTGAGAATGAGTGGACTGTGGATGAAGATGGTAAAGGTACTTTAGGATCGAAAATTGAAACATTGATAGGCACAGATGAAAATCGCCTATTTATTGAAGCAAATCTGGATAAAGCAGAAAGTCATGATCCAAAATATGATGTGTCAGCACTTTATAGCCGTAATGTAGCACCCTTCTGGGATGTACAGGCTGGGGTGAGATACAGTGAAGATAAAAATAACAGCAACAGTGATCGGGTTGATGGTGTTATTGGTGTATTGGGATTAGCTCCCTATTTCTTTGAAACTCAAGCTTATTTGTACGGTGGTGATAATAATTTCTGGGGGGCAAGCTTAGAAGTCGAACGTGATTTCTTGTTAACCCAGAAATTGATCACACAACCTTATCTCGAAGTAGATGCTGTATTTAGCGATGACTCTAACTATGCTGCAAAATCAGGTTTATCTGAGTTAAAAACTGGTATCAAAACCCGGTATGAGATCACTAAAAGAATCCGACCTTTCATTGATGTGGCCTACCAATATGAAAAAGGACAAAAAGCAACTAACGTGCAAGAAGCAACTGAGTCCGAAAAAGGATGGAAATATGGTGCAGGCATCGAATTGGTATTTTAAAATACTATAACTTGAAATCATGAATAGTAGTTTCGGCTACTATTCATGAAATTGTTGCTATTACGATTCAATTCTGTAAAACTAAAAAAGCTTAAAATTTGGTCTATGTCTATGCAGTGGTTAAAAACATGCCTATCGCTGTTTTTATCGTTTGCTATCCTGTTAGTAGGATCGGCTGCTGTTGCCTCGTCTGTACATAAACGATGTTTAATGCCATCTGAACAGATGCAATCCATGCAAATGGAAGAGTCGAAAAATCAGAATATGATGCATACTGATTGTATGAAAGGAGAAGCAAAGTCCAAAAAAACTCTGCATGATCCATCCTGTCTGTCTGAACAAGATTGCATTATGTCTTTTACCAAGCTTGTATATGCTAATGACGTTCAGGGTATTTTGCACTCAATGGTTTCCTTTCCTATAGAGCGCTCAGCTTTTTACTCTTTAGATCAAAATCTTCCTTCTCCATACCCTTCGGGTTTATGGAAGCCTCCACGCTCTAACTAATTTGATAGTCCTCTATCATTCATAGAATTTTCTATGAATGTTCTGCGCGTGCGCGTAAACATTTTAGAGCAAAAAATATGAATATTTATAAAGAAAAGCAATCTCATCGTAAGAGATGGCCAATAGCTACTATCTGTTTCTGTCTGGTCTATGGTCAGGCTTATGCTGAGCCATTAACTTTGAATACAGCTATGAAGCTTGCTGAGCAATATGCACCTACCCTAAGAGCAAATAGTGCAAGGATTGAAGGGGCTGAAAATATGGTTTCAGCTTCAGGTATTTTACCCAACCCTAAATTATTTGTAGGTTTAGATAATTACCCTGTATCCGGCGATGCCGCATGGTCAGTCACACGCGAAGGTATGACTATGCAAAAAATTGGCGTGATGCAAGATTTTCCAAATCGTGCCAAAAGACAAGCTGAGGTCGATTTAGCAAAAGCTGAACTAGGTTCGGCCAATGCTCAAACTGAGATTCTGCGTATTGAGGTACGTCAGAAAGTCGCATCTGCTTGGCTTAAGCGCTTTTATCTTGAACGTAAATTAGCACTATATGATGAACTGTTTTCAGAGAATCGATTACTTTCTCAAATTACTCAAACACAGGTCATCTCTGGTCGTACAATCATTGCCGATGCACTTGATCCAAGACAAGAAGCCACGGTATTGCTTGACCAGAAGGATGATTTACTTCGTGATTTAAATAAAGCCAAGTTAGAGTTGCATCGGTTAGTCAGTGCAGAACCTACTGAAAATCTCTCTCAAATTGAAACCTTACCTGACCAAGCACCATCTATCTACCTTGATACATCAAAGCTATATCATCATTTGCATCAACATCCTGAATTAAAAGCATTTCAGGCAGAAAAGCAAACTGCTGAAGCAAAACTGAAGCAAGCTCAGGCTTTACAGAAACCAGATTGGGGTATTGAACTTGCTTATCAGCATCAAGCACCCGAATTTGGCGATATGATCGGGGTGCAACTAACAATAGAGCTTCCTGTCTTTTCAAAAAGACGTAGTAGTCCACTCATTCAGGCAGCTTTAGCCGAACAAAACAGGATTACCGCCGATCAAGAAGTCCAATACCGTGACCATCTCACTATGCTAGATGATGGGTTATCCGATCTTGATGCACTTGATCAGCAAATTAGACGTGCGATGCAAACAAGTATTCCACTCGCTAAACAAAAAGTGGGTTTACAGTTGGCAAGCTATCAAGCAGGTAAAAGTAATTTGTCTAATGTTATTGCTGCTCGACAAGCTCTTTTAGAACAGCGTTTGCGTCTCATTGATCTCCAACAGCAACAGGCTGTGACTAAAGCCCAACTTTATTATGCCTTTGAAGAACCGACCTTAAACCATGTTGAGGGGCAGCCATAATGTTAAGAAATAAATTAGCAGTTACTGTCATGGGCGTTGCGGTAATTAGTCTGGCTGCGGGTGGTGGTGCTGGATACTGGATTGCACATCAGAAATACAATCCTCAATCAGGTCCGCAACAGGCTGCCAAAGTGTTGTATTGGTACGACCCAATGAAGCCTGAACAGCATTTTGATAAACCGGGGAAATCGCCATTTATGGACATGCAACTGGTTCCTAAATATGCAGATGAAAATACTACGATGACTGAAGACAGTTATCCTGCGGTTAAGATTGATCCATCCCTCCAACAAAATTTAGCAATTCGTTATGCTTCAGTCGAACAAGCTGTGATGGGAAATACTTTGTTAACCAATGGTATATTGCAGACCAATGAACGACAGGTAGCTATTTTACAAACAAGAGCAAGTGGTTTCGTCCAACGAGTGTACGGACATGCTGTTGGGGATATGGTGACGCAAGGCAGTCCCATAGCTGATATTTCAATACCTGAATGGACAGGAGAACAAACTGAATTTCTAGCTGTACTCCGAACAAGAGATCGTTCTCTTATTCAGGCAAGCCGACAACGTTTACAGCTTTTAGGAATCCCACAAAATGTGATTAATCAAGTCGAGCGGACACATCGAGTGCAATCCAATATGACTTTAAGTGCACCTGTAAGTGGATTTATTGATTCGTTAGAAGTCCGCAATGGAATGGCTTTAGCTATGGGGCAAACGCTTGTCACCATCAAGGGGATAAGCCCAATCTGGTTAGAAGCATCTGTTCCAGAAGCACAAATTGCCGGGATAAAACGGGGAATGAAAGTTGAAGCTACTTTTGTTGCATATCCTCAAATAGTGTCCGGTAAAGTCATTGATATTTTACCAACTTTGGATAGCACGAGTAGAACCATAAAAGTTCGTATTGAGTTGCCCAATAGAGAGGGATTGCTCAAGCCGGGAATGTTTGCTTCCGTTAAATTCTCCAACAACCCACAAAGCAATTTAGTTATACCAGAGCAAGCTGTTATACGTACAGGTACTCGGAACGTTGTCATTGTGGGACATGAGCAAGGGCGTTTTGAACCTGTTGTAGTACAGTTAGGTCAAAGTGATGGCAATAAAATTGCAATTCTAAAAGGGTTGAAAGCTGGTCAGAAGGTGGTAATTTCAGGGCAATTCCTGATTGATTCTGAAGCAAATTTACAAGGTGTATTGGATAAGCTGAACACTGGACAATCGAAGACTTCATCTCAAGTGGTTAAGACATCAATATATCAAGGCATTGGTAAAGTTGAAAAAGTCACAGCTCAAGACATTACCATTTCACATCAGGCGATTCCTGAGTTGGGTTGGGGGGCTATGACTATGAGCTTTAAACAACCAGTGCAACCATTTACCCAAATTCAGCAAGGCGATCAGGTCCGTTTTAGTTTTACACATGCTAGAGATACTTACGTTATTTCTGACATTTCCAAGATGTCTATGACATCTATGAAGAACTAAACGGGAGGACGATTATGATTGCCCGTATTATTCGTTTTTCAATTGCAAATCGTGTATTTGTCCTGTTGGCCGCTTTAATTCTGGCTGCTTGGGGAACTTGGGCCGTAAAGAATACTCCGGTCGATGCATTACCAGATTTGTCTGATGTACAAGTAATTATTCGAACTAATTTTTCTGGTCAGGCACCACAAATTGTTGAAAATCAGGTGACCTACCCTTTAACAACAACCATGTTATCGGTGCCCGGTGTTAAAACTGTTCGCGGTTATTCTTTTTTTGGTGACTCATTTGTTTATGTCATCTTTGATGAACATACTGACCTTTACTGGGCCCGTTCTCGTGTATTGGAGTATCTAAATCAAATTCAAGGGAAAATGCCTGCAAATGCGAAATCTTCATTGGGACCAGATGCCACTGGCGTTGGTTGGGTTTATGAATATGCATTAGTAGACCCAACAGGACAGCATGATCTTTCGGAGCTGAGAAGCATACAAGACTGGTTTTTAAAGTATGAACTGAAGACATTACCTAACGTGGCTGAAGTTGCCACAATTGGGGGAATGGTTAAGCAATATCAGGTTGTCTTAGACCCAAGCAAGATGGCTACTTTAGGTGTCACACAAAACAATGTCATTGAGGCGATTCAAAAAGCTAATCAGGAAACTGGTGGTTCAGTTCTGGAAATGGCTGAAACGGAATATATGGTGCGGGCTTCTGGTTATTTAAAAACTTTAGATGATTTTCGCCAAATTCCTTTACGAACAAATAGTTTCGGTGTTCCTGTTTCTTTAGGTGATGTTGCAACTATTCAACTTGGTCCAGAAATGCGTCGTGGCATCAGTGAATTGAATGGGCAAGGTGAAACGGTTGGGGGTGTCGTGATTTTACGAGCAGGTAAAAATGCACGTGAAACGATTACTGCTGTGAAAGCGAAGCTAGCTGAATTACAACAAAGTCTACCGAAAGGTGTACAAGTTGTTCCTGTATATGATCGCAGTCAATTGATTGATAGAGCAGTAGAAAATCTCAGCCATAAATTAATTGAAGAGTTTATTGTGGTGGCTTTAGTCTGTGGACTATTCCTCTGGCATTTACGTTCAGCAATGGTGGCTATTGTTTCTTTGCCGCTTGGGATTTTATCTGCTTTCTTGGTGATGCATTATCAAGGGCTAAATGCCAATATCATGTCGTTGGGTGGTATTGCTATCGCGATTGGCGCTATGGTCGATGCCGCAATTGTAATGGTTGAAAATGCACATAAGCATATCGAAACTTGGCAACACGAACATCCTGAGCAAGTCTTGGAAGCACAAGTCCGTTGGAACATCATTACACGTTCTGCCAGTGAGGTCGGGCCAACTTTATTTTTCTGTCTACTCATCATTACCTTATCCTTCATTCCTATTTTTACTTTACAGGCACAAGAAGGTCGCTTGTTCTCACCACTGGCATTTACTAAAACCTATGCAATGGCAGCAGCAGCAGGTTTATCCATTACCTTGATTCCCGTTTTAATGGGTTATTGGATTCGAGGGAAATTACCTTCTGAACAGCGTAATCCACTGAACCGTTTTCTGATCAAAATATACAGCCCTATGTTGGATAAGGTTTTAGCTCATCCAAAGACAATTTTACTTGGTGCATTGCTAATTTTCCTTATTAGTCTTTTCCCTTTAACACGGTTAGGTGGGGAGTTTCTACCCAATATGGATGAAGGTGATTTACTGTATATGCCTTCAGCTTTACCGGGATTGTCCGCAGCAAAAGCTTCTGAGCTACTCCAACAGACTGATCGAATGATTAAAACCGTTCCTGAAGTTGCAACAGTATTCGGTAAAGCTGGTCGCGCAGAGTCAGCCACAGATTCTGCACCATTAGAAATGTTTGAAACCACGATTCAGTTCAAACCACGGTCTGAATGGCGTTCAGGTATGACACCTGACAAATTGATAAAAGAACTAGATAAGGCAGTCCAAGTACCGGGTTTAACAAACATTTGGGTGCCACCTATCCGTAACCGGATTGATATGTTGGCAACTGGGGTGAAAAGTCCAATCGGGATTAAGGTTTCAGCAAATGATCTGCAAGATATTGATCGGGTAGCACAGCAAATTGAACAAGTGGCTAAACAGGTGCCCGGTGTTAGTTCAGCTTTAGCTGAACGGCTCACAGGTGGTCGATATGTTGATGTTGATATTAACCGTATGCAGGCTGCGCGATATGGTCTCAATATTAAAGATGTACAGCAAATCGTCTCATCAGCGATTGGCGGGGAAAATATTGGTGAAACTGTTGAAGGCTTGGCACGGTATCCCATTAATGTACGTTACCCACGAGAGATTCGAGATTCACTGGAAGCCTTAAGAAATTTACCGATTCTAACTGAATCTGGTCAACAAATAGTCTTGAGTAGTGTTGCTAATATTCAAATTACAGATGGGCCGCCAATGCTTAAAAGTGAGAATGCCCGTCCAAGTGGTTGGATCTATGTCGATGTACAAGGACGTGACTTAGCTTCGGTTGTACAAGATTTGAAGCAGGCCATAGACCAAAAAGTAAAACGTTCTTCTGCCATGAGCATTAGCTATTCAGGACAGTTTGAGTTCATGGAGCGTGCGAATGCTCGCTTAAAAGTTGTTATTCCAATTACTTTGATGATCATTTTTCTATTGCTCTATTTGATTTTTAGGCAAGTACAAGATGCTGTTCTGATTATGGCAACACTACCTTTTGCCTTGATTGGTGGTATTTGGGCTATGTACTTGAGTGATTATCACTTTTCGGTTGCGATTGCTGTTGGTTTTATTGCACTTGCTGGTGTTGCCGCAGAGTTTGGTGTAGTCATGTTGTTCTATTTAAAGCAAGCAATTGAGCATGCACAGCAAAGCCTATCTTCTTCAACGGCATCCTTAACAGAGCAACAACTCAATAAGGCAATTCATACAGGAGCCGTGCTACGTGTTCGCCCTAAAGCAATGACAGTCGCTGTCATTTTGGCGGGGTTAATCCCTATTCTGTTGGGGACTGGAACAGGTTCTGAATTAATGAGTCGTATTGCTTTACCTATGGTTGGGGGGATGATTTCAGCCCCTCTCTTATCTATGTTTGTTATCCCTGCGGCATATCAGCTTTTAATCAAAAGAAAACTATCAAAGAATTGATCGTTTTATTATTTCGTCAAAAGAGGTTTTATTATGTTGAAATTTATGAAAATTGTGGCTCTTGTTGCAACTGTTGCTGCGTTAAGTGCATGTAGCAAAAATGAGGCATCAGAGCAAAAGAAAGCGGAAGCACCGATGGAGCAGATGAGTAAAGAGTCATCTACAGTTGCAACAGCTCAAGCTGTTGGTGTGATTACTGCTATTGATACGAAAGAAAATATTCTAACACTCGACCATGAAGCAATTCCTGCAATTAAATGGCCTGCAATGACCATGGGCTTTAAAGTTGCAGATCCAGCATTATTGAATGGTTTAACTGTAGGGGAAAAGGTTGACTTCGAATTAAAAATAGAGGGTGAGAGTCAGATTATTGTTGCTGTGAAAAAAAGCTCATAATCAGTTTGATACTTAAAAGAAAAATGGATGCGAAGGCATCCATTTTTCTTTATGAAATATTCTTATTTTGATTAAAGTCTACTAATAAGCTGATATGTAATGAAGGCAAAGAAATACGCAAGCCCAAATAAGTAAGTCGCCATAATAACAGGCTGTTTCCAGCTACCAGTTTCACGACGAATGGTCGCTAATGTTGCAAGACAATGTGGTGCGAAAATGTACCAAACTAATAATGACATCCCTGTAGCTAGCCCCCAACCATCAGGACCAGAGATTTGACTCAACAATGTTTGAGTTACAGTATCTTCATCTCCAGACATAGCATAAATTACACCTAAAGCAGCAATGACAACTTCCCTTGCAGCCATAGCAGGAATTAATGCGATACAGATTTCCCAAGTAAAGCCAATAGGTGCAAATATAGGCTGAATAATGTGTCCAAGTTGTCCAGCTAAACTATAGTTGATAGCAGGCATCGTGGCATGCTCAGGTGGTTGAGGGAACGTAACCAACACCCAAAGCAATATAGATAATGCTACGATAATACCACCAACTCTTTTTAGAAAGATCGTAGCTCGATCATAAAGTCCTAATGCAACGTTTCGAATATCTGGCAATCGATAAGTAGGCAACTCAAAGATAAAAATACTTTCTGTTTTATCTTTTCTAACTAGTTTCAAAAATAAAGAAACACATAATGCTGAAACAATTCCAGCCATATATAGTCCAAAAAGAACTAAACCTTGTAGGCTCAACCAACCATAAACTAATTTGTTTGGAATGAATGCCGCAATTAGCAAAGCATAAACAGGTAATCTTGCAGAACAAGTCATTAATGGCGCAATCATAATGGTTGCTAGACGATCTCTTTCCGAACTAATGCTTCGTGTTGCCATGACACCAGGAATAGCACAGGCAAAACTAGACAATAGTGGAATAAAGGAACGTCCACTTAAACCAGCTTTGGACATTAATTTATCCAAAAGGAATGCTGCTCGTGGCAAATAACCTGATTCTTCTAAAATTAAAATAAAGAAGAATAAGATAAGGATCTGCGGCATATAAGCCAAAACACTACCCGATCCAGCGATTACCCCATCAACAATAAGACTTCTAAGTAATGGATGAGTAATAAGCGGGCCAATTGTATTACCTAACCAAGCAATTGCATTTTCAATTAATGAGATAAAAGGTTGTGCCCAGATAAAAACGGCTTGGAACATGACAAACATGGTAAGCGTTAGGATGACTAAACCAAGTACAGGATGTAAGAAAATTTTATCCAAGAAAGCTGTTCTTGCATCACCGTTATCATTTTTTAAAATTACCTGTTTAGTAATATTTTTAATCTGATCAAAATGATTCAGATCAGAATGATAAGGAGTGACAAATAGATTTTTTTGATCTAATTGATTTAGTAGTTCTTGCACGCCTTTAGTTTTAACGGCAACAGCCTCAATAACAGGGATACCCAACAATTCTGATAGCTTATTAATATCTATCGAAATACCACGCTTTTTGACCTCATCCATCATATTTAAAACAAGAAGCATTGGTCGATTCAATGCCCTTATTTCAAGCACAAGACTTAAATGTAAATGTAAATTAGTGGCATCAACCACACATACATATATATCAGGTAGAACCTCACCCTCAAGCTCACCTAAGCATACAGCCCTTGTTACCTCTTCATCTAGACTCGTAGGCTTTAAGCTGTATGTGCCGGGCAAATCTAAAACTCGAACTGATTCACCAGAAGGTAGTTTAAAAAAACCTTCTTTCCGCTCAACAGTAACACCAGCATAATTAGCTACTTTTTGACGAGTACCTGTTAAAGTATTAAAGAGAGATGTTTTCCCACAATTTGGGTTACCAATAAGTGCAATATTTTTACTGTTCATTTGAAACAATCTCTACAAAAATTCGTTCAGCTTCATTCTTTCTTAACGCAAATCGAGAAGTTTCAATTTGAACCAATACTGGATCACCACCGAAAAGTCCCTTAGCTAGAACTTGTAAAGTTTCACCAATTCTGAAACCTAACAATTCAAGTCGTTCGAGAACTGGATCATTTTTATCTAAATATTGGTTACCTTTTTTTAGGTCAACAATTTTGACAAATTCGTTTGGTTTAACTTGGAATAAATTCATTTTTAATACTCTTATTTCAATGCCAAAATTTTTCGAGCACCGTTAAGTACGAAAAGTGAAACAATTATTCCTATAACAAGATCTGGATATGCGGAACCTGTCAAAGCAACTAGTATCCCTGCACAAATCACACCAAAATTGACTATGATATCATTGGATAAAAAGACCCAACTAGCCTTCATGTGTGCACCATCATTTTTTTGATGAGACATTAGGTATATACAATAAAAATTGGCAATTAGCGCTAAAGCAGCAATTCCAATCATCAAGAAAGACTCTGGCTCACTACCATAAATGAACCGACGCACAACATCTACAATTACAGAAGTAGCGAGAATTAACTGTAACCAGCCTGAAAGATGCGCTGCTTTTAATTGTTTTTTTACACTTTTACCAACAACAAACAGTGCTATACCAAACACTGTGGCATCAGCAAGCATATCCAATGAGTCAGCAATCAAGCCTGTAGAGGCAGCTACCAAACCACTGATAAACTCTATAAAGAATAATAGGAGATTAATCGCTAAAAGAATTTTTAAAACTTTTGCTTGTTCAGACGTATCTGCTTTTTCAGGCATTTCACCCACAGAGGCAGCGGTACTTTCAAGTTTGGCTCCAAAACCAAGTGCTTCAAGTTTGCTAGTAATTTCATTAAGACCATCATTATGAAAAACTTTTAATTTCCGATTAGGTAAATCAAATATTAGTCCTTTGACCTCACTCACTGGAGACAATGCCATACGAACCATTTGCTCCTCAGCAGAGCAATCCATTTTCGGAATCAGAAACGTACTGATTTCTTTTGCATGCTCTTTATTTACATAGGCTTCAGTTTTATTTAATTTAGCGCCAAACCCAAGAGCTTCAAGTTTTGCAGTGATTTCATTACTTTCACCATTATGCATAACTTTTAGGTTTCGATTCGGCAAATCAAAAACTAGCCTCTTAACATTTACCAAAGAAGATAAAGTCATCCGAACCATTTGTTCCTCTGCGGAACAATCCATTTTAGGGATTTTATAGTCACTGATGAAAGTCGCTACACCCTCATTATCACTGATTATCTCAGGTGAACTTATTGAATCTGGGGTGCAACATGAGTTTGACTGCGTAGAACATGGCTGAGTACTAGCACAAGAATCTTTTTCATCTGGCTTAGATTGTTGTGGTACTTCATTACCACAACAAGAGCTTTTACTTTCTTCAGCAGTTAAATCTTTACTGTTACCAGAATTTGTTTCTGATTCATTTTGATTTTGCTTAGTGTCTTCACAAGAACTTTCTTTATTACAACCGCAACCACTCATTGATGTGCCCATAGTCATATCTTTACTTATTGCATATTAAAATCTCTATAGCTACTATAGAGTCAAGTTGGATTTTGAGTATTTCTAATGTTTATGAAGATAGGAGAGCTCTCTGAGAAAACGTCGTGCTCAGTACTGACAATACGGTTTTATGAAAAAGAAGGTTTAATCCCGCAACCTGATCGAACTCAAGGTAACTATAGACTATATACTGAAGATTACATTGATCGGTTGAAATTCATTGTGAATTGTCGTTCTTTGAATATGAACTTAATTGAAATCAAAAAATTACTAAATTATAAGGATCTGCCTAATCTAAATTGTTCTGATGTGAATGAGCTTATCGATTCACATATTAACGATGTAGAGGAAAATATTCGGAATCAGCAGAAACTCATACAGCAGCTATTAGAAATAAGAAAGACTTGTGATGGGTTATGTACAGTGGACAAATGTGGTGTACTGAAGAAGTTAGCCTGAATAAAAAGTTAGTGATCACATTTGTTTCTCAAACTTACTGATACGTATATTGGCTTATTTAATATTATTGCTAAATTCTTAATCTAAAATGAATTGTTTACAGCAGTTTTTCAAATTTAACTAGCTTATTTAATGGATTGTATTTTGCAGACCATCATATATGAAGTTGCATATATATGCTAATTCATATATAAAGATATTAATATATTAGAGGTCCCAGTTTCATGACAACTTCATTAGATGTAAAGATTTATCACAATCCTGCTTGTGGCACCTCTCGGAATACTTTGGCTTTGATTCGCAATACAGGAATTGAACCAACCGTTATTGAATATCTCATTACACCACCTAGTCATGACGAATTAGTTAAATTGATTCAGGATGCAAACTTAACAGTAAGAGAGGCTATTCGTCAGAATGTAGATCCTTATCGGGATTTACAGCTTGATCGTAGTGATTTGAGTGATGAACAACTACTCAGTTTTATGCTTGAACATCCTATTTTGATTAATCGACCATTTGTTGTTACTGAATTAGGTACTCGCTTAAGTCGTCCTTCAGAAGTTGTCTTGGATATTCTGCCATTACCACAAAAAGGTGCTTTCACTAAAGAAGATGGTGAACAAGTGATCGACGAAAATGGTCAGAGAGTAAATTAAAAAATTTAGTTCTTGTATGTGATTATCTGCATATCCAAATTTATAGGTAGCAAAGATGGATCAAGTTAATTTTTTTAAATGCTTATCAGATGAAACCCGTCTCAATATTGTCACTTTAATTGCTGAGAATAAAGAACTCTGTGTTTGTGATCTGACAGAAAAGCTACAACTGAGTCAACCAAAGATTTCTAGGCATTTAGCTTTATTACGCTCTTCTGGTCTCTTACAAGACAGACGACAAAGCCAATGGGTGTACTACAGCATTAATCAACAACTTCCAGCATGGTGTTTTGAAATTCTAGATACTTTAAAAAAAACATCATCTAGTCAAGTTGTAAGCAATACCAACACGCTTTCTATAAATAGTTATTGTGAGTAATAGATTATGAAATTCCTTTTTTTGTGTACTGGAAATAGTTGTCGTAGCATTTTGTCTGAAGTGCTTTTTAACAGTCGTGCTCCTCATGACTGGAAAGCATACAGTGCAGGTAGTAAGCCATCAGGACAGGTGCATCCATTGACTATTGAAACTTTGGAAAACCTTGGTCTTTCAACAGAAGGTTTATGGAGTAAAACCATTGATGACTGTGAGCAATATAAACCTGATGTAGTGATTACTGTGTGTGATTCAGCAGCTCAAGAAGCTTGTCCTCTTTATTTGGGGGGAGCGATCAAGGCACATTGGGGCTTGGCTGATCCATCACATTTAGACTTGCCTAAAGAGGAAAAATTAAAAGCTTTCCAAGTGACAGTAGACCATATCAACCGTCGTTTAGATGCTTTATTTGCACTTGATACAGCAAATATGTCTCGTCCTGAATTAATTGCTGCAATCAATCACATATCAGATATTGAATGAGAAAATCATGGCTCAACAAAGACTGTCATTTTTAGATCGTAACCTGACGCTATGGATTTTCATTGCGATGGGGTTGGGGATTGCGATAGGTGTCTTCTTACCTCAAGCTTCCGTTACTTTAGACAAAATGAGTGTGGATTCTGTCAATATTCCAATTGCGATTGGTTTGATTCTGATGATGTATCCACCGTTAGCCAAAGTGGACTATGCAGCTCTACCACAAGTATTTAAAGACAAAAGAACATTAACTTTGTCTTTAGTACAGAACTGGATTATTGCTCCTGTATTAATGTTTGCATTAGCAATTATTTTTTTGCATAGCTATCCAGAGTATATGACTGGACTAATCCTGATCGGATTAGCTCGTTGTATTGCAATGGTTTTAGTTTGGAATGGTTTAGCCTGCGGCGATAACCAATATGTAGCAGCATTGGTTGCATTCAATAGTATCTTTCAGATTTTGTTCTTTAGTACTTATGCTTGGTTATTTCTTACCTTCTTACCACCTTATTTTGGTATTGCTGGGCAAGTAATCAATGTGGATTTTTGGACGATTACCCACGCGGTATTAATTTACTTGGGTATTCCTTTTTTTCTTGGTTTCTTGACCCGTTTGATCTTAGTCAACGCCAAAGGCTTAGAGTGGTACCAAAATGTCTTTTTACCGAAGATCAGTCCATTAAGTCTATTGGCATTACTGTTTACTATTGTTGCTATGTTTAGTCTCAAAGGTGGAGATGTAGTGAGTCTGCCTTTGGATGTAATTCGAATTGCGATTCCATTAACAATTTACTTTATCGTAATGTTCTTCATTAGTTTCTTTATGAGTAAGTGGATGGGTAATGACTACCCAAAAACTACAGCAATTTCATTTACTGCTGCGGGTAATAATTTTGAGTTAGCACTGGCTGTAGCCATTGCAACCTTTGGTTTAGCATCGCCTGTGGCATTTACTACAGTCATTGGGCCATTAGTTGAAGTACCAGTTTTGATTGCTTTGGTCAGTGTCTCTTTATGGCTAAGAAAAAAGTATTTTGAATCGGTGTAAATCTATGAATCTCCCAAATGTTGATATGAATCTTCTTGATCGACCTACTTTAGAGAAAGTTCAAGCTAAAGCACTGGATCATGCACCACGCATCTTATTGTTATATGGCTCGAATCGTGAACGTTCTTATAGTCGTTTAGCGGTGATGGAAGCAGGACGAATCTTGGAGGAGTTTGGTGCTGAGGTGAAAATCTTTCATCCGAAAGGATTGCCTTTGCCAGAAGATGCCGATACTGAACATCCAAAAGTAAAAGAATTGCATGAACTTTTGGCTTGGTCAGAGGGTATGGTTTGGTGTTCACCTGAGCGTCATGGTTCTATGAGTTCTATTTTTAAATCCCAAATCGACTGGATTCCTTTGGCTGGTGGTGCAATACGTGCGACGCAAGGTAAAACTTTAGCACTTATGCAAGTTAGTGGTGGTTCACAATCTTTTAATAGCGTTAACCAGATGCGTATTTTGGGGCGCTGGATGCGGATGATTACAATCCCGAATCAATCTTCAATTCCTAAAGCCTTTTTAGAGTTTGAAGAAGATGGACGTATGAAAGCATCTTCTTATTACGATCGTATAGTAGATGTGATGGAAGAACTCTATAAGTTTACATTACTTACGCGTGGACAAAGCCTGTATCTAACTGATCGATATTCTGAGCGTAAAGAATCTGCTGAAGAATTATCTAAACGTGTTAACCAGCGTAGTCTGTAACACATTGGAGAGAACTAAATGCAAAGTAGACATTCACGTCTGATAATTCTCGGTTCTGGCCCTGCGGGCTATAGTGCAGCTGTCTATGCAGCGCGTGCAAACCTTAAACCTACTTTAATTGCGGGTTTACAACTAGGTGGGCAACTTACAACAACAACCGAAGTTGACAACTGGCCGGGCGATCCTGAAGGTTTAACTGGTCCTGCATTAATGGATCGTATGCAAGCACATGCTGAACGCTTTGGTACAGAACTCGTCTATGACCATATTAACGAAGTGGACTTAAACGTACGTCCTTTTGTTCTAAAAGGTGATATGGAAGAGTACACATGTGATGCTTTGATTATTGCAACTGGTGCTACAGCTCAATATCTTGGCCTAGAGTCTGAACAAAACTTTATGGGACAAGGCGTAAGCGCATGTGCAACATGTGATGGTTTCTTCTACAAAAACCAAAAAGTAATGGTTGTAGGTGGTGGTAACACTGCTGTTGAAGAAGCGCTTTATTTATCAAATATTGCTTCACATGTAACGCTAGTACACCGCCGTGATAGCTTACGTTCTGAAAAGATTTTGCAAGATCATTTATTTGCTAAAGAAAAAGAAGGCAAAATCAGCATTATCTGGAATCACGAAGTTGAAGAAGTATTGGGTGACAATACTGGTGTAACAAGTGTTCGCCTTAAATCAACTCAAGATGAGTCTAAGCAAGACGTAGAGGTTCATGGTCTATTCGTTGCAATTGGCCACAAACCAAATACTGGAATGTTTGATGGTCAATTAAACTTACGTGATGGCTATATCCAAGTACAAAGCGGTACTTCTGGTAATGCAACAGCAACTTCTGTAGCTGGTGTTTTTGCTGCTGGTGACGTCGCTGACAGCATTTATCGTCAAGCGATTACTTCAGCTGGGTCAGGCTGTATGGCTGCTCTAGATGCTGAAAAATATCTAGATCAATTGAACGATTGAAAAGCTAATTCAATCACTTGAAAGTTTTAAGAAATAAGCCCAGTCTGTTAAACAGGCTGGGCTTTTGATTTTGTTTATGACAATAAAGAAGAGGGAGAGATAATTTGTCTCAATTACAAGCTGAAGTAGATGTAGTCATTATTGGTGGTGGACAAGCAGCTCTTGCTACAGCCTATTTTTTAAAACGTAAGAAAATTCCATTTGTGATTTTAGATGACCAAAATCAGGCAGGTGGTGCATGGTTACATGCTTGGGAGTCTTTACGTCTTTTTTCTCCAAATACTTGGAGTTCGTTGTCGGGCTGGATGATGCCAAAAACTGAACAAACTTATCCAACGCGGAATGAGGTGATTCAATACTTATCTGCATACGAACAACGCTATCAATTTCCTGTCATTCGACCTATACATGTTGATCATATTGAGAAAAAAAATGACTGCTTAGATGTATATGCGGGTGATAAATATTGGCGAGCAAAGGCCGTTGTCAGTGCTACAGGTACATGGAGTCAGCCTTATATTCCACATTACGAAGGATTAGAAAGATTTAAAGGAATACAAACCCATTCAGCACATTATGTTAATCCAGAACCTTTTATTAATAAAAAGGTTCTAGTGATAGGAGGAGGTAACTCTGGTGCTCAAATTCTTGCTGAAGTTTCAGAAGTTGCAGACACTATTTGGATCACAGTAAATCCTCCTCAATTTTTATCGGATGATGTTGATGGGCGTGTTTTATTCCTTCGAGCAACAGAACGTTTGAAGGCACAACAGGAGGGACGAATAGTTGATCAACCCATTGGTGGTCTAGGGGATATTGTCATGATTGATAGTGTCAAAGATGCACGTGAACGTGGGGTATTACATAGCAGAGAACCCTTTAAAGCATTTAAAGAATATTCGGTTGTTTGGGAGGATGGTTCAACACAATTGGTTGATGCTGTGATTTGGTGTACAGGCTTCAAAGCATCCCTAAATCACTTAAGGAGTCTAGGAGTGATAGAACCTAATCAGACTGTTGCTGTCAATGATGGGCGTTCAATAAAAATAAACAACCTTTGGCTAGTTGGTTATGGTGAATGGACAGGCATGGCATCGGCAACATTAATTGGGGTTTCTAGAACAGCCAAAGCAGTAGTCGATGAAATAGCTGTTTACTTAGCTATAGATTAAAAATTCTTAAATAAAGGATGGCTAAAGATATAGAAGGTTTATATATTTTTTATATCAAACACTTATATTTTTTTTTGGTGGTATTGGTTCTAATTTAGTTAGTGATCAATAACTGGAAAATTTTAACTAGACTCTAGTTGCTTAATATAATTCCCAATAAAACTAGTCTACTGTTTATATACTCTTTCATGAGTAAGGAGGTATCTGAGTACTACAAAAGTTGTTATTACTCAGATACCGACAGATTTAATTGAGCTAATTACACTGTAAGCAGAACCAATTACAGAGATGAAATCATGAAGTCTATAGATGAAATAAAAGCTCAAGAGGTATGTGTAGCTATTCTATTAGATAAAAAAGCTACTAATACGCAAGCCAAGATACTTCCTAGTGAAAATATAATCATTGATAGGTTACTTGAGCGTAAAGTTGAGTTACAACATGCTTATAGTGAGTTGTATTCAAAACTAGGGAAATATCATCAAGCCCTCACAAATTTTTTAGATTTGTTAGTAGAAATTACTTCAATGCATAGTCCAGAGGAAGTAATAAAGTCTAGAGCTGCTCAGAAAAAATTGAATGAGATTAATCAGCAAATTTCTATTAAAGCTCATGAATTAGCAGCTCTCCTAGAAACTAGATCCGAGTTAATAAATACTTCTGGCTTTATGACAGATACCCATTATCACATTGGTAATGTAATTCGTGAAGCATCTCAGAATAATCCGTATTTTAGAACATCTTTGCTAGATAAATTAAAGCAACTCCAAGGTCGGTTTGATCTTAAATATTGGCCTCGGTTAGATGATGTAATGAAAGTTATCGCTGAAGATGCAAGAATGGCCGTACCTATTGCTATTGATTCTATTACTGAAGTGGCAACAAGAGGTGAGAGAGCTTCCTTAGTTGATTATTTTAGAGCTTTATTTGAAGCTATTGAATGTAATCGTCAGAAAGAATATGGTTTCTTACCTAATGACTTTAAGTTAACAGATAATACAATTGCTACTTTAGCTAATTGCGCCTTAGCTTTAGAGCCAAAAGAAATGATTGATGGCCTATATGTGAAAAATTTTAGAAGTCGTGAACGCAAACGCATAGGTAGTGACTCCTAATTTTAAATATGTGGACAAGTCTGGATTTGTCCACATACATAAAACAATCTATAGACTACCTATCCCTATAACAGAAAGTATTTTTACTGTTATTTATTATTTAAGATCATTAGAGGTTAGTCAGACTGTAATTCTGTTAGAAAGACCGTGACTAAATTAGGTTTTGAATGAAGGAATTATGGGCAGCTTATGTCAATTCAATATCTAACATATCAAACTTTAAATATTGATTTATTTAATTAAATTTATTCTTTTATTTCAAAAAAATCTAACAAAGACCATATCACTGATAAATATTTAAGCAATTAAAGTAGTTCTCAATAATTAGTTTATGATAATTACCAAAATGGGAATTGAGTTGTATTTTGAAATGGTGTAATTTATTCCCAAATTGGGAATATTTTTAAATGAAGCTTTTAGGTCTTGAAAAAATAACAGTGATTGAGTGTGAGTTTGCTAAAAAATGGCTCATAAGTTGGATCTCTGAAATACGTGATGCTCATTGGCGGGGCGCGGAAGATATTCTGAAACAATTTCCAAAAGTATCTATTTTGGAAAATCAATGTTTCGAATTTTCGATACATAACTCTAAATGGGTTATTTGTCTACAAATCGCGTTTTCTCAAAGAATAGCGATTATTAAAGCTGTAAACATTAAAGGTGCTAACAATGGAATTTAAAGTTATTCGTACAAGAGAGCAGTATCAAGCTTATCTTGACGAAGTGCATTCTTTAATTATGCTAAATCCGGCTATAGGAAGTCCTGAGAGTGATCGGTTGGAATTATTATCGGTTTTAATAGAAGATTATGAAAATAAACAATATCCGATAGAGGCGCCTGATCCTATTGATGCAATTCTATTTAGGATGCATGAGAAAGGGTTAAAACAAGCTGATTTGGCCCCATATTTTGGTACTACTAGTAGAGTTTCTGAAGTTCTTAATCGAAAAAGAGCTTTAACCGTAGATATGATCCGAGCATTATCTGTAGGGTTGGGACTGTCGGTAGAGACATTAATTGGTTTATCAAATTCAAAGAATACATTAGATAAAAATAATATTGATTGGTCTAAATTTCCTGTTAAAGAGATGAAAAATAGGGGGTGGTTAAAAACATTTCTTGCTGATACGGCAGCATCAACTGAGAGTATTATCCAAAAATATATTGCTCAATCAGGGTTACAAATCGGCTCAGCTTCTTTTAAACGAAAGTTGTCTGGTGATGCCCAAACACCTAATACGATGTATGCACTGTATGCGTGGCTAGCTAGAGTCATTCTCCAAGCTAGAGATAAGAAAGATAGTCTAGGAAAATATGACCCTAATTTAATAAATAGTAATTTTTTAAGAGAGTTAGCTCAATTAAGCTGGTTTGAGCATGGGCCAATATTAGCAATTGAATACTTAGAAAAGCATGGAATTGCTGTAGTCATTGAGCCTCATCTTAAGGGTACGCATCTTGATGGAGCGGCATTGAAGGACAGTGACGGCACTCCTATTATTGGGCTAAGTTTACGATATGACCGATTGGATAATTTTTGGTTTACGTTACTACATGAATGCGCACATATTTGGAAGCATGTTGATGAAACAGAAGCATTTCTCGATGATTTAGATTCATCAAGTATGGAGGATCGGAGGGAGGCTGAAGCAAATCGATTGGCAAGAGAGGCATTTATACCAAGAGGAGTTTTGAGACGTACAGAGGCATTTATCTCACCAAGTAAAGAATCTATTGAAAAGTTGGCTAAAGAGTTGAGAGTTCATCCAGCAATCATTGCAGGGCGTATTCGAAAAGAGTTGGGAAATTACACCTTATTTTCAGACTTGGTTGGTCAATATCAGGTCAAGGCATTATTAACCAATTCTCATTTATTAAGTGTTGAGGAGTAGAGATGATGAAAATTCCAGAATATGTCCCAATCATGAAAGCGAAGCAAGGTGAATTTGATGCGATAAAACCTATTAGGTCTGAGCAGTTAGAATATCAAATACAGCCAACTTTCCACCCTTTATTTGAAATGCCTAATATTTATAAAGAAGGGGTTTCAAGACTTGTTGATATTAATAGCCGTTGCGAGAAAATAGGGAAATTATGGAGTGGAAATATTGCTTTAGTGGATGGTTATTTTTGGAAACCATCTGAAGCTTTATTGGAGAATGGTGAGCATTTCCTAACCTATACGTATAACAAATTGTTTGCATTAGGAGTAAAGGTAGTTCCTGTAATTGGTTATGACCGTTGGTTTGATCAAATGAGCAGTCTTTATCATCAAACAATGAAAAATTTAAATTATCCAGAGGCTCCTTATTTTTGTATTAGATTAGATGGTGAGGCAATGTATGATATTGATGAACCTGATTTTTTCAAAGAACAACTAGAATCAATTATTTCTGATTTAAAATTAGCAGAAAATAATTGTTCTATATTATTAGATTTTGGGGATGTAAGTGTCAATCGTATAACAATTGAACAGATGCTAAGCAAGTCTAGAGACTTTTTAGAAGTATTAACTGAATATGATTTTAAATACATTTCTATCAGTGGAGCTTCATATCCTTCAAGCGTTGCAGAAGCCATTGAAGATCATGATACGGATGGTCCAGTACTTCGAAAAGAAATGGTTGTATGGCAGACTTTAAGAAACATGTTCCCTAATGTTAAATTGAAGTTTGCAGATCATGGAGCAAGACATCCAGCTCCAGAAAAGCAGATTATTAATCAACATACGAATGGAAAAATTATCTACACTATAGATAAAAATTACTATGTCGTAAGAGGCCATCCATTTTCTAGAGATGGTGGAAGTCATGGGCATAGAAAGCAGCTAGCAATGAGATTAATTAATTCTATCTATTATGAAGATGTAAGCTTTAGTTGGGGAGACAATAAAATCTTTGAATGTGCGCACGGTATTAATAATTTTATAGGAAATCCTACGCAATGGGTTGCAATTGATACGAGCCACCACATTCGGTATGTCTTAGAGGAAATAGGATCTTTTGAGCTAGCTTATCAAAAATAGATCAAATAAAAATCCAGCCATTCATAAATGGGCTGGATTTTTAAATTATTTTTCAGTAATTAAATTTTTACACTAAATTTACACCATGAATTTTATTTTTGTTTCTAAGTTTTTAATAATAAATGATATTTTATTTTAGTTGATCCTATCCATCATTGGGGCTACTGAAATACGAGGTTGTAACGATTGAAGTGATTGCATAACCGAAAGACCCAAAAGTCGCTAAATTAAAGAAAGGGCAGCATTATACGGGGTTTAGCCCTGAATCGACAGTGGCATTTAACTGCGTAATTTATAACCGCCCTAATGTTAGATATAGTAAGATGATTTTTAACAAATTACCTTATAGCTAAGCCATTTGCTTTTTTTGTAAGAAAGCATCAATCATGCTAAATAAAATACAAAATACAACGAGTCCAACACCTGCTAGGCAAGTCATGGTCCATCCACCACGATTCCATGCAAAAATCCCTAATGCCGAACCAGCTGCACCACCAATAAAATAAGTAGTCATATAAATAGCATTAATACGAGATTTAGCATCGGGACGTAAACGGAAAATAATACTTTGGTTGCTGGTGTGAACAAGGGCAAGTGCCAATTGAATTAAAGCAAAACCAATAACATAAGCTGAAAGTAGAGTTTGTCCGAAATAGAAACAAATCCAGCTTACCAAAAATAGCCCGCAACCCATCCAGGTGAGTAAACGTGTGTAGCCTTGGTCGGCATATTTGCCGATATAACGTGTTGATAACGCACCAAAGATACCGACTAAAGGTACCAGTCCAATAAATAGATCGGGTAAATGATGTGCCGAGGTGAGAAGTAATGCGATGGTGGAATATAGAATACTTACTGCTGCAAAGGCGAAAGCACCTGTAAGCGCTCTTAATAATAGACGCTTTTCCTCTTTTAAAAGCTGAGCCATGGAAATAAAGATTTGTCCATAGTTCAGTTTCATACGCATGACATAAGGTAGGCGGCTTTTTAAGGTATAGGCCAACAAAAGCATTAATATACCGCTTATGGCATAAACGACTTTCCAGTGGAAAAGGTTGGAAAATAAGCCAGCCAGACTGGTAGAGAGTAAAATCCCGACCAATAAGCCACTCATTAAGAAGCCAATAATCTCACCAGTTTTTTCAGGTTTAACCGTCATTGTTGCAAGAGGAATAAGCACTTGAGCTGCAACTGAAAACAAACCCGCTAAAATTGTACCGATCCAGAGCATAGGTAAGTTAACAGCAAAAGCAGAGGTAAATAGGCCAACTGCACAAAGCATCATTAAAAACGGAATAGCTTTGGCTTTATTGACGATATCCCCCATTGGCACAATAAAGAGTAAACCTAAGGCATAAGACACCTGAGCAAATGTTACTGTTAAAGCAGCTTGTGCTTGAGTTACAGCAAAATCTTGCTGAATAGAGTGAATAAGGGGTTGGCAATAGTAATTCACACCTGCACATAGGCCACATGCTGCTGCCATCAACCAAAGTAAAGGTTTATTTTGACTGATATCTTCAGGGGTAGACATGATGTTCTCTCGATTTTATTAAGTGTATGCCGTTGCTTCGACTTCAATGAGCATATGTTCTAGTGCAAGACGCGGCACAGGAATGAGTGTGCAGGCTGGAAAAGGATGATTTTTCCATAAATCCTTCATAATTTTAATCAAAATCTCATGTTTTTCTACCGAATGGTCAACAACTAGAATTCTTAAAACAGCGATATCCGTAAGCTCTGCATTGGCAGCCACTAACGCATAGTTAATATTTTCAAATGCTTGTAGGACTTGTTCGCTGAAATGAGAACTTAATTGACCTTGTTGGTCTTCGCCACCTTGACCTGCAATATGAATAATATTGTTAAAATTGCTTACTACAGCGATATGACTGTAAGCGTTAGGTGTTGGATCATATAAAGTAGAAGGATTTATGATTTTAAAAATTTCTTTGTCCATGGAACTCAACCGTTTAATAAAATTTAGATGAGTATCCAACCTCAACTTAAGTTGAGGTCAAGAGCATTTAGTGTTTTAGTCTTTTCTTTCTTAAAGTAATCATCATTACGCCGACTATATTGAGGAAACAACCGACCCATTGCCATATATTTAGGTGTTCATTTAAAAAAGCAACGGCAAGCAAAATCGTTAAAACGGGTCCAATCGAAGCAATCATCGCAGATTGAGAGGCACCTAATCGTTCAATGCTTTGCATAAGCATAACGGTAGGTAAGACAGTGACTAAAAAGCCTAAGCCAATCCCATACCAAATTACACTTGAGGGAAGTTGTAATAGAAGTTGAATCGGGTGAGAGGTACTTAAAGTGTAATGGGTTAATGTACCTATACAGGCAACTGTTAAAGCTAAGCCTGTGAAATTCCAAGAACCAAATTTTTTAATTAATGGTGGAGTCAGCAGTAAATAACCGGCAAAAGCTACAGCGCTAGCAAATACAAAACTTGTTCCGAGCCAAAAGTTGCCCTGAATTGGTGCATTGTTGTGCTCTTGCAGCATCACTAACACGGTTCCACCATAACTAAGAAAAATGGCGAATAAACTTTTTACATCTAATTTTTGTTTGTAGAGCAGACTTGAAGCGATCACGGTAAGTGTGGGATATAAAAATAGGATGATTCGCTCTAAAGAAGCGCTAATAAACATGAGGCCCATGAAATCGAGCCAGCTGGCAAAGTAGTAGCCTAATAGACCGGCAAAAATTAAAATTAGCCAATCCTTCTTTTTTATGCCCTGATTATGATGCCTATTGAACCAGCAAATTAATAGAAAAAACGGTAAAGCGCTTAACATCCGTAAAGCCATCAGGACTGTACCGTCTACTAATGGAGAAAGGGCATAAGTTTGTTTAATAAAAATCGCTTTTGTGCTGAATAGAAAAGCAGAGCAAAGCGCAAAAAAAGACCCAATTTGAAACGAAGATAAAGAAATTTTCATATACAGGACTGTATAAGAGAGACTATTGTCTGCAAAAAAGAAAAATCTTCCTATATTACACCTCAAGTCAAATATCGTGAATCATCAGTTCAAAATATGGGTATTTATTAAATAAATAGTGGGTGGTATTTTCAAAAAGTTCAATTAGAATCCAAATTCTGTACAAAGAATACACATGGGGGAAACATTGCGGGTTGCAATGTTTTTGACAATGAGAAATTAGCTTGAGGAACGCTCATGCAGATCGGAATCCCAACCGAAACTGTCGTCGGTGAAAATCGTGTAGCTGCTACGCCAGAGACAGTAAAGAAGTTGATTAGCGCTGGTCATAGCGTTGTGATTGAACGTGGTGCTGGTGTAAAGGCTGCGTACATTGACAGTGCTTATGAACAGGTCGGTGCAACCATTACGGATGATGCCTATACGGGTAGTCAAATTATTTTGAAAGTTCGTGCGCCACAAGGCGGGGAAATTCAAAAACTTGCAGCAAATACAACTGTTGTAGCAATGTTTGATCCTTATCGTAATACCGAGCTAGACCAATTTGCGAATCAGCAAGTGTCTGCTTTTGCTCTGGAATTGCTTCCTCGTACGCTTTCTCGTGCACAAAACATGGATGTGTTGTCTTCTCAAGCAAACTTAGCTGGTTATAAATCAGTTTTGCTTGCAGCTGCTGAATATCAACGCATGTTCCCAATGCTTATGACTGCTGCTGGTACTGTAAAGCCTGCACGTGTTGTGATTATGGGTGTTGGGGTGGCAGGCCTTCAAGCGATTGCTACTGCAAAACGTTTGGGTGCAATTGTTGAAGCAACAGATTTACGTCCAACGGCAAAAGATCAGGTTGAGTCTTTAGGCGGTAAGTGGTTAGACGTACCAATGTCTGAAGAAGAACAGCAACGTGCAGCAGATGCAGCAAAAAATGGTTATGGCTGGATGCCGGGTGAGCAATACATCAAAGACCAAGCTGCGATTGTAGATAAAGCTGTGTCGAATGCCGATATCGTGATTACAACAGCATTGTTACCAGGTCGTGATGCACCGCGTCTGATCAAAGCTGAAACTGTTGCCAAAATGAAACCAGGCTCTGTCATTTTAGATATGGCAGTTGAAACAGGCGGTAACGTTGAAGGTTCTAAAGTTGGCGAAACTGTTGTCACTGAAAATGGCGTAAAAATTTTGGGTATTCCAAATATTCCGGCCACTGTTGCGACAGAAGCTTCTGCATTATATGCACGTAACGTTTTTAATTTCGTAGAGACTTTATTCGACAAAGACAAAAACTTTGCGATTAATCAAGAAGACGAAATCCAAAAAGCCCTATTGGTCACTCATGGCGGTCAAGTGCTGCTTAAGCGTGGTTAAGGAGATTTCTCATGGTTGAAACTATTACAATTTTCGTCCTTGCCATCTTCGTAGGTTATTACGTTGTTTGGGGTGTTACACCAGCTTTGCACACGCCACTTATGGCAGTAACCAACGCATTGTCATCGATTATTGTTGTTGGTGCGATGTTACAAACAGTTGGCCTGCCTGTACTTGGTGTAGATGCAAATGTTGCATTTCAAAGTGTGAATGTTGTGAGCGTACTTGGTGCGATTGCAGTATTTTTAGCAAGCATTAATATTTTCGGCGGCTTCGCAGTAACTGCACGCATGTTGGAAATGTTCAAGCCTAAGCAAAAGAAATAAGAGGGCTTTGACATGGAATTTATTCAAGCAAATGCAAACTGGTTGTACCTTGTAGGCGCAATTCTCTTTATCTTGACGCTTCGCGGCCTATCTGGTCCTAAAACAGCAATTCAAGGTAACCGTTACGGTATGATCGCAATGGCGATTGCAGTTGTAACAACCTTCTTTGTTGCCAATAACCCGGTTATTTGGATGATTGGTGGTGCAATGGTGCTTGGCGCGATTGTGGGTATTGCACGTGCACGTACTGTACCAATGACTCAAATGCCTGAAACTGTTGCACTTATGCACTCATTGGTGGGTTTGGCTGCGGTTTTAATTGCGGTTGCAGCAATTTTGCATAACAACCAGCTTACAGCATTGTTTGCTCAAAATGAGGCAGCATTAACAGCGGCTGGCGTGCAACATGCACACATGAGCAAGGTTCACCTATTTGAATTGTTTGTTGGTTGTTTTGTTGGTGCGATTACCTTTACAGCATCTGTGTTTGCTTACGGTAAATTGGCTGCGAAAAAATGGGCTAAAACAATCTCTGGTGGATGGGTTAAACCTGTTCAAGCACTTATCTTTGTTGCGATGTTGGCTTGTGGTTTTTACTTCTTCACAACTGGCAATATGACTGCTTTCTGGGCAATGACTGCACTTGCACTTGCATTTGGCTGGGTATGGATTGCACCGGTAGGTGGTGGTGACATGCCTGTAGTGGTATCGCTTCTTAACTCGTTCTCTGGTTGGGCAGCAGCAGGTATTGGTTTTACCCTTGAAAACAACATGTTGATCGTTGCGGGCTCACTTGTGGGTTCATCTGGTGCGATTCTGTCATACATCATGTGTAAAGCAATGAACCGTTCAATCATCAACGTATTGTTTGGTGGTGCAATGGGTGGTGCAGCAGTTTCTACAGCTGCTAAAGGTGAACAAGTTCAACGTAACTACCGTTCAGGTTCTGCTGATGATGCTGGCTTCTTAATGTCAAATGCAGACAGCGTTGTGATTGTGCCGGGTTATGGTATGGCGCAAGGTCGTGCACAAAATGCTGTAAAAGAGTTATGTGAAATTCTAAAAGAGCAAGGTGTTCGCGTCCGTTTCGCAATTCACCCGGTTGCAGGTCGTATGCCTGGTCACATGAACGTATTGCTTGCTGAAGCAGACGTAGCATATGAAGACATCTTGGAAATGGATGAGATCAACTCAGACTTCCCGGCAACTGACGTAGTACTTGTTATTGGTGCAAACGACGTTGTGAATCCTGCTGCAAAAGATGACCCAGGTTCACCAATTTATGGTATGCCGATTCTTGAAGCACATAAAGCACGTACAATCATGGTGATTAAGCGTTCTATGGCGACAGGTTATGCTGGTCTTGATAATGATTTGTTCTATAACGAAAAAACAATGATGATCTTTGGTGATGCTAAGAAAGTTGTTGAAGATATGACGAAAGCAATTAACGGTACAGGCCACTAAGTTGCTTTGATATAAAAAAACCACCTTCGGGTGGTTTTTTATTTTTTGAAGGTTAGAGGAACTTTTCCACTAGAGTCATAGATTGCTGATAGAGATCGCGTGCTAATTGCTGGTTTTTGGCATGGGAAGATTTCCAGTCTGGCATATGCGCACTGACATATTCACCATTGCGGTTTTGCCATGTGTCGCCAGTCGCCATTTCTGTAATGAGCTTTGCAGGAACCGATGTTGGAACTAAACCTACTTTCATGGCTGCATAAACTGGTTTTGGTAAATCGCGATAAATATCGGAAGCAACACCACCGGGGTGTAATGCATTATTGGTAATTGAACTATCTGCTAGTTGTTCAGCTAATGCATTGCTGAACAGTAAGTTTGCAAGCTTGGATTGTCCATAATAGAACAGGGGATTGTAAAAACCTTCTGCACGAAATTTATTAGGCTTAATTGAACCAACCCAATGAGCAATAGACGCTAGATGAATAATGCGTGCTTGAGGAGACTGCTTTAAAACGGGAAGTAGTTTTTGAGTTAACAAAAAGTGACCTAAATAGTTAACGCCAAATTGCTGTTCAAACCCATCTACGGTGAGTTGCTTTGTTTTTGAAAATAGACCGGCATTATTAATAAGTACATCAAGGCTACCATATTTATCTGTAATTTTTTCGGCAGCTTTTTGAGTTAATTCAAGGCTGTTTAAATCAAGAGAAACGACATCGACTTGTCCTTGGTCGAGTGAGCGTAGTTTGTTTTGTGCCTCTTGTGCTTTTTGAGGATTTCGGCATGCCAAAATGACATGTTGTCCTTGTTCTACAAGTTGTTCTGCTGTGGCAAAACCAATACCTGTGTTGGCGCCTGTAATGAGTATCTTCACTTTTTAGTGCTCCGGTTATGCTATTTATTGATGAGACTATAAGAATTGGTATAGTGCTGGAATTCTGACAATTTGTCATGTCAATTTTAAATAAGAGTGATGACTTGCTTGTTAGTGTTATTAAAGTTTTGTTGAGTTACCAGCTTTTCATAGAACATGAGGGTAAAGGTGGGTGTTTAAATAATAAAAGTTTCAGTAAGTGTATAAACAAAAAGCGGCTCAAAAGAGCCGCTTTTTTAAAAGCAAAATTTTATGCGACCGACTCTGGAGCAGTACGCCATAAGCTTTCTAAATCATAGAATTTGCGGGCAGTTGGTAGCATCACATGTACTACAACAAAGCCAAGATCAATTAAGATCCATTCGGCATCTCGTTCGCCTTCAACGCCAATCGGGCGGAAACCAGCTTTTCGAGCTTCTTCTGCAACATTGTCAGCAAGTGCTTTGACGTGACGAGTAGAAGTACCACTCGCGATGACAATAGCATCAGCAACATTGCTAATAGAACTAACATCTAACTGTAGAATATCTTTTGCTTTTACATCAACTAAAGCGTCATGGACGACTTTAAGACAAGCTTGTACGTCTTTATTTGAGGTATTCATTGCGAAATCGTGAGAATTAGACACGCTGGGCGATGGTTCTAAATTCATATAGGGTATATTTTCCTGACAATTACTCACTATCTAATATAGTGGTTTTCACTCAGAATTTCAAACAAAACTAGTAACAGTTTATATATTTACATCATCGGAAAAATATTTCTTTTTCCATGTAAATGACTGATTTGAGCCATTTTTGGGTTTATATTCTGCCGCAATATAGCCCTCATAAGCACTTTGCTTAATCCATGAAAAAATTTGCTCATACGGTATTTGAGCTGTATCGGGTTCATGGCGTCCCGGACAATCTGCAAACTGAATATGGCCAATCTGGTGAATATTTTCTTGTAAACCTTCAAGTACATCTTCACCCATCATTGCCATATGGTAACAGTCATATTGCATTTTTAAGGCAGGGTGATTGACTGCTTCTAGCATTTCTTGGGCTTGGGCAATGTTCTGTACCAAAAAGCGTGGCATATCTGTGCCATTAATCATTTCAAATACAGGTTCAATATCGTGTTCTGTCAGTAAATCACAGGCTAATTTTAAGTTGCTTGCAAGTGTCTTAAGGCAAGGAAGTAAGTCAGAGTCTTGAGGTTGCTTGCCTGCCAAAATGTTAACACGTGGTACTTTTAATGCTGTGGCATAGCGAATCGCTAACTGTAATGCTTCACGAAATGCTGCCTCTTGACCCGGTATACCTGCTAAGCCATTTCCACCTTGCATAAGGTCACCAGCAGGAACGTTAATTAAACATAAATTTAGGTTGTAACGTTCAAGTTGGTCTTGAATATCAGAAATGGCAAGCTCGTATGGGAATTGAATTTCTACATGTTCAAAGCCCTCTGCATGGGCTAATGCAAAGCGTTCAATTAAAGGAACTTCGGTAAAAATCATGGATAAGTTAACGGCAAGACGACCCATACACAAACTCCGTTTATTATTGCTCTACTACTTGAATCATAGTAGCTAAATCTTTCTCAGCAAAGCCATTTTTTTGGTGAGTTTGTAGCTGTAATAGAGCTTTTTGTGCAACGGGGATGTCTAAATTAACATTGTTAGCCAATGTTACTGCGTTGTTAAGGTCTTTCGATAATGTTTGAACTTTCCACTGAACAGGTTCGAAAGTATGAGTCGCCATACGTGGTGCCAGTATTTGAAAAGGTTTTGAGTCGGCAAATCCGCCAGCTAGGGCAGGAGCGAGTAAAGTGGTATCTACACCCGCCCGGTCTGCCAGTGCAACTGCTTCGGCAATCAGGGCACTGTTTGCTGCCACAATGAGTTGATTGCAAATTTTAGTTGCTTGTCCTGTGCCTGTATCTCCCATTCGTGTGACACGTTGGGAAAGAACATTATAAACAGGACTTAAAGCTTCAATAGTTTGAGCATCGCCACCTGCAAAAATGACTAGCGTGCCTTGTTCTGCCCCAGTTGTACCGCCTGAAACAGGGGAGTCAATCCATATCACATCTTGTGAAGCAGCAGCCTGAGCAAGTGCTTTTGTCGCAGCAACAGAGAGACTTGAGAAGTCGACAATGACCTGACCCGCTTTTAAGTTTGTTTGAATTTGATCAAATACTGCTTGCACAGCTTTATCGTCGGCTAGGCAAGTTAAAATGAGAGGGTACTGTCCGATGTTGGAAAGATCGAGTGCATGCGCGCCAATATCAATAAGTTCTTCACAAGCAGATGTTGTTCGATTCCATACTGCGACCTGAAAGCCGGCTTGTATAAGACGGCTTGCCATACGGCTTCCCATAAGTCCTATGCCTAAAAAAGCAATAGGAGTATTACGATCAAAATTCATAATAAAGCTCTTATCTATATTGGCGTGGTAAAAATTTAACTTCCGGATGTTTGTCTTTTTTACGAGCAAGTTTGCTATTTTTACCAAGTAATAATTTAAGTTGCCAGATTTTTTCTAAGCGTAATGATTTTTCTGGTTGATGTTCCATTGCATCTAGTACACGTTTTGCAGCAGTCAATGCATCAGGTGAGCGCTGTAACATTTCTGAAGCGATCGCATTTGCTTTTTCTAATGGATTCTCACTTAAGTGAGTCACAAGTCCAATATCTTTTGCATAATTTCCGTCAAAAACACGGGCAGTTAAAGTCAGCTCTTTTGCAAGGTCAACTCCAATCAAGCCTTTGAGCGAACGGGTAAGACCCATATCTGGTACTAAACCCCAACGGCTTTCCATAATCGACATTTTAGTGTCTGGGTGGGCAATGCGGATATCGGCAGCTAGTGCAAGTTGCATACCTGCCCCAAAACAATAACCTTCAAGAGCGGCAATAACAGGGACGGGCAAATTTTGCCAAATAAGAAAAGCTTTTTGGAAAAGGCTTTGCCCTGGCTTAATAAGTTCCCAAATGGCAAATGCAGAGTTCTTAGGATTGTTTAAGTCAGATAAATCAATACCAGCACTAAACACTTGTGCTTCACCTGTCAAAATTACACAGCGGATATCTCGGTCTTTTTGTATAGCTTTAGCCGTTGTTACAAGTTCTTTGAGTAGAGCAAAACTCATAGCGTTACGTTTATCAGGACGGTTTAGATAAACTGTTGCAATGCCATTATTTTTTTCAATACGTAAAAGTGCCATGAAATTCCCGCTTATTTTTTTATCGATAAGCGGAGCATAGCATGGCTGGAAATTGGAAACATGACAGGTCAGTCATGCCTATTTAGCAACTGTTATTTAATCTGGTATGACTAAAATTTGATGAGCTGCACTCTCAACTTCTTTAATGACGAGACCTAATTCATCGAAACGTCTCATGACTTCTTCAATGAAGCCATCGTCAGCTCTACGGCGTTCTTTGCGTAGCGTAGAAATAAATTGTTCAAAGTCTCCCGTCACTTGTTGAAGTTTTGGTGTGCCTACATAGCGTGTTGCGCCATAGAGACGGTGTAGTACATGCTCAAGCTGAGGAAAGTCTTCAAGCTCAATGAGTTGTTGCATTTCTTCTAGCTCGGTTGGGAAGCTATCTACCAACATTTTGAGAAGATCTTGAGCTAAATCTTCTTTGTTTGCTGCCAGTTGTAAACTTTGCTGCCAATTTAAAATTTCTGGATCTAACGCTTCTGCAACCACATGATGATCTTTAGCTAGATTTTGCGCAGTGAAGTTGTTTTTCGTCCATTGCGTTAAAATTTGAATGATCTGCTCCATTTGAATTGGTTTGGTGACATAGTCATTCATACCAACTTTAAGAAGCTTTTGCTTTTCATCTGCAAGCGCGTGGGCTGTTAGAGCAATAATTGGAAGTTGCATTTCCCCATCTAAAGTGGATTCTAAAGATCGGATCGCACGTGTGGTATCAATGCCCGACATAACTGGCATTTGAATGTCCATAAATACCAAATCAAATGGTTTAAGCTTCTGATCAATTCTTTCTTGAATAATATTCAGCGCTTCTTGTCCACTTAAAGCCTTAGTGGTTTTGACATTTAACTCACCTAATAATGCTTCTAAAACAATTAAGTTAGGTAAATGGTCATCGACCGCCAAAATATGTAAACCCTGTCCATTAAAGTCTTGTTGTTCCTCTTCAAAGATGGGTTGGTCACTTAATAATTGAATGAGGCCACTGCGGCTTAATGGTTGATAAAGTGGGCGAGCGCGATATTCGGTGAGCATGTTTGGCTCAAGCGTCATTTGATAGCCGTAAACTGCTAAGTTACCTTGATAGCGGCTACGGATTTCTTTGAGTAGAGCTTCAGTATCACCACTATGATCAACAATGAGCCATGTATTGTCTTTTTGGTCGAGATGTTTTAAGCGGCTAAACAAGTCCAGAATCGATTGAGTTTCGATATGTGGTACTTGATAATTTTCAAGATAGTAGCGCAAAACACTGGCTGTTGCAGGGTGAGCTAAATAAGACACCACTTGTAAATGTTCGAAGTGAGGATGTTCAATCTCATGTTCTTCATCTACAGCAAACTGTGCAGTAAACCAGAATGTTGAACCTTTTTCTGTTGGAGCACGTTCTTGGTTATCTTCAAAGCCAATTTGGCCATGCATGAGATGAACCAATTGTTTAGAAATTGCCAGACCTAAGCCTGTACCACCAAATTGGCGGGTAACAGATGCATCGCCTTGCGAAAACGACTCAAATAATTTTTTACGGTCTGTACCACTTAAACCAATACCACTGTCCTGAACACTAAAATGAAGCAAGCACTGACCGATGTCATCATGTTCCATACGTACACGAACAATAATTTCACCGTCTGGCGTGAACTTGATGGCATTGGAAATCAAATTAGTCAAAATTTGCTTAAAGCGTAAAGCATCACCAATCACCTGTTGAGGAATGTTATCTGCATAATAAAAAGCCATAGCAATGTGCTTTTGTGCAGCCAAAGGTGACAACATATCCATGACATCAAATACAGCTTCTTCTAAGTCAAAAGGTGCTGTTTCAAGTTCCAGTTTACCTGCATCAATTTTGGAGAAATCTAATACATCATTAATTAATGCTAATAAATGGGCAGAGGATTTGCGAATAGTTTGTAAATAAAGGTTCTGTTCGTTACTTAAATTTTGTTGGCGAAGTAATAAATGAATAAAGCCATCAATACTATTAAGGGGTGTACGAAGTTCATGACTGATATTGGCAAGGAAAACCGATTTTGCCTGATTAGATGAAATGGCTTGGTCGCGTGCTTGACGGTAAGTAATGTTTTGAACTTCTAAAGTATCTAAAGTTCTGCGTAAGTCTTCTTCTGTTTGTTCGGTATGTTCTTTTAACTCTAAAAAACTAAAGTGTAAGCGTTTCACCACGTTTGCGATATCGCGCTGGAGTAATCTTAACTCACCGGAACTGTTAATCACGATGTGTTGGTCTAAAGTGTCTGCATTGAGACGCTGTAATTGCATACGTATTTCATACATGGGTGCAATCCAGCGGCGAGAATAAAAGTTAAGACAGAGCAAAAGTAATAATAAAGTCATTAGGCCGGTAATGACCAAAGCAATCAAAATGCGATAACGCGCTAATTCAAGTGGTTGATTATCCATTTCAATCAAGAGCCAGACAGGAGGCTTTCCTGCGGTATCAATGATACGGACTCCATAAATATTATTATGGTTATAAGAGATCGGACCAAAAAAGTTATTGTTTTGTGTGAAGTTAGGCCAGTAACGATTATCTCGATAACCGATACTTAAATAAGTCTGACCATTACTATCAATTAAAGCAGCACGCTTTAGATTTTTCTCGCTAAACATACTTTGCATAATATGTTGAGCATGATCATATTCGTCTGGTTGTAGTTCTACTAATGTGTAGAGATCTTTAGCAATTTGATTGTAGCGTGCCAAAATCGCTGAGGCATGATGCAATTGTTGTTGCTTTGCAGAACGTGATGTTTCAGTTAAAACCAGAAAAGCCCCAACACACGTTAAAATCATAATGGGCACAAAAATAAGAGCAATTAATTGCCCATATGCATGATTCAGACGTAAGCGTTTCGATAAGGTTTTATTGAAATTAGACATAGCTACATCAGATTGATCTCTCTGTAGGGCATATTATCACGCTTTATTTTAAAACAGACGGCATTTTATAACTGACTGGGCTTTAATCACTTTCATTAAAAAGCATAGTGAAATGGATGCAGTACCGATCATTTTTTCATACAATAGTGCCACCCCGATTTAGGTGTTGATCATGAGTAATACACAACCTGATTTTTTAGCCGACGAATTTTTGTTAGATCACTATGTAGGTAAAACACCTCTGGTCCGTTTGCAGCGCTTGGCTTGTCATACGCAGGCAACGGTTTTAGCAAAATTGGAAGGTAATAATCCAGCAGGTTCTGTAAAAGATCGTCCTGCATATAACATGATTATGCAGGCTGAAAAGCGTGGTCAAATTAAACCAGGTGATACATTGGTTGAAGCTACCAGTGGTAATACCGGTATTGCTTTAGCTATGGTTGCGGCGATGCGCGGCTATAAAATGAAACTTATTATGCCAGGGAATTCAAGTCAGGAGCGTAAGGACGCCATGCGTGCTTATGGCGCAGAATTGATTGAAGCGCCGAATATGGAAGCTGCACGAGATATGGCTTTGCAAATGCAAGCTGAAGGCCTAGGTTTAGTCCTCAATCAGTTTGGTAATCCAGATAATGTGGAAGCTCATTACCTTACGACTGGCCCTGAAATTTGGAAACAAACAGGTGGAAAGATTACCCATTTTGTAAGTTCAATGGGTACAACCGGTACCATTATGGGTGTTTCTAAGTATTTAAAAGAACAAAATCCAGATATTCAAATTATTGGTTTACAACCTTCTGAAGGTTCAAATATTGCCGGTATTCGCCGTTGGCCACAGGAATATTTACCTACGATTTTCGAACCAAAGCGTGTTGATCAAATTATGGATATTCCGCAAATTGAAGCGGAAAAAACGGCTCGCCGTTTAGCACGTGAGGAAGGAATTAGTGCAGGTACATCTTCTGGCGGGGCGGTATGGGCTTCAGTAAAAATTGCAGAAGAAAATCCGGATGCTGTGATTGTTTGCATTATCTGTGACCGTGGTGATCGCTACTTGTCTACAGGCCTGTTCTCAGTACAGGACTGATGACTCATAATTGAGAGAAAAAATGCGTTTTCCTACTTTAGTTTTTGATATTGAAACTTTAACTGATTTAAAAGCGGGAGCGCATTTATATCATCTTGATTTGCCAGAGGCAGATGTTGAACAGGCACTCACAAAAATCCGTCGCCAAGAATCTGGCATGGATTTTCAGCGTTTGCCTTTACATGAAATCGTGTGTATTTCTGGTTTGTGGATTGATGAATCAGGTTTCAGATTATTTTCTTTTAGTCGGGAACACTATTCGGAAGCTGAAATTTTACAGAAATTTCTATCCATTTTTGATAAGCGCCATCCAACTTTAGTGAGCTGGAATGGCTCGCAATTTGATTTGCCCGTCATTTTGTTCCGTGCCATGTATCATGGTCTTTCGGCACCCGGGTTATTTGATCAAGGCGAGCTTGATAGTCAGAAGCGTTTTAATAATTACCAAAACCGTTATCACCACCGTCATATTGATTTAATGGATGTTATGGCAATGTTTAATGGCCGTAATTTCCAGAAACTCGATGATGTAGCCTGTATTTTAGGTTTACCAGGTAAACGTGGTGAGTCGGGTTATCATGTGCCTGAATATGTACGTACAGAACAATGGTTAAAGTTAACCAGTTATTGTGAAGGTGATGTGCTCAATACATGGTTTATTTATTTGCGTTGGCTATTGCTCAAAGGCCAAATGAATGTAGATGAGCATAACCACTGGATTAGTTCGAGTATTGAGTATTTACAGACTATGCCTCAGCAAGCCGATTTTCTTGAGGTGTGGCAACGTACATCGAAACATACCGAATTTACGTCCCACTATTTTAATCCTTTAAATTTTTAGGTTCATTCTTTGAAACAGCAAGCCAAATCTCGTAAACCTCAACAACCCGAATATATTTTTCAGGTTGAAACTCTTTCTCATGAGGGGCGGGGAATTGCGCATTATGGTTCTCATCCAGACCATCCGGCAGATAAGCATGGTAAAAAAGTGTTTATTCGTTATGCGTTGCCTGGAGAAACAGTAAAAGCCCAAATTACGCATGAGGCTAAGCGGCTTGAAGAAGCTGAAATGGTAGCGCTTTTAGCAGAACCTTCAGCAAATCGTGTAGAGGCAGTTTGTCCTCATTATGGTATTTGCGGTGGGTGTAGCATGCAGCACATCCACCCTGATGAGCAGATCCGTTTAAAGCAAAATGTCCTCCAATCACACTTGCAACACTTTGCTGGTATTCAGCCTGAACAATGGTTAGAACCAATTCGTTCTTTGCAAAGTGATTATCGCCGTCGTGCTCGAATAGGTGTGCGCTATTTGCCAAAACAGGACCGTTTGATTCTAGGTTTCCGTGAGCATCATAGTAATCGTTTAACATCTATCCATACTTGTAGCGTTTTGGATAAAAAGTTATCAGATAGTCTGCCAGAATTGCGTAATTTACTCCAAAGTCTAAAAGGCAAAGCGCATATTGGTCATGTAGAATTAGCAAAAGGTGATCATGAAACATCTTTATTAGTTCGTCATATCGAAAAACTAAACAATGCTGATGTCAACCAATTAAGACAATTTGCGTTACACAAAGGCTGGCAGTTGTATTTGCAACCTAAAGGACCCGAAAGTCTTCGTCGTATTGATGAAGAACAAGGAGCTATGCGATTACATTATGCTTTAAATGCATTTGATGTAAATTTTGCTTTTTCGCCATTGGATTTTACGCAGGTCAATGCCACAGTAAATGAACAAATGGTGCAATTGGCATGTGAATTGCTTCAATTGCAACAGGGTGAAAGAGTACTGGATCTGTTTTGTGGGTTAGGTAATTTTTCGCTTCCACTTGCACGATGTGTTGGTGCAAAGGGTCAGGTTGTAGGTGTGGAAGCAAGTGAAGAAATGGTGCAGCGGGCAACAGATAATGCAAAGCGTAATAATCTGGTGCAAGCAAGCTTCTTTTCACAAGATTTAACAAAAGATTTTTCGCATCATTCTTGGGCAAATCAAGGATTTGATGCATTATTGATTGATCCTCCTCGTGCTGGTGCATATGAAATTATGCAGTATGTACCGAACTTTGGAGCAAAAAGAATCGTTTATGTATCATGTAATCCAGCAACATTAGCAAGGGATGCAGGTGTTTTGGTTCAACATGGTTACCAGTTAAAAAAAGCAGCGGTTATGGACATGTTTACGCACACAGAACATGTTGAATCGATTGCTTTATTTGAGAAAATTCAAGAGATAAACGATTAAAAACATGAGTTACATATCCAGGAGAATGGTATGGTCACAGTACGTGAACAGTTACCTGAACAACTAACTGAGTTGTCAGAGGAAACGACTGTAGAGCATGCCGCCGAAACACAAGTCGGTTTAGCCTCATGGTTGGATCGGGTTCGTGAAATATTAGATGGGGCAGAGCTTAAACAACTCGAAGAGGTTGCGCATTTAACCCTACAAAAAGAGTTAGATTCAACGGTTAATCATCGTTCCAATACATTTGCTACTGGTGTTGGAATGGCTGATATTCTGGCGCATTTACATGTAGATGAAGATACTTTATCTGCTGCAATGCTTTATCGTAGTGTTCGTGAGGACATTACTGATATAGAAGAAGTAAAGCGGAAGTTTGGTGAGCAAGTTTATAACCTTGTCAAAGGTACTTTGGCAATGGGTAAGCTTTCAGAGCTTATTGAAAAAAATAAACGACTAGAAGACCATTTTAATAACAACCAACGGGAACATTTAAGCGGCATTTATAAAATGCTGATTTCAGTGACCGAAGATGTTCGTGTCGTTTTAATTAAGTTAGCTGAACGTACTTACTCTTTACGTGAGTTGGCAAACTCATCACGTGAACGTCAAGAGCGTGTGGCGCGTGAAATTTTAACTATTTATTCACCATTAGCGCATCGCCTTGGTATTGCACAGCTGAAGTGGGAACTTGAAGATTTAGCGTTTCGTTATTTGGCGCCAGACCGTTATAAAGAGATTGCTTCATTACTCAATGAAAAACGTCTTGAGCGTGAACATTATATCCAGTTCGTGATAGACCGTTTAAAAAGTGAATTGGCGGCGCATGGTATTGAAGCTGAAATTACAGGTCGAGCAAAACACATTTATTCGATTTATCGAAAAATGAAAAGCAAAAACCTAAGTTTCGATCAGCTTTATGATATTCGTGCTTTACGTGTATTGGTGAATAGCGTACCTGAGTGTTATCACTCATTAGGTATTGTTCATCAGATTTGGCGTCATATCCCACATCAGTTCGATGACTATATTACCAACCCGAAAGCCAATGGTTATCGCTCATTACATACTGCTGTTATTGCTGAGAATAAATCTTTAGAAGTACAAATTCGTACTCATGAGATGCATGACGAAGCAGAGTTAGGGGTATGTTCGCACTTTAACTATAAAGAAGGTTCAAAGAATACCGACCACTCTTTTAACCATCGTTTGCATTCGCTTCGTGCTGTTTTGGAACATTACCAAGAACGTAATGAAACAACAGTACATCAAAATGAAGATGAGACGGAAGGTTTTGATCAACTTCAAGACTTTGAAGGTTTTGAAAAGATTTATGTCTTTAGTCGTGATGGTGATATTAAAGAACTACCACGTGGCTCAACAGTTTTAGACTTTGCTTACCATGTGCATACAGAGGTTGGAAACAAGTGTTATGCAGCGCGTGTTAACCAGCGCTATGTACCATTAACCTATACGCTAAAAACAGGTGAGCAGGTTGAGATTTTAACCAAAAAAGATCGTGAGCCTAACCGTGACTGGTTGGTGAACTCTTTAGGTTATATCAAGACAGCTCGTGCTCGTGACAAATTACGTCATTGGTTCAGACAGCAAGACCGTAGTAAGAACCTTGAAGTTGGTCGTGAGTTACTCAACAAAGAATTGTCTCGATTGGCGATTCACCCTAAGAGTATTGATCTCAACGATTACTCGTCACATTTTAATGTGAAAACAGGGGATGATATTTTGGTTAGTCTGGTCAGCGGCGATATTAGTTTGCATGCCCTGATTAATCAGATTAATCGTCAAATGCATCTGGATCAGGATGAGCCTGAACTGGTACTTAAACCAACATTAAACCCACGTGCCAGCCATACTCTGTCTGCGCATGGCATCTTAATTGATGGTTTAGACAATGTTGAGCTACATATTGCGCAGTGTTGCCAACCAGTTCATGGTGAATCAATTGCCGGTTATATCACGTTGAACCGTGGGGTAAGTATTCATAAAGTCTTGTGTTCTGATTATCAACGCATGATCAAGCAAGAGCCAGAACGTGCTGTTGAAGCGGATTGGGAGATGCAGCCAACTCGTGGTCAAAGTGTTCAAATTGTAGTTGAGGCTTATGATCGTCGTGGCTTACTCAAAGATTTAACTCAAGTGATTTTCTCTGACCAGATTAATATTCGTCAGGTGAACACAATTTCTGAGGCAGATGGTATTGCTAATATGAAGTTGCTCATTGAGGTGAAAGGCTTGGCTCAGCTTTCACGTTTGTTAGCTCGTTTAGAGCAACAACCGGGGATTATTAGCGCACGACGCATGATTCAAGGTGTTTAACTAAATTGAGAAAAAGGCCGTCAATTGACGGCCTTTTTTATAAGCTACTTTCTTGATAGATAAATATTAGTTAAACGATTTAAAAACTGGGGGCTTATTGTTGAGAGTTGATAAAGCAATTTGGTTTTTATACCAACTGGAGTGTGAGTAGGTGTCCAGAAATGAGCTTTTTTCTCTACAAGTGAAAGCACCTGTTGAGCAATATCATTAGGCGTTAAATCGACTCCCATGTTTTGAATAGAACCTGCATCCATATTGTTGACCATTGCGGTTTGTACAAATAAAGGCATCACATCTAAAACACGAATACCGTATTTTTTCCATTCCACATCTAAACCTTCCGTAATTCCTCTCACTGCAAATTTACTGGCTGAATATGAAATGAGGTCAGCTTGCCCGTAAATTGCAGAAGCCGAAGAGAGATTAATGACTCGTGCAAAAGAAGCTTGCTTTAAATAAGGGAGCGCAGCATGGCAACCATTGATTACGCCGTTTACATTAATATTGATTGTTCTTTGGTGTGACTTGATATCGATATTTTCAAAGGCTCCGGAATATAAAATCCCTGCGTTATTTACCAAAATATTAAGCTCCCCAACCCAGTCGGTAAATTCTTTTAATATATGTTGCCACTGGCTGTAGTCACTGACATCTAGATACCCTGCGCATGCATTCGGCCCTAATTCCTGCGCTAAATTTTGAGCAAGCGACTCATTAATGTCATAAATGCCGACTTTATAACCCCGCTGATAAAATACCCGTGCAATTTCTGCTCCAATACCTTGAGCTGCGCCACTAATCAGAATGCTATGTTTCATCTTTTTTTCTCTTTATCGTTACAATATGAAGAATGATTTGCCGCTTTAATTTTGATCATAGCAAATTAAGATTTTAAAGTTACTGACCAATTTTTTGAACTTGAGGGTTACATGGATAAATTGCTTAAAATTATGCAAGAGCTACGTGAAAAATGTCCGTGGGACCAAGAGCAAACTCCAATGTCACTGACTAAATATGCGATTGAAGAGGCATATGAAGTCGAGGCTGCAATTCGTCAAGGTGACATTAATGAAATTCGGAATGAATTGGGTGATCTGTTATTACAAGTGGTATTTCAATCGCAAATGTTTAGCGAGCAGGGGGCGTTCAATTTTCAAGATGTGGTTGAGGCAATTAGTGAAAAATTAGTACGACGTCATCCGCACGTTTTTCAAGCAGACCAATTTAACAACTTAACACCAGAACAAGTAAGTGAGTTATGGAAACAAATTAAACAACAAGAAAAGCAAGGCAAACCACAATCAAGATTAGATGAAATTAAACATGGACCAGCACTATCTCAAGCGCAGGAAATTCAAAAAAATGTCGCAAAAGTTGGGTTTGATTTTGAAACGGTAGAAGATGCTTATACAAAATTAGAAGAAGAATTAGATGAGTTTAAACAGGCACTTAAAAATCAAAATAGTAATGAAATTCAAGATGAATTTGGAGACTGCCTGTTTTCATTAGTCAATGTAGGACGTAAACTTGGCATTTCAAGTGAAAGTTCACTTTTATCAACCATACATAAATTTAGAAGTCGTTTTGCTTTTATTGAAGAGCAAGCCATAAAACAGCAAAGAACATTGGAAGACATGACCTTGTCCGAAATGGATGAATTGTGGAATCAGGCAAAACGACAATTAAAATCAGGGGAAAAACCACATGCAATACAGCATGAGATTTTGGAAAAATAAGTATTTTCTTTTAATAATGTTGTGCTTGGGAGTAATTTCACCTTCGGTTTGCGCTCAATCTTTTGATCAAAACTTTCAAGAATGGAAGGCTAAACAGCAGATGTATGACCAAAAGTTAAACATCACTAAGTCTTCTCATTCTAATAGTTCTAAAATTTCTCAAACTAAAAATTTTAATGACTCTACAGGGCAAATTCATTTGAATCAGGCGAATGTAAATGAGTTTCAGCAATTAAAAGGTGTAGGTGAGAAAAAGGCTCAAGCGATTGTAGAATACAGGCAAAAGAACGGTAGCTTTAAAAATATTGACGAAATTAAAAACGTTAAAGGAATTGGACCAGCTATTTTTGAAAAAAATAAATCGCGTTTAGCCTTATAAAAGTTCTATTCGTCAATTATCATTTCCTGCGCAATCTAAGAGAATCAAATTGCCCTTTGTGTGTGTTAGAGCTATGATTAGCGACAACTTGTTATTTACGTCCTGACGTAGGAGACAGCGTCTTTTGCAAACCTTGCGAGCGTCAAAATGTGGTTTGTCCACAGCCCAACTTCCTTCTTCGATTTTAGATGTGATCGATAGTCTGACTAAAGCAGGCTATGAAGCTTATATTGTTGGGGGTGGTGTCCGTGATTTAATGCTAGGACTCAATCCTAAAGATTTCGATGCAGTCACCAATGCAACACCTTCTCAAATTAAAGAAGTTTTTGGTCGTCGATGCCGAATTATTGGCCGTCGATTTGAATTGGCACATGTCTATTCAGGACGTGAGCTAATCGAAGTTGCAACTTTCCGTGCTCCTCCTAAAAAAGCGGTGACCAGTGCTTCGGGCATGATTTTACGTGACAACAACTGGGGAACCATCGAACAGGACTTTGCTCGACGCGATTTTTCTATCAATACTCTGTACTACCAGCCGCGTAAGGGTATTGTGCTCGATTTCTGTAAAGCAATTGATGATGTCAAAAGTAAGACTTTACGTTTATTGGGCGATCCTGTGCAACGTTTTGAAGAAGATCCGGTGCGTATGCTTCGGACATTACGTTTTGCAGCTAAGCTCAACTTTAAAATTGATCCGGCAATTCTCGACATTTTTGATGTTGAGATGACGCAATTACTTCGTGATGTTTCACCACACCGTTTATATGATGAGTCTCAAAAGCTTTTCACAATGGGGCATTTGGCACGCGTATTACCAATGTTGATTGACTTTGGCGTGTGGAAACAGCTTTTTGCTGATATTCGTCCGGATCTCACTCCATTTATTCAACGTGCAGCAAAAAATACTGATCAACGTATTCAGGTGGGTAAAACGATTAATCCGGCATTTTTCTATGCGGTTTTATTGTGGCAGCCATTTTTAGAGCGTTGTGATTTTTATTTATCAAAAGGCGTTGTTCCGGCCGAAGCACGTGCTCAAGCAGGTTTGGATGTTTTAAAACGTCAAGCAACACGCACAGTTATTCCTCGTTTTGCCGAAACTTTTATTCGTGAAGTTTGGGAAATGCAAACCCGTTTGCTTAATCCAAAACCACAGCAAATTGAAGCATTGGCAAGCCATGCTCGTTTCCGCGCTGGATTTGATTTCTTATTACTTCGTGAAAAATCAGGTGATGACACAACACAGGGAATGGGAAGCTGGTGGGAAGCTTACCAAGAAATGTCAAACGACGAAAAAGAAGCTGCGATTAGCCAATATAATCGTCAGAAGGCGAAAAGTCGTCGTAAGGTTGCTGCTGAGCCTGTTGAAAGCAATAAAGTTGATACGGAAATTGAGCCTTTGGTTGATGTTCCAGAGCCTCGAAGCCGTCGTGGTAAAAAAGAGCGTGCACGACAAGAGCAGTCTATTGACCGTTTTATTGAAAAATCTTCCGCAGCACAAACGAATGTGATGAGTGATCATCCAATTTTAAAGCGCAAGCGGGTACAACGTGATTTGAGCCAAGTTATTTTTGGGCCGACACAATGACAGTAACCACATATATTGGCTTAGGAAGTAACCTAGGTGATTCACGCCAGATTCTATCTGAAGCGATAACCAAACTTAAATCTCTTGGTGAAGTGAAAGTATCTAAACTTTACCAAAGTCCCCCTATGGGTCCCCAAGATCAGCCGAATTATCTAAATGCAGTCGCTCAGCTAAAAACCGAGTTACTTCCGCTTGAATTACTTGACCAATTACAGCGTTTTGAGCAGGAAGCTGGGCGGGTGAGACTCCGTCATTGGGGGGAGCGAACTTTAGATCTTGATCTACTGATTTATGGCAATGAAAAAATACAAAATGAGCGCTTAACGGTGCCGCATGTAGGAATATTACAACGAGATTTTGTTGTGATTCCTTTATTAGATTTAGATGCTGATCTACATATTAATGATCAGCCACTTAAAAATTTAGAACTCATACAGCAGCCAACGCTGACTGTACTTGCTGATGAGTCTTGGGCTTAAAGCCGGACTTATTACGTTCTGCAAACTCCTGTAGAGGATACCATCATGATTAGTCTAAGTGACTTAAGAAAATTTAAAGCCGAAGGACGTAAGTTCTCTTGCCTAACTTGTTACGATGCAAGTATGGCAAAAGCAATGGAACTTGCTGAAATTGATACGATCTTAATTGGTGATTCTCTTGGAATGGCAATTCAGGGGCGTGACTCAACTTTACCTGTAACTGTTGAAGACATGGCCTATCATACAGCGGCAGTCCGTCGCGGTAATCAGCATGCTTTAATTATGACTGACTTACCATTTATGAGTTATGCCACTTTAAACGATGCTTTGCAGAATGCGAAAACAGTTATGCAAGCTGGTGCCCAAATGATCAAAATCGAAGGTGGTGCATGGCTAAGTGAAACTGTCCAAGTGTTAACACGTAATGGTGTGCCTGTATGTGTACATTTAGGTTTAACTCCTCAGTCTGTACATGTATTTGGTGGCTACAAGTTACAAGCTAGAACGCGTGAAGCAGCCGATCAGCTTATTGCCGATTGTACGGCGGTGGTTGAAGCGGGCGCGGCAGTTTTATTACTTGAATGCGTTCCGGCACAATTAGGTCAAGAAATTGCCGAATTGTTCCCAAATACTCCTGTGATCGGTATTGGGGCAGGTAATGCGACTGATGGTCAGGTATTGGTTGTACAAGACATGTTAGGACTAACGTTTGGTCGAGTTGCGCGTTTTGTACGTAACTTTATGAAAGAGCAATCTGGTGAAACAGCGATTTTAGATGCTTTTAAAGCTTTTCATGCTGCTGTACAAGATCAGTCGTTCCCAGCTAAAGAACACACTTTCCAAGTTGAGCTGTAATTCATGAAAACAGAAACCACTATACAAGGCTTAGCTGCTTCTTTAAATCCTGCTAGAGCTGCACGTAAAATCATTGGTTTTGTCCCAACGATGGGAAATCTACATGAAGGCCACCTCACTCTTGTTCGTGAAGCGAAAAAGTTATGTGATGTTGTGGTTGTGAGTATCTTCGTGAACCCAACACAGTTTGGTCCAGGTGAAGATTTTGATAATTATCCGCGTACGTTAGAGCAGGATAGTCGTCTACTTGCAGATGTTGGCTGTGACATTATTTTTGCACCATCAGTTGAGCAAATGTACGGTACACAACCTCGCTTAACTAACATTAGCGTCAGTCAAATTACTGATGATTTATGTGGAAGCTCACGTCCGGGGCACTTTGATGGCGTAGCACTGGTTGTCACCAAACTCTTTAATATTGTGCAACCGAATTATGCTTTCTTTGGTCAAAAAGACTACCAGCAATTAGCAGTGATTCGCCAGTTTGTACAGGATTTGAATATTCCGTTAGAAGTTATTGGCGTACCAATTGTTCGTGCAGAAGACGGTTTGGCACTGAGTTCAAGAAATGGTTACTTGACTCCTGAACAGCGTCAGGTTGCACCAGTCATTTATCAAGGTTTAAAACAAGCCGAAGAGCAATTACACCAAGGTAAAGATTTACAACAAGTCTTGGCAGATTTGAAAACACTGTTGACAGACAATGGTTTTGTTGTGGATTATGTGGAGGCTCGCCAACCTAATTTGTTAGCTGCTTCTCAATTTGATCGTGATATTGTGTTGTTTGTCGCGGCGAAATTAGGTGGAACGCGCTTAATTGATAATCTACAAGTTGCCTTTACACCTCAATAATATATAAAAGGACAGCCATGCCATGAAGCGTATACTTATCGTGACAGGACAGTCTGGTTCAGGAAAATCTTCAGCTCTTCAAGTATTAGAAGATTTGGGCTACTACTGTATTGATAATTTACCTTTGGCATTGCTGCCTGAGATCGTGGCAAAGCTAGATCATGAAAATAATCTTGAGCAGCTTGCTTTAGGGGTGGATGTACGAAGTACTCGGGCAGATATGCAAGAGTTCGACCATGTTTTTGAGCAATTACAAAAACATGGTACGGTTGATGTGATTTATCTGACGACACAAGATCAAGATTTGATTGCACGATTTAGTGCTTCACGTCGTCCACATCCGTTAGCAAATCGTTTCAAAAGCCTTTTACAGTGTATTCATGAAGAAAAGCAGTTGCTGATTCCAATTCAGTTTCGTGCCACTGTTCACATTGATACCACAGATAAAAGTGTTCACGATTTAAAACATATCTTGCTATCAAAACTAGGGCAGTCAGATAATCTGATTGTTATATTGCAGTCATTTGGTTATAAACATGGCATTCCTTTAGATGCCGACTATGTTTTTGACGTACGGCATTTACCAAATCCGCATTGGGATTTAGAATTACGCCGCTTTTCTGGTTTAGACGAGCCAGTTAAACAATTTTTAGAAGCAAGTCCACAAGCAAATGAAATGTTTGAGGACATTCTCCACTTCTTAAAAAAATGGCTGCCGGCATTTGCTGAAGGGCATCGTCACTATATGACGATTTCAATAGGTTGCACAGGCGGCCAGCATCGTTCAGTTTATATGGTAGATAGACTAAAACAAGCACTTGAGGCAGAATGGTCTGTTCAGGTCTTACACAGAGAAATGAAGCACTGGTCATGATAGACACAACTGTTGATGTAATTAATAAACTCGGTTTACATGCACGTGCATCAGGAAAACTGATAGAGGTCACTACAAAGTTTCGTTCGTCAATTCAAATTGGTAAGGGCGATCATTTAGTAGATGCAAAGAATATTATGTCGTTACTGATGTTAGGTGCAGGTAAAGGGACTACTTTACGTTTAGTCATTGATGGCACTGACGAAGAACAGGCATTAAATGAAGTACAGGCGTTATTCGCCGCAAAATTTTATGAGGCAGATTAATCGTGGCACGTCGTCCCAAGCGTTATACTGAAGAAGATTTTGATTCTTTAGAAGGACGTGCAAGTAAAACCGAACAGAAAAAAGCAGTTCAACGTATGGCTGCTTTAGGTGAGCAGTTAGCACAACTTTCTATCAAACAAATTCAAAAACTTCCTGTTGATGAGCGTTTAATTGATGCTCTTTTGGAAGTTCAGAATATTAGTTCATTCGAAGCGCGCCGTCGTCAGTTTCAGCGTGTTGGTAAACTCTTGCGTAATGAAGATGAGACAGTCATTTTATCTTATTTAACTCCTCAGCAAGGCGCGAAAAAACAAGCTCAACTCATGCGTTGGGTGGATCGTATGATCGAGCAGGGCGATCCTGCAATCAATGAGTTTAGCAAAATCTATAATGCATCAGAGCGACATACTTTACGTCAGCATGTGTTAAGAATTAATCGTGACAAAACCCAGCAAGTTGCAGAAGCAGATCTTGAAGCAACTAAAATGAAATTTATTAACTATGTACAACAGGTTGCTCTATTGTCAGATCAAGGTTAATACAGTTTTTAATAAAAAGCGGTGTTAGATACGCCGCTTTTTTATTTTTATAGGATTCGGGTTAAGCGCGTTCTTTTGCCCATTCACGCAAGATGAATTTTTGCAATTTACCTGTTGAGGTTTTTGGAATTTCAGTAATCACCACATCTTTAGGAACTTTAAAGCGCGCAAGTTCTTTTTGACAGTGCTCAATAATTTCTTCAGGCGTGACACTAGCCCCAGTTTTTAATTCAATAAATGCACAGGGTACTTCTTGCCAACGTTCGTCAGGTTTTGCCACAACAGCGGCTGTTAAAACTGCTGGGTGTTTATATAAAACGTCTTCGACTTCTAAAGATGAAATATTTTCTCCACCTGAAATAATAATATCTTTAGAGCGGTCAGTAATTTTTGCATAACCATCTGGGTGGCAAACCGCTAAGTCTCCAGTGTGGAACCAGCCACCTGCAAAAGCTTCCTCAGTTGCCTTTGGATTTTTTAAATATCCTTTCATGACAATATTGCCACGGAACATGATTTCTCCCATGGTTTCACCGTCATTTGGAACTGGCTGCATCGTTTCAGGATCTAACACCCGCATACTATCTTGTAAAGGATAAGGTACACCCTGACGAGAGTGTAGTTGCGCTTGCTCGGTAATGGAGAGGTCGCTCCATCCCGCTTGAGAAGCACAAAGCGCAGATGGTCCATAGGTTTCGGTTAAACCATACACATGGTTGACATTAATTCCAATATTTCGCATACCTTCAATGACAGCGACAGGTGGAGCAGCACCTGCCACCATAACTTCAACATGATGTTCTATGCTTGGCTGCTTTTCCTTAGGCAGATTAATAATCATAGATAGGACGATTGGAGCACCACAGAAGTAATCCACCTTATGTTTTGCAATAAGCTGCATCACCAGTTCTGGGTCAACTTTACGTAGGCAAATATTGGTTCCGCCACTGGCTGCAATACTCCATGCAAAGCACCAACCATTACAATGAAACAGAGGAAGTGTCCATAAATAAACGGCTCGAGGTTTCATGCCACAAGCTAAAATATTACTAGCCGCATTTAAATATGCACCTCGGTGGTGATAAACCACTCCTTTAGGATTTCCAGTGGTTCCAGAGGTATAATTTAAACTAATTGCATCCCACTCATCTTCAGGTAATTGCCATTCAAAATTGGCATCGCCTTGAGATAACCATTCCTCATATTCGAAAGAACCAAGGAATTGGTTTTCGCCTTTATACTCTTCATCCGCAACATCAATCACAATAATATGTTGGTTAGGAATAAGTGATAAAGCTTCTCTTGCTAAATTAACAAACTCGGGGTCAACTAAAAGTACTTTAGTTTCAGCATGCTCTAGCATAAAAGCGATGGTTTTAGCGTCTAAACGGGTATTTAGGGTATTAAGAACAGCACCCGCCATTGGTACAGCAAAATGTGCTTCAATCATTGCTGGTACATTTGGCAGTAAAACTGAAACCGTATCATTTTTAACTATGCCTAATTGTTGAAGCTGAGATGCAAATTGACGGCAGCGCTGATAAGTTTGTTTCCATGAAATCTGACGGTTGCCATGAATAATAGAAGCTTGGTCTGGATAGATATAAGCTGCGCGCTCTAAATAGCGCAGAGGGGATAATGCAACAAAGTTTGCGGGTGTACGTGGTAATTCGTTATAGGCACTAACCATGTGAAACAACTCCATGTTCTATTTTTTAATTCATTCTTTGAAAATATGGCTTAATAGTAATCAAAGCATTAATGCTTTAGTCTTAAAGAGAAATACCTCCCAGTCAGAAAATGAGCAGAAATGCTATTTTCAACATCTTAAATCAGTTCTGATGAATAATTATCCTATTTATGTATTTCTGAAAATTTAGCTAGGTCCTTATTAAAGTCATTTATTGCTGTTTACCGTATAAGCAAAATGTATTTATGATTTTATGAGTACAAAGGTTTTCACTTGGCTTGAACAAGTGTAAAATCTTTCAGGTTTTTTAATTTTGATTTACACCGTTTTTATATTTTGAGGCTTGCCTCGATCATAATCTCGCGGTGAAATGCTCCTTCGTATAGGGCATCACTCCTTAAGGATTTTTTTATGCCAATTATCACATTGCCAAATGGCGATCAAAAGAGTTTTGATCACCCTGTATCTGTTATGGAAGTCGCTCAAAGTATTGGGCCTGGTTTAGCAAAAAATACCGTTGCTGGACGAGTAAATGATCGCTTAGTTGATGCATGTGACTTAATTACCGAAGACTCGACCTTACAAATTATCACTCCAAAAGATGAAGAAGGTCTTGAGATCATTCGCCACTCTTGTGCACACCTTGTAGGGCACGCAGTAAAACAGCTTTTCCCTGAAGCAAAAATGGTGATTGGTCCGGTCATCGAAGAAGGTTTCTATTACGATATCTGGATGCCACGTCCTTTTACACTAGATGATATGGCTGCGATTGAAGAGCGTATGAAAAAGCTCATCGATCAAGATTATGACGTTATCAAAAAAATGACACCGCGTGATGAAGTCATCAAAGTATTCACTGACCGCGGCGAAGAATATAAATTACGTCTTGTGGAAGACATGCCTGAAGAAAAAGCAATGGGCTTGTACTACCACCAAGAATATGTAGATATGTGTCGTGGTCCGCACGTACCGAACACAAAATTCTTAAAATCATTCAAGCTTACTAAAATCTCTGGTGCTTACTGGCGTGGTGATGCGAAGAATGAACAGCTTCAACGTATCTATGGTACTGCTTGGGCTGATAAAAAACAGTTAGCAGCTTATATCAAGCGTATTGAAGAAGCTGAAAAGCGTGACCACCGTAAAATTGGTAAAGCATTAGACTTGTTCCATATGCAAGAAGAAGCACCGGGTATGGTGTTCTGGCATGCAAATGGCTGGACTATTTATCAAGTACTAGAACAGTACATGCGTAAAGTTCAGCAAGACAATGGTTACCAAGAAATCAAAACTCCGCAAATCGTAGATTTTACGCTTTGGGAGAAATCTGGTCATGCGGCAAACTATGCAGAAAATATGTTTACGACTCATTCTGAAAGTCGTAACTATGCTGTAAAACCAATGAACTGTCCTTGTCACGTTCAAGTGTTTAACCAAGGATTAAAGTCTTACCGTGATTTACCAATTCGTTTAGCTGAGTTTGGTTCTTGTCACCGTAATGAGCCGTCTGGTTCTTTACACGGTATTATGCGTGTTCGTGGTTTTACTCAAGATGATGCGCATATCTTCTGTACTAAAGAACAGATCGGTAAAGAAGTTGCAGACTTTATTAAACTCACTTTAGATGTTTATAAAGACTTTGGCTTTGAAGAAGTTCAAATGAAATTATCTACTCGCCCAGAAAAGCGTGTAGGGGATGATGCACTTTGGGATTTAGCTGAAAAATCTTTGGCAGATGCTTTAGATGCAGCTGGTCTTGAATGGGAATTGCAGCCGGGTGAAGGCGCATTCTATGGTCCAAAGATTGAGTTCTCTTTAAAAGACTGTCTTGGTCGTGTATGGCAATGTGGTACCATTCAGTGTGACTTCAACTTGCCAGTTCGTTTAGATGCTTCTTATGTAACTGAAGAAAACGAGCGTGATCAACCTGTCATGTTGCACCGTGCAATTCTTGGTAGTTTTGAGCGTTTTATTGGTATACTAATTGAACACTACGCTGGTTTTATGCCGCCTTGGCTATCACCTGTACAAGCATGTGTCATGAATATCACTGATTCTCAAGCTGAAGCAAGTGAGCAAGTTGTGGCAAAACTCAAGGAAAATGGTCTTCGTGCTATTTCTGACTTGAGAAATGAAAAAATCGGATTTAAGATTCGTGAGCGTACTCTAGAGCGCATTCCTTACCTGTTAGTTCTTGGTGATCGAGAAGTTGAAGAAGGTACAGTGAATGTACGTACTCGCTCAGGAAAAAATTTAGGTACTATGTCAGTGGATGCTTTCATTGACTTAGTGAAATCTGCCGTCGCCGAACGTGGCCGGTATATTGTGGAGTAAGAAAGATTAAACAGCCTGACCGTAACCAACAACAAGGTGCAAAGAGTAACCGTCCAGCAATTAACGATGAGATCCGTGCAAAAGAAGTACGCCTTGTCGGTGCTGATGGTGAGCAAAAAGGAATTGTTTCATTAAATGAAGCACTGCGTGCTGCTGAGGATGCAGATCTTGACCTTGTTGAGATTGTCGCAAACGCTGAGCCGCCTGTTTGTAAAATCATGGATTACAACAAGCACTTGTTTGACCTGAAACAGAAGCAAAAAGATGCCAAGAAAAAACAGCATCAAGTGCAAGTGAAGGAAATCAAACTACGCCCAGCAACTGATGTAGGTGATTATCAAGTTAAGCTTCGTGCTATTCTGAAGTTCCTTGAAGAAGGCAACAAAGTTAAGATCACCTTACGTTTCCGTGGTCGTGAAATGGCTCACCAACAACTTGGTTTAGCTCAATTGCAAAAAATTGAAGCAGACGTAGCTGAGTTAGGGGTTGTAGAGCAAGCACCGAAAATGGAAGGTCGACAAATGGGTATGTTACTTGGACCGAAAAAGAAAAAGTAACACTCAAAAAAAGCACTGCAAAAGCAGTGCTTTTTTATGCCTCTCATCTTTTAGCCCTATTTTCTTAAACTGACGTTTAATATCGTTTTAAGCCAAAGTTATTCTCAAATTTTATGTGTTTTTTGGTGTTGGAAATATCATTGTATTACCCAAAACATGATATAACGCAAGACGCAGTCATGATAACGATGAATAGGAAAATAGAATGATTGATCTATATTATTGGGGCACACCCAATGGACATAAAATCACAATTGCCTTAGAAGAAATGGGACTGGATTACACCCTTTACCCAATTAATATTTTAGAAAATGATCAATTTCAACCAGACTTCCTGAAAATTTCTCCGAATAATAAAATTCCTGCCATTGTTGACCAAGATGGTCCACGTGGTGAGCCAATTTCAGTATTTGAATCAGGCGCGATCTTGCAGTATTTAGGACGAAAAACTGGATTGTTCTACCCGACAGACGAGCAAGAGCGAGTTGAAGTGGAACAATGGCTTATGTGGCAAATGGGTGGCTTAGGTCCTATGTTGGGACAAAATCATCATTTTAACCGCTTTGCGCCAGAGAAAATTCCCTATGCTATAGACCGCTATGTAAATGAGACTAAGCGTTTATATGGTGTGTTGAATAAACAGCTCATTGGTCAGAAGTTTGTTGCAGGGGAATACTCCATTGCTGATATGGCAATTCTACCTTGGATTTTGCGTTATGAATGGCAGGGGATTCAATTAGAGGATTACCCGTATGTACAAGAATACATTGTTCGCTTAACAGCACGCCCTGCAGTACAAAAAGCATTATCTATTAAAGTCATCTAAGTTTATTGGTAGGGTAATGAATAAGGTGAAAGGTGATTTGGTCTAATTTAATATGCTAAGTTACTTTTTACTTTTTCTGAGTGCTTTTGGGGCGGCTACCTTATTACCGCTACAATCAGAAGCTGTACTTGCTGCTTTATTATTAAAAAATCAACATTCAGCTTTTCTTCTCATTTTGATTGCTACTTTCGGAAATGTATTGGGCTCATGTATAAACTGGTGGTTAGGATTAAAAATAGAACAGTTTAAACATAAAAAATGGTTCCCGGTTTCTGAAAAACGTTTAGAACAAGCCCAACGCTTTTATCATAAATATGGCTTTTATTCGCTGCTTTTAAGTTGGACACCTGTGATTGGTGACCCTATTACTTTGGTTGCTGGCTTATTCAAAGAAAATTTTTGGCGCTTTTTATTTATGGTCCTTATTGCTAAGGCTGGGCGTTATATCTTCATTTATTGGGTAATTACAGGTTTTATTTAAAATAAAAGCATCCGAAGATGCTTTATTAAAATGATTTAACTAATCTTCTGAGCTTTTAGTAATATCGACTTTAAAAAGATCATTGGTTTTTAGCCAACAGAAGGTTACTACTGCAAGAGTCATACAACCACCAAAAATAGTCGCTGCAATAGTTCCCAAATATTTGGCAGCCAAGCCTGATTCAAATGCACCCAGCTCATTACTTGATGAGACAAACATTCCATTTACAGCCGCTACGCGACCACGCATATTTTCTGGTGGGAATATTTGCAAAATGGTTTGTCTAACTACCACCGAAATACTGTCGCAAGCACCCGTCATCGCCAACGCAAATAGTGATAACCACATGTTGTTCGAGAACGCGAAAAGGATTGTAAATACACCAAACCCTGCAACTGCAAGTAGCATATTACGCCATGCGTGCTGAGTTGGCGGAAAACGAGTTAAAGCAATCATAGTAATGAGCGCACCAATAGAAGGAGCCGCACGCAAGTAACCCAAGCCTTCAGGACCGACTTTTAAAATATCTTCGGCAAAAATAGGGAGTAGAGCGATTACACCACCAAATAAAACAGAGGCAAGGTCTAAAGAAATTGCCCAAAGAACTATTTTGGTTTTCCAAATAAAGCGAAAGCCATCGCCTAAGCTTTCTAAAACATTGGCAGTTTCAATTTTAGGAAAGCTACGTTTATGTAATAAATTAATGAGAATAAAGCAGATACTAAGTAGACCAGCAACACTAAAAAGACTGGTTTCTCTGCCTAAATAAGCGAGCATGAACCCACCGAGCATAGGCCCAATAATTACACCACTCTGCCAGCCAATAGTTGTCCATGTTGCACCATTTGCATAAAGCTCACGTGGAATTAAAAATGGTTTTAGGGACGTAGCAGAAGGGTTATAAAAACCACGTATGGTGCCCAAACCAAAAATAACCGCATAAATGCCCCAAGAGAGGAAATTTACACTGATATGACCCAACCCATGCAGATGGAACAGTAACCATAAAACTAAAGGAAGAGGTACTGAGAAAAATAAACAGATTTTCATGATGACCTGTTTATTAAATTTATCAGCAAAATAACCACCCCAAAGCGATAGGGCAATAAATGGAATGGCTTCTGCTAGTCCAATTAAACCTAAAGTTAAAGGATCTTTGGTAATTTGATAAAGTGAATAGGCAACAATAATTTCTTGAATCAAAATTGCTAATGTTAAGCAAAATTGATTAATGGTGACAATTGAGAAATCTCTATAGCGGAGGGCAGCGAATGCATCATGTTTCTGCATTTGAAATATCGTATGTTGATAATTTGCTCATATTATAGGGGTAAATAAGCAGCGATGCTGAAATTATTGCCGATTATATTCATCTAAAAAAGAGATAGGTTTTTCTCATTTCTAAAGGGATTAATTTAAAAAAATTCTAGGAATAGTTTTAATTTTAGTCAGCATACTATAAAATACGCGCTTCCTTACCTGCAGGTCGATTTTGCAATGGTGCAATCGTGCCGAACAGGTGCCCAAAAGAGGTTACTATGGCTAAGTTAAAAACTCGCCGTGGTGCAGCTAAACGCTTCAAAGCGACTGCAAACGGTTTTAAGCGCAAACAAGCATTCAAGCGCCACATTTTGACCAAAAAATCTGCTAAGCGTATCCGTCAATTGCGCGGCTGTGTAATGGTTCACGTAAGTGACGTTGCTTCAGTTCGTCGTATGTGCCCATACATCTAAGGAGATTATAAATGGCTCGTGTAAAACGTGGTGTAGTGGCTCATCGCCGTCACAAAAAAATTCTTGCTCGCGCTAAAGGTTACTACGGTGCTCGTTCACGCGTTTACCGCGTAGCGTTCCAAGCGGTAATCAAAGCTGGTCAATACGCTTACCGTGACCGTCGTCAGAAGAAACGTCAATTCCGTGCTCTATGGATTGCGCGTATCAACGCTGGTGCTCGTCAAAACGGTTTGTCTTACAGCCGTATGATCGATGGCTTGAAAAAAGCTCAAGTGATCATCGACCGTCGCGTATTAGCTGACATCGCTATGCATGATGCAGTAGCATTTGCTGCTTTAGCTGAAAAAGCTAAAGGCGCATTAGCTGCATAAGCTTAGAGATTCAAAAAAGACCGCTTTTAGCGGTCTTTTTTATTTTTAGTGGTTCTATTTTAAAAAAGAAAATAATCAGAGATAAATGATGAAAGACGAAAAATTTCTAAATGACTTAATTCAAAAAATACAGCAAGGTCACCAGTTCAAATATTTATATTTCTGGGGACATACTCCTAAGAAAGCTAATCTTATTGATAAAAGCTGTTTTAGCCAGTGGTTTCCTGCGCAATTTAATGTAAAAGGTATTGAATACTTTACTGCTGAGCACTATATGATGGCGCAAAAAGCAAAATTATTTAATGATAAAGAAATTTTTGCACAGATTTTGCAGGTTAAACATCCGAATGAAGCGAAGCAATTAGGCCGTAAAGTACGTAATTATAATGAACAGATATGGCAAGAAAAACGTTTTGACATAGTGGTGCAGGCGAATTTTGCTAAATTCTCACAGCATCCGGAGTTAAAAAAATTCTTATTAGCAACAAAAGACCGTATTTTGATTGAAGCATCTCCAGTCGATAAAATTTGGGGTGTTGGTATGGCGCAAGACCATCCACACATTCAAGATCCATCTCTATGGCAAGGACTAAATTTGTTGGGTTTTGCTTTAATACATGTTCGAGAGTTACTTTTAACTGAGTAGGTTAGTACGAGACGAATTAATGCTTCACTCTAAAAAGTAGTGACATGAGGGAAGTGAATTGAAACCATTAAATGACACAGATATTCGTATAGCATCATTTAAGGATGCATTGTCTATTGCAGAAGTACATGTACAGAGTTGGAAAGAAACCTATACAGGTATGATTAAGCAAGAAATATTGAATAAGCTTAACGTACTAGATAAACAACAGTTATGGAAAGAGATAAGTAGAAGTCCTGATCATAAGTTATTTATCTATACTGAAAATGGAGTAGTGAAAGGCTTTCTCGATGGTTATTTAAATCCGGAAAATAATATTGCTGAAATTCGTGCTTTTTATTTATTAGGAGAAATTCAAAGAAAAGGAGTAGGGCGTGCGTTATTCCAAAAGTTCTATCAATGCGCTTTAAATCAAGGTTATGCTTTTATTCGTTTAGAAGTTTTTAATAAAAATCCAAGTCGCTTCTTCTATGAAAAAATGGGAGCCAAATTAACTGGAGAAGCCGAACTACCAGAGTTCGGCCTCGGAATAACAGAACTATTTTATGAATGGGAACTTTAATCTTGATTAAAGACCAAAATAATAAGCTAAGGCACAAATAATTATTGTCAGAACAATAAGCTTGATTACACCTGTTCCTCCAGCCTTATGATGAGGCGCTTTTAAATGAGCTGCGGACTCATTCGTTGCATCAAAAGGAGAAGGTTTCTCAACAGGTTTTAATTGAGCTGTTTGATAGTGATTTGCTGCTTTCACAATAAGTTTTGCAAATAGGTCGTCAGTTTTGTGGGTAAAGTTTCTTAAGTTAATAATTTGTTCTTGGTCTAAGTCTTCCCCTAAAGGATCATTTGCGGTGCGTTTTTTCTGCTCTAAATAATCTGATAAGGCCTGAGTGCAGTAGAGGAGTTGATGTGCACAATCTGCTGGGTAGCTTTCAGGAATAAGAGCAAGAGTTGGTTGATGCTCTACCGAAATTTGATGTGTTGACCCATCAAAATATTTTTTCTGAAATTCTGGTTCTTCAAAACCTGCTGCATACTTACTTCGAAATAACTCAGTTTCCATAAAGTTTGCAATTTCATCCCATTGAGGTGCTTTTAAGTCAGCTTCAACTTTTTTAGATAATTTTTCATTCAATTCAAAACGCCAGAAAGTCTCTAAGCGTAAATCGCTGCGTTGAGTCAGAGGCGGCTCAAACTCGTTATCGCTGCTGTACCATTCGGCAAGCTCATGTCCAAAAATCCATGCGATTTTCTTATTGTTTTGATGACTTACAATAAAATGAGCATAAGGTAAAAGTTCGACATTACTATTCGGGTTTTGCTCTTCATTTAAAATAGTAGATAGGTGAAGAGAGATTTGAGTCGTCCCTTGTTTTTTGAGTGCTTCTAACCAAACTTGGAAATGTTGAGCAAGTAAATGTTGTGAAATTAAGTCACGAAATTGAAAACTATGTTGGTCAAAAATATGATGTTGTCGCCATTGGCTAAAACTTAAATTCTGACGTAGGTATTCGTTACCATAGGTCACAAGTGTAAGTTGTTGTTTCCAAATCTGATTAAGCGCCATAATAATTGATCTCATTGACGATGCTATTATTTTATACGTTTTATCTTTTTGTTGCCTAATACATTTTTCATGATGGATAAACTTCATCAATACGGTGAAAAACTGTTAGAATGCAGTGTTTTATTATATTTTTAAATTTGTTGCTTTGAGAGTTACTATGTCACTGGAAGCCCTGACCACAGAAGCGCTTGCTGCCATTGCAGCAGCTCAAGACCTTGTTGCACTTGATCAGGTGCGTGTGCAATTTACAGGGAAAAAAAGCCAGCTTGCAGAACAATCGAAAGCATTAGGGAAAATGGACCCTGAAGAACGTAAAGTACAAGGTGCTGCGATTCATGCTGTTCGAGAAACAATTAATAACGCTTTAACTGAACGTCAAACAGCATTACAACAAGCTGCACTGGCGCAAAAATTGGCAAGTGAAACCATTGATATTACTTTGCCAGGCCGTGGACAGCGCGTTGGTACAGTTCATCCTGTTACTCAAGTGCAAGAACGAATTTGCCAGTTCTTTACTAAAGCTGGCTTTACGGTTGCTACAGGACCAGAAGTTGAAGATGACTATCATAACTTCGAAGCATTAAATATTCCTGGGCACCATCCTGCACGTGCTATGCATGATACTTTCTATTTCGATGCAAACCATTTGTTGCGTACGCATACTTCTGGTGTGCAAATTCGTACCATGGAAACAAGCCAGCCGCCAATTCGTATTGTATGTCCGGGCCGTGTATACCGCTGCGACTCAGACCAAACGCATTCGCCAATGTTCCATCAAATTGAAGGTTTGTACGTTGCTGAGAACACCAGCTTTGCTGAATTAAAAGGTTTATTGATTAACCTACTGAATGAATTTTTTGAGAAAGATTTAAAAGTACGCTTCCGTCCATCATATTTCCCATTCACAGAGCCTAGTGCGGAAGTGGATATCATGGATGAGCGTGGACGTTGGTTAGAAGTATTAGGCTGTGGCATGGTACATCCAAATGTATTGCGTGCTGCGGGGATTGATCCTGATAAATACAAAGGCTTCGCTTTTGGTTTAGGGGTAGAACGTTTTGCAATGTTGCGTTATGGCATTAATGACTTGCGTATGTTCTATCAAAATGATGTGCGTTTCTTACGCCAATTTGCCTAACATTTTTTCAGGATTAAATAAGGTTTTATAAAGATGAAGATTAGCGAAAATTGGTTACGCACATGGGTTAATCCAGCAATTGATAGTGATACATTATCTGATCAGTTGACTATGCTTGGTCTTGAAGTAGATGAGCTGGCACCTGTTGCTAAGCCATTTACTGGCGTTGTAGTTGGTGAAGTTCTAACAGTTGAACAGCACCCTGATGCAGATCGTCTGCGTGTAACAACAGTGAATATTGGTTCAGGTGAGCCTTTACAAATTGTATGTGGTGCTCCTAACGTTCGTGCTGGAATGAAAGCACCTGTGGCAACTATTGGTGCAATATTACCGGGTGATTTTAAAATCAAAAAAGGTAAGCTTCGTGGTGTTGAGTCACAAGGTATGCTGTGCGGTGCCTCTGAAATTGACCTTGAAGATAAAATCGATGGTTTACTTGAGTTACCTGATGATGCTCCAGTAGGGGTAAACATTCGTGAATACTTAAAACTTGATGATAATGTCATCGATATTAGTATTACACCAAACCGTGGTGACTGCTTTAGTATTCGTGGTATCGCACGTGAAGTTGCAGTGATTAACCAACTGCAAATGAATGAGCCTGAAATTAAATCGGTTGATGCGACAATCACTGATGAGAAAAAAGTAGTCATCAGCACTGATGGTGCTCCACGCTACTTAGGACGTGTCATTAAAAATGTAAATGTTAAAGCTGCGACCCCTGAATGGATGGAACAGGCTTTAGCACGTTCAGGAATTCGTACTCATAGTATTTTAGTTGATGTAACGAATTACGTCCTCATGGAATTGGGGCAGCCAATGCATGCTTTCGATTTAGCTAAAATCGAAGGGACTGTACATGTTCGCCAAGCTCAGCCACAAGAAAAGTTACAGCTTTTAAATGATCAAGAAGTTGAACTACAAGATGATGTGATGGTTATTGCAGATGACCAAAAAGCACTAGCAATCGCTGGTATCATGGGTGGTCTAGCATCAAGCGTAACTGATGATACGACTGATATCTTCTTGGAAAGCGCATTTTTTGCTCCGCTTGCGATTGCTGGACGTGCTCGTCGCTTTGGTTTACATACAGATTCTTCACAACGTTATGAACGCGGTGTAGATTTTGAATTGCCATTAATTGCGATGAACCGTGCTTCTCAGCTTATTCAAGAGTTGGCGGGTGGTGAGTTCGGTCCAATTACTGTAGCTGAAAAATCTGATTTACTTCCGAAACGTGAAGCGATTGAACTTAAGCAAGCTCAAGTAGACCAGTTGTTGGGTTACAAAGTAGCGGCAGAGTTCATTACAGATGCTTTAACTCGATTAGGTTGTGAAGTCACTATTCAAGCGGATGGTGAATGGAGCGTAGTTCCACCATCACATCGCTACGATATGGCAATTTATCAAGATTTGATTGAAGAAGTTGCACGTATTGATGGTTATGACAATATTCAGATCAGCTTACCAAGTATGGATGTTCAACTTGCTAAGTACCAAGATCGTTTTGAAATCGCACAGTTACGTCAAACGGTAGTCACTTTAGGGTATCAAGAAGCGATTAGCTTTAGCTTTGCTGATGCAAAACTTGAAAAGCAATTGAACCCGCAAGTAAGTCCGTTAATGTTGGCAAATCCAATCTCTAGTGATTTGGCTGCAATGCGCAGCACATTGCTTTCGAGCTTAATTCCTTGTGTACAATATAATTTAAACCGTCAGCAAAGCCGCGTACGTTTCTTTGAACTAGGTTTACGTTTTGATTATCAAAAAGCTAATTCTATTCAGGATTTGAAGCAAATTCCTACATTGGCTTTAGTTGCCGTAGGTTCTCGTGAACCTGAATCATGGCATGCTAAGCCACAGCCAATGGATTTCTTCGATTTTAAAGGTGAAGTAGAAGAGATTTTAGCTGCTGGACGTGTCAAAGTTGAGTATGTACGTTCAGAGCGTCCATGGTTGCATCCAGGGCAATCTGCTGAAATCTTAGTTGATGGCCAATCAATTGGTTATCTAGGCCGCTTGCATCCATCTTTAGAAAACGAACTAGATTTGAGCACAACTTGGGTTGCCGAGCTTGATCAGGCTGCTGTTTTGCAATCTTATGTATCTAATTTTACAGAATTATCACGTTTTCCTTCGGTTAGACGTGATATTGCGCTTTTAATCTCTGATAATATAAATGTTAGAGATATTCAGCAGTTAATCGAAAAAACTGGTGGAGAGCTTTTAGACTCTACTTGGTTATTCGATGTGTATACGGGGCAGGGTGTCGAAGAAGGTAAACGCTCATTAGCGTTTGCGTTATTATGGCAACATCCTTCACGTACGCTTGAAGATGCTGAAATTAAATCTGGTATGGACAATATAATCCAAGTGTTGGAAAACACTTATCAAGCGACATTGAGGGCCTCATGACAGCATTAACTAAAGCAGACATGGCTGATCATTTAAGTGAGTTAACCAGCTTAAATCGCCGTGAAGCAAAACAAATGGTCGAGTTGTTCTTTGACGAAATTAGCCAAGCGCTTATTGCGGGCGAGCAGGTTAAGCTTTCTGGTTTCGGTAATTTCGAGCTTAGAGATAAACGCGAGCGTCCAGGACGTAATCCGAAAACTGGCGAAGAAATTCCGATTTCTGCACGCCGTGTAGTTACCTTCAGAGCGGGTCAGAAATTTAGACAACGCGTTGGAAATGAGCAGATCGATTGATCTGCTTTTTTTATTTATAATTTTAAATAAACCTAGAATAAATTTTTCTTAATATTAGAAAAGTATACTTAGTCATTAATACATCAAATCTATTTGATGTCTAAACATAAAATTTAGCCATAAAAAAGAGGACAAAATGTCCTCTTTTTTAGCTAATCTAGAGTGTAGATTAGTGTGCAGCAGAAGCAGCAACGTCAGAAGCAGCAGCAGCAACGTCAGAAGCAGCAGCAGCAGTTTCAGAAGCAGCAGCGTCAACAGCTACAGCAGCTTCAGAAGCAGCAGCAGTAGCTTCAGAAGCAGCAGCTACAGCTTCAGATGCAGCACCAGCAGCTGGAGCTTCTTCTTTCTTAGAACAACCAACGAAAGCTAAAGTAGCAGCAACAGCAGCAGCAACAGCGAATTTTTTGAATAACATGGCATCACTCTCACAAAAAAGATTTGAGATTAAAAAAACCTAGGTTGGACTGTTTTGCTTTTATTATTCCTAAAACGTAGCTAGGTAACAACGCATGGAGCAGTCTAACTGGTCTGCCGCTATGCTATCACTGCAAATGTTGAAATACTACTGTTGGCTGTCAAAAAAGATCGGGAAAAGAGTGAAAAAAGCCTGTTTTTTAACAGAAAAAAACAATTAATCAGCTGAGATATATTGGAAAAGGTATAAGTAAGCTACTAAAAAACATGGCTTTTTTATATTAAAAATATTTGTTTTCAAAAACTTATAAATAATTTTACATAAAAATCAGCAAAATGTATTTTTGTGTAAAGCTTGTCAACCAAATAAAAAAGGCCACTCAATAGAGCGGCCTTTTTAGAATAAATAATATGTTTATGTTGAAGCTTTACGTTTCATCTGATCAAAGAAATCATCATTTGTTTTGGTTTCTTTCATACGATCAAGTAAGAACTCCATAGCCGCCAACTCATCCATAGGGTGAAGAAGTTTGCGGAGAATCCAAACTTTACGTAATTTATCTTCATCCATTAAACGTTCTTCACGACGTGTGCCAGATTTCTTAATATTCATGGCAGGGAAGACGCGTTTTTCAGCAATACGGCGATCAAGTGTAATTTCTTGGTTACCTGTACCTTTAAACTCTTCGTAAATGACATCATCCATTTTACTGCCAGTCTCAATAAGAGCAGTAGAGATGATTGTTAAAGAACCGCCTTCTTCGATATTACGAGCAGCACCGAAGAAACGTTTTGGACGTTCTAAAGCATGTGCATCCACACCACCAGTTAATACTTTACCTGATGAAGGAATTACTGTGTTGTATGCACGGGCTAAACGTGTAATGGAGTCAAGTAAAATCACAACGTCTTTTTTGTGCTCAACAAGACGTTTTGCTTTTTCAATGACCATTTCTGCAACTTGTACGTGACGTGCTGGTGCTTCATCAAATGTTGAAGCAACGACTTCACCGCGTACGGTACGCTCCATCTCAGTTACTTCTTCTGGGCGCTCATCAATTAATAAAACAATAAGGAAAACTTCCGGATTGTTTCTCACAATAGATTGAGCAATGTTTTGAAGTAACATTGTTTTACCCGCTTTTGGCGGAGCGACAATAATAGAACGTTGACCTTTACCGATTGGTGCAACTAAATCGACTACACGCGCGGTCAAGTCTTCTGTTGTACCATTACCAAGTTCCATAACCAGTTGTTCGGTCGGGAAAAGTGGAGTTAAGTTTTCAAATAAGATTTTATTACGAGAATTTTCTGGCGTGTCATAGTTAATTTGATTAACTTTGAGCAAAGCAAAATAACGCTCACCTTCTTTTGGTGGACGAATGGTACCTGTGATGGTGTCACCTGTACGCAAGTTAAAGCGTCGGATTTGTGAAGGACTCACATAAATATCATCCGGACCAGCTAAATACGAACCTGCGGCAGAGCGCAAAAAACCAAAACCATCAGAGAGAATTTCAAGAACGCCGTCACCAAAAATTTCTTCGCCATTCATCGCATGGCGTTTCAAGATGGCAAAGATAATATCTTGCTTTCGGTTACGAGCCATACCTTCAAGGCCCATAAATTCAGCAATTTTAATTAGTTCGCCGATTGGTTTTTTCTTGAGTTCAGTTAAGTTCATAAGGGTCAGAATTAGGAAAGAGTAGAGTGTGGTTTAAAAAGAAGAAAAATCGCTCGCATACAAAAAAGAGTATCGCAATTGTATTTACACAATAACAATTCAGAAGTCTGATTAACTGTTTCGAAGAGAAATGTGAAAAAACAATTTCTGTTGCCGAGTGGCGATCTTTATGTTTGTGTCTTGTAAGAAGCCGGACAGAAGACGATTCCCTTCAGTGCCTCTTGAGCATGCAATATAAGTGAGATCAGCTAATTTGTCAATTTATAGCCGAAAAAAATACGCTATAAAGGTATAGCGTATTTTCATCTGTAACGTTACGTCTTAAACGTTTTCGTCAATGAAGCTAACGAGTTTAGAACGAGGCACAGCGCCGATTTGCTGAGCTACTACTTCACCATTTTTGAAAAGTAATAGAGCAGGAATATTACGGATATTGTATTTCACTGCCGTCTCTTCACAAGAAGTCACGTCAACTTTAACGATTTTTACTTTACCCGCATATTCACTTGATAAATCTTCAAGAACAGGTGCGATCGCTTTACAAGGTGCACACCAACCTGCCCAAAAGTCAACAAGTACAGGTGTTTCAGCATCTAGAACATCTGCTTGGAAGTTATCATCAGTTGTATTTACAATAGTCGCAGACATGGTACGGCTCCAATTTTTAGAAAAAAGTGCTATCACTATAGGAGAAGATAATCTCTATCAGTATTACATAGCTACTTAGTTCAATGTAAGGGTTTGATGCTATTATTCAAGGCTTAAGTAAATTTGTCTAATGGATGCTCACGATATTCATCATCGGCTTGTACAATCGTTTAACAAATAGAAAAATATCAAAGGCTATTAATTGTTGATGAAAATGGCTTTTCAATTGCATTCTTGTGAATTACTCTAGGCGTGAATTGTTATGGGTTTAGTTCAATAATGTCTGACTTTCTGATTGATGAAGAATTACTTGCTGCCATAGATATGGGGTCGAACAGTTTTCACCTTGCCATTGCACGGGTAGATCATGGTGAAGTTAAAAAAGTGGCTTCAATGTCAGAAAAAGTACAGCTTGCAGCTGGTCTTGATGAAAATAAAAACTTAACAGAAGCAGCACAGCAACGTGGTTTAGCCTGTTTGGCTCGTTTTGTTGGGCGTTTAGGCTCAGTTCAACCTAATCGTTTAAGAATTGTGGCGACGAACGCTTTGCGTCAGGCTAAAAATGGCCATGAGTTTATTCAAAAAGCCGCTGAAATTTTGCCCAAACCTATTGAAATTATTGCAGGCCGTGAAGAAGCACGCCTGATTTATCTTGGTGTATCACATACGATGGCGAATGGTGGACGCCGCTTAGTGGTTGACATTGGTGGTGGATCTACCGAGTTTATTATTGGCGAAGAATTTGAGCCAATTTATACTGAATCATTACAGATGGGTTGTGTAGCCTATACAAAAGCATATTTTGCCGATGGTGAAATCACACAAAAAGCATTTGATAAAGCAGTTGTTGCTGCGCGTAAAGAGCTTTCAGCAATCGCCACCACTTATAAGATGGAAGGGTGGGATACTGTTGTAGGTTCAAGTGGGACCATTAAAGCTTGCCGCCAGATTATGGTGAATATGGGGCTAAGTGACGAGCAAGAAAATGTCACACGTGAAGGTCTCCATAAACTTAAAGATAAGTTACTTAAGTTCAAAAATATTTCTGAAATTGATTTTGAAGGACTTCGAGAAGACCGACGAGCAGTTTTGCCAGCCGGATTGGCAATTTTGTACGCTGTTTTTGAAGTTTTAGAAATTGAACGTTTGGCATATTCTGATGGTGCATTACGTGAAGGAGTCATGTATGACCTGTTAGGCCGTTTTAAGCATGAGGATATCCGCGACCGTAGTGTACAAGCGTTAATGGGACGTTATAACGCCGATCCGAAACAGGCAGAACGGGTTGTAAATACTGCTCAACACTTATTTGATAGTGTTGCTAAACCACTTAATTTAACGAGTGAAGACAGTGACTTACTGCGCCGTGCAGCATATTTGCATGAAATTGGTTTAGCGATTAGTCATGGTGGCTATCATCGTCATGGTGCTTATTTATTGCAACATTCCGATATCCCAGGTTTCTCACAAATTGACCAAAATCATCTTTCACATTTGGTTGCTCATCACCGCCGTAAATTGCGAAATGATGTAAAAAATGAAGTTTTAAAGGCTGGAGGTCATAAATTAGTTTATTTAAGTTTGTTACTTCGCCTAGCAGTTTTACTCAACCATAGCCGCAGTGATCAGATGCTTCCTGCCATTGAATTGACCATCATAAATGATCAACAATGGCAACTTAGTGTTTCTGGTGATGCCAAACAATGGCCATTGTTAGTTGCCGACTTGCATGATGAGCAAGAGCAGTTTAAGCATTGGGACATTGAATTGAATATTCAGTCGGAAAAATTTATCGATTAAAGGGATAATATTCGACCTATGAAAAAAGCTACTCAGTCCAAAGCGTGGACAACGGTTCAAATTGCACGTCATCCTGAACGTCCGCAGTTTCTAGATTATGTCGGTGAAATCTTTACAGAGTTTGATGCATTGCATGGTGATCGGTTGTTTGGTGACGATGGTGCGATGGTAGGTGGTCTTGCTCGTTTTGACGGTCAACCTGTGATGGTCATTGGACAACACCGTGGTCGTAGTACCCGTGAAAAATTAAAGCACAACTTTGGTATGTGTAACCCAGAAGGTTACCGTAAATCTCAGCGCCTTTTAGATATGGCTGAGCGTTTCAATCTACCAGTTTTCACCTTTATTGATACTATGGGTGCATATCCGGGTGTTGGTGCTGAAGAACGTGGTCAGGCAGAAGCAATTGCGACTAGCCTTGCTCAACTTTCAAGCCTGAAAGTACCTGTAATCGCAACAGTACTTGGTGAAGGCGGTTCTGGTGGTGCTTTAGGTATTGGTGTTGCTGACAGAGTGATTATGTTGTCACATAGTATTTATTCTGTGATTTCGCCTGAAGGCTGTGCCTCTATTTTGTGGAAAACTGCTGAGAAAGCAGCTCAAGCGAGTGAAGCTTTAGGTTTAACAGCAGATAAACTACAATCACTAGGTATTGTTGAATACGTAGTAGATGAAGGTGAAGGTGCGCATTTAGATCCTGAGCGTGTGATGCAAAACTTAAAAGTAGTTTTAAAGCAGGCTTTGGATGAATTGCTACCAATGGATGCAAATGAACGATGCGAAGCACGTTATCAACGTTTAATGAAGTTTGGCAGCGAAAATTTAGGCATGGCGTCTTAAAGCAAGCTCAAGAGTTCTCTGAAAAAAGTTCTTTTCTTATTGGATGTAGTGGTGGCATGGATTCAATGCTACTACTACATTTAATGGCTCAAATTTTCCCTCAAAAGATCCGAGCAATTTATATTGATCATCAACTGCAAGATCAAAGTGCAGAGTGGGCGGAAGTGGTTGCCACACAGGCAACAATATTAAATATTCCTTATATTATTCAAAAAGTTCAGATCGCAAACGGCAATCTGGAAGCACAAGCACGTCAAGCGCGTTATCAAGCATATCAGCAACATTTACAAGAAAATGAAATTCTGTTGCTTGCTCATCATCAACAAGATCAGGCAGAAACAGTTATTTTGCGATTATTGTCAGGTGCGGGAGTAGATGGGCTTGCTGCGATGCAGGCTATTGATTACCGTAAAGATATGACAATTTGGCGCCCCTTTTTGGATTTAACACGTGAGCAAATTGCTTTATGGACCGCTCAGCTTGAAGTTAAATATATTGATGATCCAATGAACTATGACACCCATTACGATAGGGTGTGGTGTCGTGAAGCACTGTGGCCATTTTTAACAAGCCGTTTTCCAAAAATGCAGCAAGCTTTGAGTCGAACCAGTTATCTGATGCAAGATGCTTCTGAAATTTTAGAAGAAGTTCTTAAAGATGATTGGCAATATTCTGGTTCAGCTGACTATTTAGATTTAACGAAATTATCCGAGTTATCTTTTGCGCGGCAGCGCCAGTTACTTTCTGCGTGGATGAAAGGCCAAGGGCAATATCGACCTGCATTTGAAATGGTCGAGCGTCTGAGAACAGAAGTTATTGAGTCTAAGTCAGATGCTCAAGCCGCTTTACATTGGAACAAGTTTTACTATGTCCGTTATCAAAATATACTCTATAGGCTGAGTAAACAGGTTTATCTCGCTGAAACTTTAAATCCGGTTGATGCTGAACTAGAGCATTCATTTAAATTAGAAGAAAAATGGCAGGGCGCAGCTGGACTATTCCATGTTGAGTGTAAAAAAATTGGTTTAAGTCATTCTTTATTGAATAAAAAATTAAAAATCATTCGACGTCAAGGAGGGGAAAAGATTCACCTATATGGTCGTGTTGGGCAATGGCCTTTAAAAAAAGCAATTCAAGAAGCACATATTTTGCCTTGGCTTCGTCATACAATTCAAATATTAGTCTTAGATAATGTTATGCTTGGGGTTTTTACACCGAAAGGATTTTGGTTGGCTCAGTCTCCATATTGTGAGGAAGGAGGGTGGCAACCAGATTTAATTTCTCATTCTTGTAATCTGGTAAATGGCGAATATAGTTATGGCAACAGCAGTGAATTGTAATATCTGTTTTATTGGTGGCGGTAATATGGCCCAAGCATTAATTGGCGGGCTCATTTCAAGAGGATTACCACCAACACGTATTACCGTTTCAGATCCTGTCGAACAAATTCGTCAACTATTGCAAGAAAAAGAAGTTCATGTAACTCAAGATAATACGGCTGCTATCCAGAATGCCGATGTAGTTGTTCTTGCTGTAAAACCACAAGTTCTGGCAAATGTTCTACGTCCGTTAAAAGGTTTATTATCGGATAAATTGGTTATTTCGATTATTGCCGGTGCGGAAATTAAGACAATATCAAATCTGATTGATAGTGAACGTATTGTGCGAGTTATGCCAAATACACCTGCATTAGTTCAAACTGGTGCTCATGGTATTTACGCGACTGATGTGGTTGGTGCCTCGGACCGTGAATTAACGAGTCAGATTTTAGCAGCAACTGGTTTAACAATTTGGGTAAACTCCGAAGCTCAAATTGATGCGGTAACGGCAGTTTCAGGTTCAGGCCCAGCTTATTTCTTCTACCTCATGGAAAGTATGATTCGTGCAGGTAAAAATTTAGGTTTGGATGAAAAAGTTGCAACTGCTTTAACTCTTCAAACAGCATTAGGTGCAGCTCAAATGGCAATTACGAGTTCAAATACTCCGTCTGAGCTGCGTAAAAATGTGACGTCACCGAATGGTACAACCCAAGCTGCACTTGAAGTTTTTGATCGTGCACAAATCTCTCAAAATATTCAATCTGCATTAGCTGCTGCACAGAAACGTAGCCAAGAATTGGCTCAAGAACTGAGTGACAGTGCAAAATAGCTTTAATAGGATAAGACAACTATGGGTGCAAATTCTGCGCTAATTTTTGGAATTTTAATTAACGTCGCGATTTTATTGGTCTTTTTCCGTTTTTTAATGCAATTGGCGGCAGTAAGTCCTTATAATCCTGTGGTTTTATCGACAGTAAAGGCGACTAAGATTGTTGATATTTTTGGCCGAATTTTTCCAACGGTCGCAAAAGGCCGATTCAATCTGGCAGCGTTGGTTCTTTTAATTATTTTATATTTACTGAAAATTTTCGGTGTAATGTATCTTTCGGGTTCCATGCCAAATAGTCCGGTTCATTTAGTGATTCTGACTTTTGTGACCATGATTCAGGATTTGATTCGTTTCTGCCGTTACTTAATTTTTGCAACAATCATTTTGAGTTGGGTCGTTATGTTTACTCAATCTCGTTCACCTTATATTGAGGTGATTCAAGATTTAGCTGAACCGTTACTCGCCCCATTCCGTCGTTTATTGCCTAATATGGGGATGATTGACTTATCTCCAATTCTGGCATTTTTGGCACTCTATATTGCCGAGATCTTAATGAATGAAGTCGCTAAAGTTTTATTAACTGGACTTTAATTTTGTAAGATTAAAAAAAGGGCTGTATTACAGCCCTTTTTTATTGGTTTATCGATAAATTAATGGGCATCATCCCAGTTTTTACCTTGGCCTACTTCTACGACTAACGGTACAGAAATTTCCAGAACAGACTGCATGACATCCGCAATTTGTTTTGAAAGTTCATCTGCAATGTTTGAATCAACTTCAAACACCAATTCATCGTGAACTTGAAGTAATAGTTTTGCTTGATCTTTTGGCAGGATTTTATCTACTTCAATCATTGCTAACTTAATAATATCAGCAGCACTACCTTGTAAAGGTGCATTAATTGCAGCACGTTCAGCAGCTTTACGTACCATCACATTTCGAGCGTCAATATCCGGTGTATAAAGACGGCGACCTAAAATAGTTTCAACAAACCCTTGTTCCGATGCTAATTGGCGAGTACGTTGCATGTATTCGTAAATGCCAGGATAACGTTGGAAGTATTGTTTGATATAGTTTTGCGATTCTTCACGAGTAAAGCCAAGTTGACGAATTAAACCAAACTCGGACATGCCGTAAAGTAAGCCGAAATTCACAGCTTTAGCCTGACGGCGCTGATCATTGGTCACATCTTCAATTGCAATACCTAACACTTCTGCCGCTGTTCTTCGGTGTACATCTTGACCATGTTGGAATGCATGAACTAAGGCATCATCTTGAGAAAAATGAGCCATTAAACGAAGTTCAATTTGCGAGTAATCGGCTGCTAACAAAACTCGTCCTTCCGGTGCAATAAATGCTTTACGGATTTGACGGCCAATCTGTCTACGAATTGGAATGTTTTGTAAGTTAGGGTCAGAAGAGGATAGGCGACCTGTTGCCGTTAGTGCTTGATGATAGCTGGTATGTACACGATGGGTGTCATTATGCGACTGCTCAATTAAACGGTCAGTATAGGTGCTCTTTAATTTTGCTAATCCACGGTGTTCTAAAATAATTTCTGTTAAGGGATGCTCAATTTTTTCAAGAACACTTTCACTGGTGCTGTATTGCCCAGTTGCAGTTTTTTTACCACCTTTAATGCCTAACTTATCAAATAGAATTTCACCTACTTGTTTAGGCGAAGCAATATTAAAAGTTTCACCTGCAATTTCCATGGCCTGATTTTCAAGATCTTCCATAGTTTTCGCAAATTCAACACTTAATTTATCTAAGAAAGCATGATCTAAACGAATTCCATCTTCTTCCATACCCGATAAAATTCGGGCAACTGGCATCTCGATGTTATATAAAATATTTTCCAATTCAGGATGTGCTTTAAGTTTATTTGAAAGTACTTCATATAAACGATAGGTCACATGTGCATCTTCTGCTGCATAATGTGCTGCAACTTCAATCTCAATTTGATTAAAAGTCTTCTGTTTTGCACCTTTGCCAGCAATTTGCTCAAAAGTAGTGGTCAAATGGCTTAGGTAAACACGAGCAACATCATCCATGCCATGACGAGTAGCTGCTGCATTCAGTACATAAGATGCCAGCATGCTATCGAAATACCAACCTTTAAGTTCAATACCGTGATTAGCAAAAATGTGCGCATCATATTTAAGATGATGACCAATTTTTTTAACTGCTTCATTTTCAAGTACAGGCTTGATTTGCGCTAAAACTTGTTCACGGTCCAGTTGTTGTGGTGCATTTTCGTAATTATGTGCTAAAGGAACATAGTAGGCATCTTTCGCATCAAATGCGATTGAAAAACCAACCATCTCGGCAATACGGTAATCAAGACTTGTAGTCTCTGTATCAATAGCAAAATGATCGGCATTCTGCATGCGTTGCCAGAGCTGATCCCATGCTTCTTGTGTTAAAACAGTATGATAGTTTGCAGTTCCAAGCTGGTCATCTTGACTAGTCAAGCTTGCTTGATCTTCTGTTTCAATCGTTTGAGCAGGTTTAACTTCATTTTGGACAATAGTTTGTGAAGCTTGCTGCTTATAGCTTGGGCTATTTGGATTGTTTGGATGATCGAGAGACTGTAACTGGTTTCTAAACTCAAGCTCCGTATAGAGAGTGCGTAAGGCATCTACATTTGGATCAGTAAGTTTTAATTCATGCCAGTCGAGTTCTAAAGGAAGATCACAGACAATGCTTGCCAACTGGTGATCAAGCTTAATATTGTCTAAATTATCTTTAATATTTTGGCTTAGTTTACCTTTAAGTTGGTCTACATTGGCAATGATATTATCCAATGTCCCATATTCAGTCAGTAATTTGGCAGCCGTCTTTGCGCCTACGCCAGGTACACCCATAATGCCGTCAGATGCGTCACCCATAAGGGTTAAGTAATCGATAATCTGGTTTGGCCAAACACCAAATTTTTCAAATACGCCGTCGGTGTCTAGTACTCGATCTTTAAAGCTATCTTCAAGTTTTACATAGTCATTAACCAGCTGGGCCATGTCTTTATCTCCGGTTGAGATAAGCACATGATGACCTTCTTTTACGGCGCGTTTAGCGAGAGTCCCGATAATGTCATCGGCTTCTGCACCCGGAAGGCTATATAAAGGAATACCTTGAGCCTTAATCAATGCATGTAAATATGGAATCTGTTGAGACAATTCTTCCGGCATAGTTGGGCGATCACCTTTATAAATAGGTGAAAGCTTATGACGGAAAGTTGGTTCAGGTGTATCAAAAATAACGGCCATATGTGTCGGTTGCATACGACGCATCAATTTTTGAATGGCAGAAATTGCCCCACGTATTGCATTGGTATGTAACCCTGTAGAGGTCGTCAATGGTGGTAATGCATGATATGCACGAAATAAAAAATAGGACCCATCAACCAAGACAAATGGTGGCATTGAACAATTCCTTAATCTGAATTACGGGTATTTTACGTGAAAACGGCTATGAATGCAGGTTTATGATTTTTGCAGTATTTTGTATGTATAAATATACGCTTGTATTGGCTTGAAGTAAGATGACCTGTAATGAAGGTGTCATATTGCTAAGCCCATGTATAAAAAAGACAAACAGGGAATGATCATTGTTTTGATCGCTTTGACTTTGTTTTTAGCCATTTCAATTGGTTTTAAATTTCAGAGTGCCGTTGTTGCTTTATCTATTGCACTTACTGTCATTCTCGTTCAATTACTGTCAAATCTACATGAGCGTTTAACTCATTTAGAACAGCAGTTTTCTCAGCAAAAAACGCCACTTTATTCTATTCATATGCAAAGAACAGTGATTTATGCAGCCGCCTTGGTTGCATTAGTTGCTTATATCAATCATTGGATGTGGATTGCTGGTGGGGCTTTACTGGTTTTATTATTATGTTTAATTCAAACCATCAGCGCTTTTCATACTCGTTTATTGTTCCTCGAGACAGCCAAGCAAACAGTAAATGTAAATGAATCTATACATACAGAAGTGATAACGCCTGTATTAGAGCAAGTTGATCCAAACAATATTACCGAGCCAGCTTTACCCGAAACAATAGCATTAAATCAAGAAAAACAAACAGTTCGTACGCAGACCACCGCATGGTGGCAACCAGCAGTCGATTGGATGATTCATGGTAATCCAATTTTAAGGGTTGCTGTTGCTGTGCTTATGGTTGGGGTAGTGCTCTTACTGCGTTTTGCAAGTGAGCATTGGCAGTTGAGCTTAGGCGTGAAACTTGGTTTTATTGCGATTGCAGGCGGTGTATTAACAGCATTTGGATATACCTTGCAAAAGAAAAATCAGCTATTTGCTGTAGCATTGCAAGGTGTAGGGTTAGCTGTTGTCTTTCTAACGCTTGTGTTCTCACATCATTTTGGTGTAATCACGAGCCTAACTACAGCAAGTATTCTATTTACGATTTTATTAGCAATTACAGTATTCCTGAGTTTAAAACAACAAGCTATTTATTTGGCAATACTCGCACTGGGTATGGCTTATGCGGCTCCTTTAGTTATTCCGCAATATCGTCCTGATGTAGTTTTTTTATTTAGTTACTATCTTGTTATTAATCTTGCAGTCGCTGCGGTTAATTTTATTCAGCCTTGGAAAATCCTAAATCAGATCGCTTTCTTTGCCACAATGTTTATTGGCGGTAGTGCAATCGCATTTTATGCAGAGCCAGCAAAATTTGACACATTAGACTGGATTTTATGGCTCCATATAGCGTTATTTATTTGGTTAAGTGTTCGTTATAGCCAAAATATCTCTCGGGTTTCAGAACATGAAAAACAAGAGGGAATCCGTTTACCTCCGCTCTTAGATGTTGGTCTTATTTTTAGTGTACCTGTACTAGGCTTTACGCTTCATGCCTATTTAGTTCATGAGTCGACCCAAGCTTTAACAATTGGTGCTGCTGTTTTAGCAGGCACCTATGCGGTGTTAACGTTCTGGATTAAAAAAACTCATCCTCAGCTTTCAGTCCTTGCAAAAAGTTTTTTCATTCTCGCGGTTGCTTTTTTTGCCTTAATTTTTCCACTCGCAAAAGGGGCGCACTGGACTGCTATTGGCTGGGTTGCACAAGGAACGGCCCTCATTGTATGGGGAGTAACTGAACGCTACCGTTTAAGCCGATATATTGGTGTGATTTTAGTTTTACTCAGCTCCCTTGCACTGTTTTATCAGGTTTGGGCAAATGAAGAGTTTCCAACGCTAAGCACTAGCATTTATGCAATTGCCCAATTCATTTCGGCCTTTTATTTATTGCAATACAACAGCAAAGAACAACGCTATTTTAGCGCAAGCATGTTTAGCGGTATTTTCTTATGTTTAGGCATGTATGCGGGCGCCGTAGCAGGTGTAGAAATAATGGCATGGCATCATCATGCTTTAAGTCCATATTTGATGTTTGCTATCGCTCTAATAGCAATATTTAGTGCGATTGTTCACTATAAACTTCGTGTGCAATGGCAAAGTTTGCAGTTAATTTTAATTAGCCTGTTACTGTTATTGGTTTTAGGGGAGGCCTTTGCGAGTCAAGTATTTACTTTGTTTAAATGGGTAGACTCATTACAACAAACTACTTTCCTAGTCTCTACCATTATTCTTAGTGGCTTATTTATTATGGCTCAACCGCAGTCAAGTCATTTGGGTTACATCAAGGTATGGGCTGGTTTAAGCTGGTTAGCGTTAGCGATAGTTGGCGTGACTATTTTCCCAAAAATGCCAATAGTCGCTTTGGCTTTTGTTCCTGTGATTTATTCGCTTTGGGCTTATCAAACTCATAAAACGACACTATTACATCAAATTCCGGTGTGGTGTTTAAGCCTCATTTGGTTGCTTGTAGTGAGTGTTGATGTTCATTCTGCTGAATATCTTTACTTTGTTTCTTTAATTAACTTAACTGACTTCTTTTCAATTTTGGTATTCGCTGGCTTACTCTTTATTATTTATCAGCATGCTTTTGATCAAGATAAATCGCTGGAATGGACTTTTAAAATTACAACAATTTTAGTGGGCTTACTGGTATTTAGTAGTGTAGTCGTCAGAGGCTTGCACCATTACTGGGCAACACCGCTATGGAGTGCTTCAATTTGGACAAATGGTGTAGTACAGCTAAGTTTGACGTTACTTTGGGTTATATTGGCATTTATTTTGACTACATACTCTAGTCGAAAAATGATTCGTCAACTCTGGTTTGTAGGCGCTGCACTTTTAGGGATTGTTGTATTAAAACTAATTTTGCTTGATCTATCACAAAGTGCGACATTAACTCGGGTCATTTCTTTTATTGGAGCAGGTGGGGTAATGTTGATTATTGCTTATCTTGCGCCATTACCACCGTCATCCTCTGTACAGAAGAATCAAGAGCCTAAGCTTTAGGCTCTCGTTTTAACTCTTTTTGATTGCTGTATTGATCGATATCATCTTCAGCAAAAGCAGTAGATGGTCGATCAATTAAGCCCATTTTCGGAACAGGAATTTCAATTTGGTTATCTAAAAAACCATTTCGGATACGTTCTTGCATTTCATCTCGAACTTTTAAAGAGTTTTCTTGACGACACCACATTGCAAATAAAAGCTCAATCGATGACTCCCTGAAGGCAGTAACTGTAACAGCAGGTTTTGGATCATCTAACACGAGTGGATAATTCGCTGCGACGTTAAGTAGAACCTCACGAACTTTAATAATGTCTTCATGAAAGTTAATTGCCAAAGTAATTGGAATACGCCGTATTGGATATTTTGATAAGTTGTGTACAGGAGCACGAATGAGTTGTTCGTTTGGTAAACGAATATAGACGTTGTCGAGTGTAAGTAACTTTACCGAAAGCAAATCAATTGAGATAACTTCGCCTTCGATTGTATTCCCGCGAATAAGTGTAATTTGAATCGTATCACCGACCTCAAATGAACCTTCACCAATCAAAAATAAACCACTAATCAAGTTACTGGCAGATGTTTGTGATGCGAAACCGAGTGCTACTGTTAAGATCCCCGCTGCCCCCAGAAATACACTAAGTTTGAACCCGGCTTCTTTTAAACTCGTCATAATGAAGAGTAAGAAAATAAAATAGAAAATACCGCGGCGCCATACCAGACGCTGGTGAGCATTAAAACGTGAGCCAACGGTTCTAATAAATGTATTTGAAATAATACGGGCAAGGACAAAACCAATAAAACAAAGCACAACACCGACTAAAATTTCACTAATTCGTTCGGTATTGATATTGGTAAATATGCTTTTGAGGCTATCAGCGATATCTTTTGGAATACTTGAATCGGCCATAAAACCCCCTTAAAAGAATGAATCAAACATATTAAATAGCGCACCACCCGGTGAACGTGGTGGGTGAACATAAGTCACTTCACCTGCCAGAGGGGGAGTACGGTTTTCAATACGAATACGGGCTGGGCGGTCAGAGCCTTCATAGTAGACTTTGATTTGTGATGTCCATAAGCGTCCCGTACTTTCACTATAAAATAGTGGTAGGGCAGTAACCGGTACATTCATACGATCAAAGCGTAATTGATGATTACTGGTATTATGAAAATCGATCGGCGTAACTGCACGAAAAGCACGTGGGGTTAATAGATTTAAATCGGTACGACCATCAACAGAGGTTGCATAACAAATTTCACCTTGCTGGGCATTAGGACCAAACCATGTATCTTTGGGTTGAATTACAGGAATCTCAAATAAAGGTTCATGCTGACTTTCAACTAAACCGGCAATCCATAGGGGGGTACTAATATAAAGTGTCCCACGTTGACCCGCTGGAATGTAGATTGGATCAACTGGTTTAATTACCACTGATCGGTCCGCCAAACGTGGCATGAGTAGAAACTTCGGATTAGTTTTCCGAAACATATAACGTTCGACTTGCACAGAATGTGGAAAACCAAAATTTGCATCCGTTATGATGTGCCAATCTTGCTCATTATCATCTTGGAGAGTCGGGCGATAATATTCGATACGCCATTCTTTTATACCACGTGTTAAACGAAAGAGCATTGAACCGAATTGCCATGCTTTGGACTGGTTAATTTCAAAGTGCTGTTCACCCCACCATTTTAAAGAATTCTGGGGGTGAGGCTGATATTCATTATTTTCAAACAAGACGTAAAATTCCTCTACCGAGTTGTTAAACAGACTTCACGCTGTAATCTGCTTAGAGTACACTCAAAATCATCTTACTCATCATTATAAATTGTGATGCAAATATTGAAACAAATACAAGTTCCATATAGTTTTGCCAAGCGTCATGGTGTTTTATTTCGTTATGACGGTGATCAAGTTTTTATTGTTAGACGTCAAAATACAGAAAAAATTGCATTGCAGGAAGCAAGACGAATTTTGGGGAAACCTGCACACTATCAATTATGCACTGAACAAGAATTTAATAGTCTATTAAGTACCAGTTATGCAGGGGATACAGGTGAATCCCAACAAGTCGCCGCAGGCTTAGAAGACCATCCAGATTTATTAAGCCTTGCAGATCAGGTGCCTGAAACAGAAGACTTAATGGATCAAGAGGATGACGCGCCTATTGTTCGTCTAATCAATGCACTTCTCTCTGAGGCAATTCGTGTTGGAGCTTCAGATATCCATATTGAAGCCTTTGAGAAAAAGCTATCAGTTCGTTTACGGGTAGATGGTCAATTACGTGAAATTGTGCAGCCACGCCGTGAACTAGCCCCGTTACTTGTTTCGCGTATTAAAGTTATGGCGAAACTCGATATTGCCGAAAAGCGTGTACCGCAAGATGGACGTATTTCTTTACGTCTTGCTGGTCGTGAAGTCGATGTCCGTGTTTCAACTTTGCCATCGTCACATGGTGAAAGGGTGGTCATGCGTTTACTCGATAAACAAGCGGGTCGCCTTAATATGACTCACCTAGGTTTAATGGCAAATGACTATGAGCGTTTAACTCAGCTAGTACATCGTCCGCACGGTATTATTTTGGTCACAGGGCCTACTGGTTCGGGGAAAACGACAACTTTATATGCTGCCTTATCTGATCTAAATGACAACACCCGTAACATCTTAACTGCCGAAGATCCAATTGAGTATCAGCTTGAAGGTATTGGCCAAACTCAAGTGAATACCAAAGTAGATATGACTTTTGCTCGAGCTTTAAAAGCAATGTTACGTCAAGATCCAGATGTGGTCATGGTGGGGGAGATTCGTGATCTAGAAACTGCTGAAATTGCGGTGCAGGCATCTTTAACAGGTCATTTGGTGTTATCAACACTACATACCAATACCGCTATTGGTGCAGTGACTCGACTTAAAGATATGGGGATTGAACCTTTCCTGCTTTCAAGCTCTTTAATTGGGGTGGTTGCGCAGCGTTTGGTTCGTACTTTATGTCCACATTGTATGACATGGCGTGAAGCCGATACTTTTGAGAAGCAAGTTTTTCAGCATATTTCTCATGAACCAAGTTTAAAGTTACCAGAGGCTCAAGGGTGTGATCAGTGTTCTCATTTAGGGTTTAATGGCCGTACAGCGATTTATGAAATTGTACCTATTGATGAACCTATGCGCCGTCTCATTCATGGTAATGCAGCTGAATTTGAATTAGAAAACCATGCTCGTCAGTATTCTGGTTCTATTCGCGATGATGGTTTACGTAAGGTGCTCTCAGGTAAAACTACACTTGAAGAAGTGCTTCGTGTAACCAATGAAGCAAGTGAAGCATAATTTGTAAGATATAAAAAATGCCCGATATGATTCTGGCATTTTTTATATTAAAACTTATTCAGTCACAATATTAAACGTCACATCAATATTGTTACGAGTTGCATTTGAATATGGACAAACGATATGAGCTGCTGCAACTAACTTTTCAGCTTCTTCACGGTCCATACCGATTAAATAAACATTTAAAGTAACTTCAATACTAAAACCTGTTGGAATTGGACCAATACCGACTTCACCTTCAACATACGCATCTTTGCTAATATTGAATTTATCGCGATTTGCAACAAATTTTAAAGCACCTAAAAAGCATGCTGAATAACCAGCTGCAAATAATTGTTCTGGGTTAGTTACAGCACCACCAGCGCTGCCCATTTCTTTAGGTACACCAAGTTGTACGTCTAATACACCGTCTGATGAAGTTGCACGACCATCACGGCCACCTGTTGCTTTGGCTTTTGCACGATACACAACTTTTTCTAATGACATCTTTTTATTCCTAAATTAAATTGAATGCAAATATATCGTACACGACTTAATTATTTTAACAAGTCAATTTTGTAAAAAAATTGGTGATTATTTAGCTATATTTGTACGGAGTTGTGTTAATTGATCTTTGAGACCGAGAAGGGTAGCCGTATCACAAGAACTGGCCTCTAAGATATGCATTGGGATATTTACGGCCTGTTCTTTAAGTTTTTTCCCCTTTTCGCTAAGCGTGATAATGACTTGTCTTTCATCTTCTTTTGAACGAGTACGATTAAGAAGCTGCAATGCTTCTAACTTTTTTAAAATTGGGGTTAAAGTTGAAGACTCTAAAAATAACTTGCTGCCAATTTCTGAAACAGTAATCTCATCTTTTTCCCACAACACCAACATCACCAAATATTGAGGATAAGTAATCCCTAATGGAGTTAAAAGTTTGCGATAAAGTTGATTAAGGGCTAAATTTGTTGAGTAAATGAGGAAACATAATTGATTCTCAAGCTTTAGATTTTGACAGTCTTGGTCCATATATTCCTCAGAAAACTAATTGGTGCTTTTCTAGTATATCGCTTTATGTTTAATTTCTTAAATGCTCATAATTTAGAGCTATTGATAAAAATAAGATAACGTAAAAAATGGAGTAATCTAAACATTACTCCATTACTTAAAAATACTAATTTAAAATGGTTACCAAAGGTCGGCAATTTTTTTCATTAAACGAGCACGATATTTTGCAGTTGGGTTATTTTCATTACGTTGTTGCTCTTGTTCATAAAAATCTTGCCAGGCCGTGATCATTTCTAAAGTTGCTCCTTGTTTTTTAATCATAGAAACATCGGCAGGCTGAATATTCTCTAAACGCTGTCTGGCACCTTCTGCACCTGTCCCCCAACCAATAATCCGCTGGCCAAAAGCAGGCAGAGGAATATTTTTTGGAGTAGGAGGTAGTACATTTTGTTTAAGCTGCAAATTTGGAGAGACAAAATTATTCGTTGTCCCGAAATCAGTCGCATAACAGTGAATATTTGCCCCTAAGCAAAAAATGCTAAATAAGTATTTCCACATGAATAATTAAGCTTTTAATAGTGAATTAATTTACGATGCATCATTAAAGGCATTGATGTACGCACAAGTTCTTGAGCAGCTAAATCAAAAGGTACCGTAATTAAACCGTTCCCTTCATAACCAATCATACTTAAAACTTGACCACGACTATCAGTTGCTCCTGCATGCCCCCAAGTTTGGCGTTTTTCCCCATGCCAACCTTGTTGCGCAGCCCCTAAAACATAGCATTGGCTATCCATTGCACGTGCTTGCAGCAAAAGCTGCCAGTGCATCTGACCTGTTGTATAGGTAAATGCAGCAGGAGCAGTTAATAGATGAGCACCTTGCTGTCTAAGGGTTAAAGCTAACTCAGGAAAACGCAAGTCATAACATACCATTAGGCCAATATTGCCAAAAGGGGTAGATGTGACTACAACGTCTGTTCCTGGTTCAAAGAAACGAGATTCCTGATATCCACCCACAGCATCGCCAACTTGTACATCAAATAAATGTATTTTGTCATAACGTGCTTCGGTACGTTCAGGACTGATGCATAAACTCACTGTGCGCACTCGACCATCTTGTATGATGGAACCATCTGGACGAAATGGGCACGGTAGAGTGCCTGCAACAATCCAGATTTGATACTGATGCGCAAGTTTCTCAAGTCTTTGTTGAATCGACTCAAATTGCTCTGCTGTTTCACGCTGTTTGCCAGCCGCAAAACAAACAAAGTTTTCGGGAAAAACTATTAAGCTGGCATTTTGAGCCTTGCTTTGCTGAATCAATGACTCAATCACTTGAAAGTTGCTTTCAATGTCATCTTGAGAATTCATTTGAACAACCGAAACAAGAGTCATATACACATCCAGATTAGCAATAAAGTTTAGGCATTTTGCTTATCAGATACTTGTTCAAGCGTGTCTTGTTCTTTTTGCAATTGCTTAACAAGCGGCTCAAACATGTTCTGATTATTTGCATTGAGTTTCATCAATGTCTTATGTGCGTCCAGAACGGTTCTTAGCATCGCATTATGAGTAATGTGCTCGTCAGTTAACGTTAAAGTGCAAACGTTAGGATCGCCACAATAATTCAGGATGACAAAAACCTGCCCTAGCCCCATGCTGTTGGCTAAGGTTGTGATATCTGGATTGGTAGATAGCATCACAGCTTGAATATGATGAGTCTGTTTCAGTTTTAAACCTAGCTTAGCTAGGATACCTAATACAGTACTATCAATAAATGTTGTTTGGGTTAAATCAACGATTGCACCAACAACATTTTCTTGCTGTTCAATTCTGTTTAAAAGTTTGTCTAGACTTATACAAGAATGGGCTCGCACTTCACCAATAAGCTTGAAAATATGCGTTCCATTTAAACTTGCATATTCAACATGACCTGTTGACATATAAATGCCATTTTCAGAGAAGGATAGAAAAATTATCACATAGTGCCATCTCAGACTCAAGAGTCCTTAAGTCGTATATTATGTAATTAATTGATTCTTAAATTAATTCATTCGACAAAGACTAAAGATGGCAATGTCATCAGCAACGTGATCAGGGGCTTGGAATGATTGATTTTGCAAATGTTGAACTAATTGTTGAAACTGATCATTCAAGCCGCCATCAAATGGTTCTAGTGCTCCATCTGAGCAAATAATGAAACGTGCATGACGATTTAATGTGCATACATGTTCTTCAACTTCTAACTCATCAGTTAACCCTAAGGGAAAGCTGCTGGTGGTTAAAATTTTTGGAGGTTGATTAGGTTCAAAAATAATTGGAGGAGGGTAATGACCTGCACTAGACCAGCGAAGACTATGAGTTTCAAGATTTAGAATACCGACCACAATTGTAATATGTTTTTCAATATTCTCTTGAACCAGCATCCCATTTAACTTTTTGATTAACTGTCGTGGTGTTTTGGAGCGACCATGAAAGGCTGCCATCCAAGAAGTTAATAAGCTACTTGTTACACCATGCCCCGATACATCGGCGAGATAAAATAAAACCTCTTTATCATTGAGCTTCCAGTAGTCGTACCAGTCGCCTGATAAATAGGCAGAAGGTTGGAAAAAAGTTTCAACCTCATAATTTAATAAATCAATAGGATTTGGCAATAAACGTTTTTGTAATTCTGCTGCCGAAGGTAAATCACGGCTATCTTGATTACGTTTATATTGTGCATCAATTCTTGTTAAAGCTTTATTTAGATCTTTAGGTAATTGGTTCCATACCCATCCTGCAAGAGCACCAGCTTCCCATGCTTGAGCTAAAGCACTACCTTCATGCTCAAAAGCAATCACAATTGTAGGTAAACGCCATTTATAAGTTAGGAAATCTTGTACATCAGCAATTGCGATAATTGTTGGGTCGTATAAATCGAGATCATCTATGTGAATGACTTGTAAGTCTGGTAATGCTTCCAGAGCTTGCTCTACGAAAGGGATAGAGCGTGTCGGTTTAATAAAATACATAGAAGATATGGTAGTCCTTTTTCAAGATCACTTTATCCATCATAGAGGATGTATGACCAAAATCAAGGTATTACCTTTCTATAAGAAAAATGCAATACCTTGATTTGTCCTTTAATTATTTTTCGGTTTTATCAGTGTTATCTTCTGGTACATCTTCAGATTCGTCATCATCAATAAAAGACACATCTGCCGAATCACCTTTTTTCTCGGCAATCTGGAATGCTTTACGTTGGAGATATAAATCACGAATCATCGCATACTGATCGCCTTGTATCGTTTGGTCTAAATCTAGATATTGAGCGCGTGTATCAACGGCTTGTAATAGATTAGTCGACCAATACAGGCCATCTTGATCATCCATAATGTATTTTTGTGGACGGGCCTGAGCATCTACAGCCAAGCCAACGCCATCACGTAAAGTACTTGGTCCAAAGAAAGGCAGCATAAGAAATGGTCCAGAAGGAACGCCATAGTAACCGAGAGTTACACCAAAGCTTTCTTCTTCAGGAGGTAAGCCTAAGCGGCTCGCTGGATCGGCTAAACCTAAAGTTGTTAACGTATTAATAGTAAAACGACCTAAAGTTTTTGCTGCGCGGCCAGGACGTCCTTGAATTAGCTGGTTAACAGCATTCCATGGTTCGCCAAGGTTTTTACGAAATTGTCGGTAAGAACCACGTACATCTTCTGGCGTCTTTTCTCTATATTCAACAGCAACGGGACGCAAAACATGGCGGTCTAACATATCGTTAAAAGAATAAATTGGACGGTTCAGTGACTGTAATGGATCTTTTACTGTATCCGGTTGAGCAGCATTTGCGTTGATCTTTAAATCTTTAACTTTTATGCCTTTCAAATCTTTAATAATTTGTAAGTGAGGTCGGCTATGCTGAGTCTGGGTTGAAGTAACATCTTCCGAACTAGCGGCAGATTCTTCAGTAAGATTTTCTTGAGCATGGGCTGAGGTGTAAAGACCTACAGTTAATAAGCTCGACAAAAGTAAATTAGAATAATTCATATAATTCCTTAACCGCTAGCCAGGCTATATTCAATATGCAGTTGGGTAGAGATATATTTTAATACAGAAGCGATAAGCTATTATCAATGTAAAATTGATCAAATTATATAGAAATATAGCCAAAAAGCCTAAAAAATGTACGCTTGATATGAATTGCTATAAAAAGGGGTTGCAAAGGGTTATTAATGGTCTATAATGCACATCCATCGGCGGTGATGCAGATATAAACTTGTTGAAAAACAGTTACTTGTGATTAGGTTGATTGCTTTAAGTGATGAATTTGATGATGAGATGGTTTAGAGACTAAGTTTTAAAAATATCGAAATTACCTGTTGACTTTTAAGAGATTAAGAGTAATATAGCCGACCTAGCTTGCTGGTGACGAACCAGTAAGAAGATCATTAAGAGAATTGAAGAACAACTTGTGTGGATTTTTACTGATTGATTAATCGAAATAATTTTCATTGATTGATTGGTTTAAATTACTCGAAGTTTATTTGAGCGAAATTTAAGTCAGTAATTGA